>JAFABO010000086.1 GCA_023426005.1 Bacillota bacterium | reverse complement strand
TCAATATACTTCACATCATTTTTGCTATCTCGATAATTGTTATTGTATTACTTCAATCTGGAAAGCAAGCTGGTTTGTCAGGTTCGATAGCAGGTGGAGCTGAAACCTTCTTTGGAAAGAACAAGGGGCGTACTATTGATGCATTGCTGGGCAAGTATACCGCTTTTGCCGCTATAGCCTTCCTTATTACTTCAGTTGCTCTCTTCTTGCTGATCAAATCAATATAATTTAAGAAAACGGAAATAAGCCCAGGCGTACACATGCACTGGGCTTTTTGTTATATTTGCGTCCAGCCGGGCTGGAGCACACTTGTCGGTGTAAGTCCGACACGGGTAATTGCCAGGAAGCCCGTTAGCTAATCCGGAGAGAGGTACTTAAGGAGGTCACCATGAACAGGGCTCAAGCACTGGAAGAATTGAAGCTGCGCCTTTTTGACAGGCATGTGTTATTCAGATCACTGGTGGTTGAAGCAATAATGGAGGAGCTTGCAGGATATTTCAATGCTGATACGTACCTGTGGGGTCTGACGGGTTTACTGCACGATATCGATTATGAAAAGACATTTGGCCAGCCTGGATTACACGGGATTACCGGGGCTGAAATCCTGGAAAATCTGGATGTTGATGAAGCTATTGTGTATTCTGTCAGAGCACACAATGACAGGAATAATATCCCGAGAAAGAGAAAAATGGACAAAGCGATGTATCTGTCGGACTGTGTTGCGGAATACATAATCAAATATTGCTCACGGCATAAGCTCACAGTGCCTGAGATGGCCCAGGCTGTTTTGGAGCACATTAATTTCGAGGAGCCTTACACTGATAAATTTGCAGAACTTGGTATATCGGAGCAGGAATTCGTAAAACTGTCCCTGAAAGCTTTTAAAAAAGTTACTGAACCGTAACTTTTTTTTTGTTAATTTGTAACCCTTTGGAGAATAGTAACTAATAGAATCTAAGTATAAGTTCTTTATGAAAAAAGGGTGGACAAATGAAAAAGATTATTCAAGCTTCGTTGGTATTATTAATTCTGATGATTATAACAGTGGAATATACAAGCGGCTATGTCACAGGTGGAAAGAGTGTATCGGCCTATGCGGAAAATAAAGCTGACACCGGTCTTGAGGACCGTCCGGAACCGGCGCCGGCAGACAGGCAGTATGCGGTAGAACCCGACAAAATGGCAAATGACAATAAAACAACAGCTGACAATAAAACAACGGATGGCGGCAAAACATCAGATAACAATAAAACAACCGATAGAAACGAAACAACAGATGACAATAAAATAGCGGAAGGCAATGGGCAAAAAGAAATTCCTGCCAGCGGTATAGCCGATCCCGGCAAGCCAATGGTAGCGCTGACCTTTGACGATGGCCCGCACCCCAAATATACCACTGAAATTGTCGAGGCTCTGAAAAAAAATGATGCCAGAGCAACCTTTTTTGTTCTGGGCAGCAGGGCTGAAGAATATAAGAGTACTATAAACACCATTGTTGAAAACGGCAATGAGATAGGAAACCACACTTATTCCCACAGGGAACTGACCAGGCTCAAGAAGCCGGAAATCAAGAGTGAGATAAAAAAAACATCGGATATTCTGGAAGCTATTACAGGAAAAGCACCATTCCTGACACGCCCCACATATGGAAGCGTAAATGAAAATGTCAAAATATGTGCAGGTTCTCCTCTAATATTGTGGTCGGTTGATACATTGGACTGGAAGAGCAGAGATAAGGAGAAAATAGTACATAGGACTTTGAGCATGGTTAAAGACGGGGACATTATATTAATGCACGATATATATAAGTCAACTGCAGATGCCGCCAAAGTGGTAATCAGTGAGCTCAGGGCCAGAGGATATCAGTTGGTTACCATAAGCCAGCTTTATCAGGCACGGGATATTTCTCTTGAGAACGGAAAGGAATATTTTGAGTGCTCCACTTATTATGCGGGAAACAATAAAAAATAAATCCGATAAAAACTTCTTTCAAGTAAAATTGAACGGAGTTTTTTAATGTCTATTTGTAAAAATTCAAATGAGGTATAATAAAAAGAGGACAGTGATTTTTTGAGGAGAAGTATATGGAAAACAAAGTGTTGATTGTTGAGGATGAAGAGAGTATCAGAGGCTTTCTTAAAATAAATTTCAGGAAGAACGATTTCATTGTTATAGAGGCAGGCTCAGGGGAGGAAGGCATAATTAAAGCCCGGCAGGAAAGGCCCAGCGTGGTATTGCTGGATGTGATGCTTCCGGGCATGGACGGCTTCCAGGTTTGCGAAGTATTAAGAAAGGAATTTCCCGATATGGGTATTATAATGCTCACTGCGAGAGGGCAGGACATCGACAGGATAAAGGGACTGGAATTCGGTGCCGACGACTATGTGTTAAAACCCTTTAATACAACGGAACTCATTCTCAGGGCGAAATCCCTGCTCAGAAGGCTTGGCGGGAACAGAGCCAATGACAGGGCCGAGACTGTGAACAGCGGAGCTTTCAGGGTAGATGTTTACTCACAGCGGGTTTTCAAGGATGGAACTGAAATAATGCTTACGCCCAAGGAATATCTTCTGTTAAAATTATTTCTTGAAAACCAGAACAAGGCATTTACAAGGGACGAGCTGCTGGACAAGATCTGGGGCTACGATTTTATAGGGGACACAAAAATAGTGGATGTGAATATTAGAAGGCTCAGAAGCAAGATAGAAGATAAAAATTCCACAGCTATGTATATAGAGACAGTCTGGGGGACGGGCTACAGATGGAGGAAGGAACAAGAACATGACTGCGGACAAAAAGAATAGACCGGAAAAACCGGAAAAAGCGGTTCAAAAAAGCATTAGAGCCCGGCTGGTGGGGAATTTTATAATAATTATTTTGATAAGTGTACTGGCCTTTGAGGGCCTGCTCATATACTTTACCCGTTTTTACTTTTATGGGAATGTGGAGAGCATATTGACCAATCAAGTCCGTACGGCTGCGGATTTTTATGCGCAATACTTTTCAAATGTATCCCTGGAAGTTAACATAATTGATAACACAGATGTTTTTTGGAGACAGACCAATGCACAGGTTCAGATAATTCAAAAGGACGGCATTGTTTTGCTGGACTCGGAAGGACTGGAAAGTGACCCAAAAGTCCAGACTGCCGATTTTAAGGGTGCAGTCCAGGGAGAGAAGGGCGTTTGGACCGGATATATCCAGGGCGGAGGCAAAAAGGAGCACATTATGGCCGTAGCCTATCCGTTGAAAGCCGACAGCGAACAGGTGGGTGTAATAAGGTTTATTACTTCACTGTCCGATATTGACAGGATCATCTTCAACATATCGGGTATATTCATAATAATAGGTATTGTGGTGGTGCTTGTAGCGATAATAATCAGTGTTATACTGGCGCACAGCATAGTTCATCCTTTGAGGGATATCACCTCTGCAGCCGGTATGATGGCCAAAGGAAATCTGGATATAAGAATCAAAAAAGGGAGAAACGACGAAATAGGAGTTCTGTCGGATACTTTGAATTATATGGTTACCGAGGTTCAGAACAGGGAGAGGATAAAAAATGATTTTATATCCATGGTATCCCATGAATTGAGGACCCCTTTGACCTCCATCAAGGGATGGGCCAATACAATAATTGACGATGAGTTTACCGACAGGGAAATAATCCAGGACGGTTTAAACATTATTGTCAAGGAGAGCGACAGGCTCACAAACATGGTAGAGGAACTCCTGGACTTTTCCAGGTTCGTATCGGGAAAGGTTGAGCTGAACAGGCAGAAAACAGATGTTTCCCAGTTGATCGACTACATAAGAAAACATATGATAACCAGAGCTAAAAAAGAAAATTTGAATTTCACTGCCGTTTGTGAGGAAATTCCTGAAACCGATCTGGATCGGAACAAGCTGAAACAGGTTCTGCTGAACCTGCTGGGGAATGCCTTCAAATTTACCCCGCCAGGGGGGAATGTGGCTCTCAGAGCTTTCCATGATATGGGACAGGTGGTATTCAAGGTTGAGGATAACGGCTGCGGTATAAGCAGCGAAGAGCTTCCGTTTGTCAAAGAAAAGTTTTATAAGGGGAAAAACAGCAAATCACAGACAGGGTTGGGTCTTTCCATCTGTGATGAAATAGTCAGGCTGCACAATGGAGAACTGACCATTGAAAGCAGGCAGGGGGAGGGCACGGTGGTAACGGTAAAAATACCCTGCTGAGTGTACGTGTAAATATGTGTAAATATATATTGTTTTATGAAAGCATCTTATAAGGAGAAAAATGAAACCAAATTACAGACTATTGTGGACAGTATTGGTGCTGATCCTTTGCTTTTCAGCTACCGGCTGTACAAGCATTGAGTTTGACATTGAGGAAACCATAAATCCTCCTCAATATGACAGAATGGCAGTCCAGGGGACATGGAAAATCGACAGGTTCATATCAGCCATACCTGAGAACAGGGATACCAAAATCAATATTGAGAGTATAAAAAATAAATATCTGGATCAGTGGGCCATATTCGACAGTGAACTGGGGGCAGTGGGAACAGATACCTGTGTAAAGCCGCGTTACAAGGTTATAAGGACAACCGCCGATTCCTTTATACAAAGCAAGTATAGAATTGATGGAAACAAACTAGGCTTAGGGAAACAGGATATATCGGTTGTCAATGTTTCGTCGGACAACCAGTTGTTTTATGAAATCATCCTGACCGATGACAAAACTGCATATGTATATATTGACAACGGTTTTCTGGCCTTAAGCAAGACCTCAGACAAGGTGGACGGCAAACTGAAGGAAAAAAGTCTCGGAAATGTGGGACAGAATGTAAGCAACGGCCAGTATGAAGAAGACCCCTTATTGAGATCCGGTATACTCGTTGGAATCCGGGCAGCGGATAATTCTTACAGAACCTTGTGGATTTACTCCAAGAACAGAGAGGTGAAGACCGTCAGCGGGGCTAAACAACTGCTGCTGCCCAGGGCAAAGGGTTTCTGGCAGGTGGGGGTAATAAACGAAAATAATATTAACGCAATTTATGCAGAACCGTTTATCGAAAGGGATATTTCAGATAAAAACATAATGGACAGGCTTAAAGGAAATATACTGAAAATAAGCCCGGAAACGAAAATAACCTTTTTAGGAAACGACTACATCGGCACCGGAGATGGGGAGGAATACAGGGTCTACCCCGTTGAAACCCTGAAAGAAGGCAAGGCTGCTCTGTTTTCAGAAATCAATAATGAATATGCCAGTGATGTGTATGAACAAGCCGCCAATAACTTTATCACTTCTCTGAAGGGAGAAGCCGCAGAGAAGGCCATTAAAAAGGTTGACGAAAAAAACTTTACCCTTGCAAGACGCAACGGACACTGGATTTTGAAGAGCAGGCTTTATTTCCAGCAGCCTTATGAAAAAGAGCACCAGGACTTTGATCTTAAACTTATGGTTCCTTCAAAACTGATAAACTATGATGAAATGAATATCCAGTGGAATGATATAAAGTCGAAGCTTCCCTGGACCTCCGATGCATTTATGTCACCCAACAAGGATATTGCCGTTCTCGCCGACGGGAACAGCTTAAGTCTCTATACTATAAAGAACAGCAGCAGTCTAAGCAAACAGCTGCTGAAAATTCAGCTGGCAAAAGGTGAAACCATAGTAATGGCGGAATGGTCCATAGGCCGATACGCAGATATATGGGATAATTTTGCCGGTAAGATATTTACCGCCGACAGCTCAAGCAATTTTTTGGGCCCATGACGTTTATATATGGCAATTAAAATGCATTATTGCCCGAAAATGCAGGTATAATATATTTATTATTCATGAAAACATCTAGACAGGATAATTAAACAGGATAATTTGAGAGTACATTGGACAGGCGGAGAAACTCGGTAAGTCCTGTGGCATTAAAAAAGGAACTGAAAGGTAGAAGATTTATGACAAGGATGGAAGAAAGAAAAGAACGGATTGTGGCATTTATGAGGGAATCGGCATATAAACCGCTGTTGTTTCAAGAGCTGGCAATGGTACTTGACGTACCTGCCGAGGATATTGAGCTCTTCGGTCAGGTGTTGAACGAACTGGAGGAGGAAGGAAGAATTTTTAAGACCCATGCCAACAGATATGGTGTTCCGGCAAGGCTCAACCTGGCTGCCGGAAGAATCCAGGGGCATGAGAGGGGATACGGCTTCCTGATTCCCGACGATGAAATGCTGGAGGATATATTTATACCCGCAGACGGCCTCAATGGGGCCATGCATGGTGACAAAGCCGTTGTAAGGGTCAACAGGAAGAGCTCCTCCGACAGAAGGATGGAAGGGGAGATCGTAAGGATAGTCAAAAGGGCGAACACCACCCTTGTGGGAACCTTTGAGAAGAGCCTCAGCTTTGGTTTTGTCATCCCTGACAACAAGAGGATATCCGGTGACATATTTATCTCAAAGGGGGAATTCAACGGTGCCAAAAAAGGCCAGAAGGTTGTGGTTGAGATATTAAAGTACCCCGAGGCCAGAAGAAACGCCGAGGGCAGGGTAATCGAAATAATCGGAGATGTGAACCAGCCGGGTACCGATATATTATCCATTATAAAATCCTACAACCTGGAGGAGGAGTTTCCTCCCGATGTGATGGCACAGGCTGAAAAGGCCGGCGATACCGTCACTGAGGATATGATCAAGGGCAGGAGGGATCTGAGAGGCCTCAGAATGGTTACCATTGACGGAGAGGATGCAAAGGATCTGGATGATGCCGTATCGGTGGAAAAGCTTCCAAACGGAAATTACCGCCTTGGCGTACACATTGCCGATGTGACAAATTACGTGACTGAAAACTCTCCCCTCGATATGGAGGCGCTGAACAGGGGAACCAGTGTCTATCTCGTTGACAGGGTCATCCCAATGCTGCCCCGGCAGCTGTCCAATGGCATATGCAGCTTGAATCCCCGGGTTGACAGGCTGAGCTTTACCGTCATGATGGACATTGATAAAAGCGGCAGGGTTTACAACCATGAGATATTTGAAAGTGTAATCAATATAGACGAAAGAATGACCTACACCAATGTATATAAAATTCTTGAAGATCATGACGAAGAGCTGATAGAGAGGTATAAGCAGGTTGTACCCGACTTTCACGTAATGCATGAACTTGCCCTGCTGCTGAGAAAGAAAAGGTTTCAGAGGGGTGCCATAGATTTTGATTTTGATGAGGCCAAAGTAATTCTGGATGAGAAGGGAAAGCCCGTTGAGGTTAAAAGGTATGAAATAACCATAGCAAACCAGATTATTGAGGAGTTCATGCTTGTATGCAATGAAACGGTGGCCGAGCATTTCTTCTGGACCAATACGCCTTTTGTATATAGGATCCACGAGGACCCCGATGAGGAGAAAATTACCGCCCTCAACGAATTTATCTACAATTTGGGCTATAGCATTAAGGGAATCAATAAAATACATCCAAGGGCGTTGCAGGATCTGCTGGAGAAGGTTAAGGGCACGCAGCATGAGAGGATTATCAGCACCGTCATGCTCCGGTCCCTGCAGAAGGCAAAGTACAGCAGTGAAAGCGTGGGGCACTTCGGGCTGGCAGCCAAATACTACTGCCATTTCACATCACCCATCAGAAGATATCCCGATCTGATAATACACAGGATAATGAAGCAGTATTTGAAGGGTGAAATGACCGAACAGAGGATAGGCCAGCTGGAGGGGATACTGCCTGAAATAGCAAAGCAGTGCTCGGAACGGGAAAGAGCTGCCGACGAGGCCGAAAGAGAGAGCGAAGACCTTAAGAAGGTTGAATATATGAAGGCTCATGAGGGAGAGGTATTCAAAGGCATCATTGCCAATGTAACTTCATTTGGTATGTTTATAGAGCTGGACAATACCATAGAGGGACTTGTGAGAATGAGCAGCATGGAGGATGACTACTATAACTATGATGAAAGGCGGTATTCCCTGGTAGGAGAACGTACCCGCAAAACGTACAGAATTGGTGATACGGTGAGCGTTATACTGGCCAAGGCCGATCTGTCCACAAGAAAAATCGAATTTGTGCTTGTGGACAGTGGGGAAGAGGAGGAGGATTTTCCGGGATTTGATGAAGCGGCGGAAGATGATTTAATCTTCAGCAGTTCGAATAAGGCAAAAGCCGGAAAAGCCAAAGCCTCAGGTGCCAAAAGGAAAGTGATAACCAACAGGGACAGGGCTCTTGGAGCCCAGCCCGGATCCGGTAAAAAGGCTGCTGAAAAGAAACCGAATAAAAAAGGCAAGGTCATAGACAAAAAGGTATACGATAAAATTAACGGCAAGGGCAAAAGAAAGAAGAAATAAACTGATACATCAAAAAGGAGCTGAACAAAGCCAACTATGAAAATTGGTTTTGTTCAGCTCCTTATTTAAGCGCATACACGCCTGAAATCGAATCAACAGCGGCTGCTGCGCGAAATTAAACTACAAAACGTTTGATTTCTTCGCAGAAGTTTCCGCAGTCATCAATTTGAATTTCTACTCTGATCGGTTTGCTCAAATCAAGGCTGAAAATGCCCATTATTGACTTTGCGTCTACAATGTAGCGGCCTGATGACAAATCAACATCAAAGTCATACTTGTTAACAATATTAACGAAATCTTTTACATCATTAATTGATTTTAAAGAAATGTCAAATGCTTTCATATTATCCCATCCTCCTTTAAAAGGTAAAAATCAAAACTGCTAAATTTATACTT
>JAFABO010000054.1 GCA_023426005.1 Bacillota bacterium | reverse complement strand
TAAAGATACCTCCAATGAAGATAACGTCTGGGATATCAGGAGTACGGCAGGTATGGTATTTCAAAACCCGGACAACCAGATAATTGCAACAACGGTGGAGGAAGATGTAGCTTTCGGTCCTGAAAATCTGGGTGTTGAGCCCTCCGAGATAAGAAAAAGAGTTGATGAAGCACTGGAGACAGTGGGGATCAGCCAATACAAGCGGAATGCCCCCCATCTGCTGTCGGGAGGTCAGAAACAGAGGGTGGCCATTGCAGGCATTCTGGCTATGAAACCTGAGTGCATTATACTGGATGAGGCTACTTCAATGCTTGACCCGGTGGGCCGCAGAGAAGTAATCAAGGTACTCAGGGAGCTGAACAGGGAAGAAAATATAACAATTATTCATATCACCCACCATATGGATGAAGCTGCAATAGCAAACAGACTGATAATTATCGATCATGGTGAAATTGTACTGGACGGCACGCCGCAAGAGGTTTTCAGCAATGTGGACAAAGTCAAGCAGCTTGGACTGGACGTGCCCCAGGTTACAGAGCTGATGTATGATCTGAAGAAGCAGGGTGTTAATATTGATAAACTCCCATTGACAGTGGACGAAGCCTTCGAAATAATAAAGGCTTTGGTAAGGTAGAAGCTGTATATAAAGCCAGTATAAAAATATACTATTTTTTAATGGCTTTATATACTCTGATGCCGCCGCTTTTATCAACGTCAGCGACGTTCCCGAAAACGCTTTTCATTATATCCTTCAGTGTTGAGCCGCCCTTATTATGAAAGGCAACCAGCCACAAGGAGCCACTTGCCGATAAATGCCCATAGGCTTCATTTATCAGCCTGATATTCAACTCCTTTCCTGCTGCAAAGGGAGGATTTGATACTATGTCATCAAAATACCTGTTTTTCAGGGCTTCATAAAGGTTGCTGTGCAGAACTTCAACCTCCAGTTTGTTGGCTGAGGCATTTTTTCTTGTATAATCCAGGGCTCTGTTATTGATATCAATCATTGTAACTGTCCGGGAGGGAAAAAGAGCCTTCAGAAACAACCCAATAGCTCCGTAGCCGCAGCCCACATCAAGTATTGAGGAACCGCCGGAGTTGAAGTTCTTTATAAGGCTTTGAGATACCTTGTCAATTCTGTTTTCAAAGGAAAACACACCGCTTACCGACGTAAAACTCAATTTCTTTCCGTTTATATTATCTGTAAAGGTTTTTTCTTTTATCTCGGAATCGGGATTTTCCGTAAAGTAGTGCTGACTCATGGGTCTATACCTCCGGGAACAAATTGCTCCGGCTTTATTTCCTATGTTAAAGTATTTAATAACCGGCATTTTTTATATAAAAGATTTTATGATAACTATTATTATAACACAATCCATATAATTATACCGTTATGGGTGGACAGCTGCTTGGCAGGCAGCAAATAATGCTATATCTGAGGACTTGCATACACTTTTTCTATTCACTATTTATGTATAGTTGTGGTAATATTAATTGATGTACAATTATTTGATTGAATTTATAATCAGGAGTAAACTATGCCTATTAATATAGAAGGTCTGAAATTTACTTATTCAAATGGAGGACCCTTTGAAAAAAATGCATTGCACGATATTAATATTGATATACAGGACGGAGAGTTTATTGGGATCATCGGACATACCGGCTCGGGGAAATCCACGCTCATTCAGCATTTAAACGGGATACTGAAGCCTACGGGAGGAAGGGTCGTAATAAACGGTATTGATACCAAACAAAGAGATTTAAAGGAATTAAGGCGCCAGGTGGGAATAGTATTCCAGTATCCCGAGCACCAATTGTTCGAGGATACAGTGAAAAAGGATATTTCCTTCGGACTGCTTAAGCAGGGGCTTTCGGAAGAGGAGATACGGCAGAGAGTTATTTCTGCGCTTCATTCAGTGGGCCTTGATGAGTCAATTCTTGAAAAGTCGCCTTTTGAACTCTCAGGAGGCCAGAAGCGCAGAGTCGCAATAGCGGGGGTTGTCGCAATGATGCCGAAGATCCTGGTTCTGGATGAGCCAACGGCAGGCCTGGACCCCAGCGGACGCGATGAAATATTCGGCTATATTAAAGAACTCCACAGGGATTTTAATATGACTGTAATATTGGTGTCCCACAGTATGGAGGACATAGCAAAGCTGGCCGGTCGAGTTATAGTGATGAACGAGGGGACGGTTTATATGGATAAGCCCTCGGGAGAGGTATATACCCGGCCCGATGAACTGGAGAAGATAGGTCTTTCGGCACCGCAGATAACATATCTGATGAAGAGGCTGAAAACCATATTGCCAGGTATTGATGAAAACATATTTACCGTTGAAGCGGCGGTTAAGGAGCTGCAAAAGCATTTGAGACAATAATGGAGGTTTAAATGATACGAGATATAACAATAGGCCAGTATGTACCGGGCGATTCGCTGCTTCATAAATCGGATCCGAGGACAAAGATCATACTGACATTTGTAATGATGATATTCATATTTTTAATAAATACCTATTGGGGCTATCTGCTGCTTACCCTTTTTACGGCGTTGATGATTGTGACGTCAAATGTTCCCGTCAAATTTATATTAAAGGGTTTGAAGCCTGTAATATTTATAGTTGTTTTTGCCGGTGTGATCAATATGTTTACCATCGGGGGGAGAACGATTTTTGAATTTGGTTTTCTAAAGATGACCTATGAAGGGGTGGATATGGCTGTAAGAATGGCTATAAGGCTTTTCCTGCTGATTATTATAGCCAGCATGTTAACATACACCACAACACCTATCGCATTGACAGACGGAATTGAAAAGCTCCTGGGGCCGTTAAAAAGAATCAGGGTACCTGTACATGAAATAGCTATGATGATGACTATAGCTCTGAGATTTATACCCACGCTCCTTGAAGAAACAGATAAAATTATCAAGGCTCAATCCTCCAGAGGTGCTGATTTTGACAGCGGGAACATGGTAGAACGCGCAAAAAGCTTCATTCCGGTACTCATACCTCTGTTTATCAGCGCGTTCCGCAGGGCCGACGAACTTGCCACTGCAATGGAGGCAAGGTGCTATAGGGGCAGTGAAGGCAGGACAAGGATGAAGCAGCTGAGACTTACCAGGTATGATTTTATAACGGCGGCCATAACTGCGGTATTTATGGCATGGGTGCTGACAATGCAGTATATGGTATTCTAAAAAGTCAAACAGAAAGTCTTTTAATCATTACTATTTATACTTAATTTACAATTTGCACATATAAATAGGGCAGCCTTCCGAAATGTTGGTATACAAATAAAACCTACGGGAATTGCAGAGAATATACTGCGTTCCCAATGGGCTTTTCCATACCAACAGGTTTTGATTGAAGTGCTGTTAAATTTAATTTGACAAACAGCCGGCAGAGAGGTATTTTATTTCGTAGTTGGATATTTGATCAGGTAAAAGGACTGAAGACATGAGGAATATTAAATTAACCATAGAGTATGACGGAACCGATTATCACGGCTGGCAGATCCAGAAGAATGCGGTTACGATTCAGGAACATGTTGAAAAAGCCCTGTGCCGGCTCCTGGGAGTGCAAACCGGGGTTACCGGCTGCAGCAGGACTGATGTGGGGGTTCATGCCTACGGACAGGTTGCGCATTTCTTCACCGACTCAGCTATCCCCGGTGAAAAGTTTTCCTATGCCTTAAACAATCTGCTGCCCCGGGACATAGTGGTTCAAAAATCAGAGGAGGTTCCTGAAGACTTTCATTCCAGATATTCCTCAAAGGGCAAAAAATATAGATACCTCATCTGCAATTCGGCACACCAGTCGGCCCTGATGCGCAACAGAGCATGCCATGTGAGGCCGGAGCTGGATTTCGAACAAATGAGAAAAGCTGCGGCATATTTTGTAGGGGAGCATGATTTTGCAGCTTTTCAGGCCACAGGCGGGCAAGTCCGCAGCACTGTCCGTGAAATCTACAGTATGAACGCCAGAAAAAAAGAAGATAAACTGATTGAGCTTGAGGTGAGCGGAAACGGTTTTTTATACAATATGATAAGGATAATTGCCGGTACCTTGATATATGTAGGAATGGGGAAGCTCAGGGAAAGTGATATTCCAGGTATAATCAAGGGGCTTGACCGGACCAGGGCAGGAAAGACAGCTCCGGCGCAGGGCTTGTACCTGATGGAGATATACTATTGAATCAAGTATATATAATTAACCGGCATGATGGAGAAATATACTGCAAAGCCTTTATAATAAGGGCTGTGAAATAGGTTTTATACTGAAATACTCATAAATATGACGAAAAGTGGTTATAATATCAATTGAGTTGCCCTATGCTTAATAAAGGTCCGTTTCTCGCCTGTTTTATATTAATAGCAAAAAAATGAAATCAAAAGCGATTATATAAGAGAGATAGAGATATATTGAGAAAGATCGAGAGGTAATGAGAGGTAAATTAAATTTTCGGGAATTAATACTTGACATAGTTAAATGTGTGTATTAAAATGTTCTAGTGTCCAAGGCACATATACGGTAAACACTGTTTGACATAGACAGTATAGATTTTTAAGGAGGTAGTATTAAGAAATGAAAACTTTCATGGCAAAAGCGGAACAGATTGAAAGAAAATGGTACATTATTGATGCTGAAGGTAAGCCGCTTGGAAGATTGGCAAGTGAAGTTGCTGCTATTCTGAGAGGAAAGAATAAGCCGATATTTACACCACATGTTGATACCGGCGATCATGTAATAGTACTGAATGCAGAAAAAGTTGTTTTGACAGGTAACAAACTTGATCAGAAGCTTTACAGAACTCACTCTCTTCATCCAGGCGGATTCAAGGAAGTCAAGTACAAGCATTTGATGGAAAAACACCCGGAAAGGGCTATTGAGTTGGCTGTAAAGGGAATGCTTCCAAAGAACAGTCTTGGAAGACAAATGTACAGAAAGCTCAAAGTTTATGCTGGAACTGAACACAACCATCAGGCACAAAAACCTGAAGTACTTGACTTGAATATTTAATGGAGGGAGGACAAAAGAATGGCTAAAGTATACTACTATGGTACAGGACGTAGAAAAAAATCAATAGCAAGGGTAAGACTTGTTCCTGGAGAAGGTAAAATTCTTATTAATGATAGAACATTGGATGACTACTTTGGATTGGATACTTTGAAGGTTATAGTTAAGCAACCGTTAACCCTCACTGATACATTGACAAAGTTTGATGTTATATGCAAAGTTATCGGCGGAGGTTTCACTGGTCAGGCCGGTGCAATCAGACACGGTATTTCAAGAGCTCTCTTAAAGGCTGATGAAGAGCTCAGACCGGCACTCAAGAAAGCTGGTTTCCTGACCAGAGACCCAAGAATGAAGGAAAGAAAGAAATACGGTCTCAAGAAAGCAAGAAGAGCCCCACAATTTTCAAAGAGATAATAGTGTCTTTCAGCGAAAGCCACTTCAAAAACCCATGGAACATTTTGTACCATGGGTTTTTTGCAATTCTGCAACCTTTAAACAGCAATGTTTAGGGGTTTTTTACATTGGATCTTAAAAAATAAACAACAAAGTCCGGAACCAATGGACATAATGTTATATATACGGCAGCGCCGGGACCGGTAAATTAAGTCCAGATGCCAATATTTCAAGGCAGGATCTGATGGTACTTACGGCAAATGCCATACAGGCAGCTAAAGGAGAGTTTCCTTTGGGAGCTTCCCCAGATCCGAAGAAATTCTCTGATGCGGGCAGGGTCGCAAAATATACGTTAACGATGTAGCTGCAGTGATGACAGCCTGCTTATGTGTGCTTTTTGTTTATTATTTCGTTATACTTTGTTATTGCGGCATTCAACATTTGGCTGGCTGAGATTATCTCAGGATCAGTCAGGTTGATGCCTTTTTTATTTATAACTGCATGTAAATTTTCACGCAGTTTATCTATATCATCCAGGAGTCTTTGAAGTTCGCTCATATTATTTTCACCTCCAAAAACAGTATTTGCAAGCCGGCAATTAATATTCATAATATTGTGAATACCAATTTGATAATGTATGGAATTTAATAAAAGTTTAGAATATAATTAAGTTAATGCGATGCCAATCAACTGATTATATAGGTCTTGCGTACAGCATAACCGGTATAACTTATCACAGATGGACAAATAAAAAGAGTATGAAGGAGTGGAGCTTGCTATGAAAATTAATATAATACATATTGCCGTATATGCAACCGATATTGAAAAGTCAAGGGACTATTATGTCACCTATTTCGGCGGAAGAAGCAATTCGCTTTATAAAAATGACAAGGGTTTTTCGAGCTACTTTATTACGTTTGAAGGGGGAGCAAGTCTGGAGATTATGTATCACAAAGACCTGGAACTGCGTCCGGCGCTTGACAAAACAAATGGCTGGAATCATATTTCCTTTTCGGTAGGTGACCGTGAGACAGTAAGACAGCTTACCGAAAAGATCATTTCGGACGGATACCAGCTTTACAGTCCGCCGAGGCAGACCGGGGACGGTTATTTCGAAAGCTGTGTAGCCGATCCGGACGGAAACCGTATAGAAATAACTGAATGACTTCAAAATCTTAACCTGTGTTAATGGAGTATCAAAGGGGACTTTTAAACAGTCCTTTTTTTGTAACTTGGTATCAGATATCCGCAGCTTAGGATCTGCGCACTTGAATTAAAGAAATGCCGGGGGTATTATAAAAGCGTTATGGAGGTCAGTAAATGAAGATTAACATCCAGACTTTCAGTGTGGTACAGGAGACCGAGATAAATATTATTTGTAATCAGTTGACACCGGAAATTGAAAGACTTGTCTCGCTTATCCGCATTATGGATATGAAGGTTACCGGAGAGAAAAACGGGCAGATACACATATTGGACATCAGCAAGATTTTATATATAGATACGGTGGATAAGAAAACTTTCTTTTATACCAAAACTGACGTTTATGAAACTCCATTACGGCTTTATGAGCTGGAGGAGCAGCTTGGTGGAACAGAATTTTTCAGGGCGAACAAATCCTGTATTGTCAATTTTCAGCAGATCCAATCTTTAAAATCAGATCTGGACGGGAGGATTCTGCTTACCATGAGCAATAATGAGAAACTGTATGTTTCAAGGCAGTATTCACCTTTTGTAAAAAAGAAACTGGGGGTGAAGTGATATGGAGAAAAGGTTTACAATATTTAATTTTTTTTCAGAGGCATTTAACACATTTTCCATTATGGTGATATGTATTGCAGTTACGGCCGGTTTTGTAGGAAAGGACGCCGGTGCCATCTCATCACTTTACAGTTTGGGAAGTGGGGGTATAGCGGTTGATACAATAGCGCAATTTCTGCTGATATCGTTGGTTATGGAAGGTTCAAAAGTATTTTGGTTTTCTGAAAAATTACTTAAACATATGACGGCATTTTGGAGAACAGTAGGTATGGTAATATCGGTAATACCGATCATTACCGTTTTTGCCGGTGTATTTGACTGGTTCCCTCTTAATGACCTGTATGCCTGGTGCGGTTTTTTAATAAGCTTTTCCAGCTGCTTTATTCTGAGTTTACTGGTGATATATATAAAAACAAAACTGGAAAACAAAAAGATTGAGGAGGGGTTTGAACGTTACCGTAAAGAGCATGGATTGGAGGAAGATGATGAACAGTCTTGAGGTTAAAAGTCTGGAAAAAACATTCGGAGAAAAAAAGGTTTTGGGTAATATTTGCCTGACTGTGGGCTGCGGGGAACTTTTTGGACTTCTGGGACCTTCGGGAGCAGGTAAAACCACCCTGATCAAAATATTGACAGGACAGCTGAAGTATGGCGGTGAGGCCAGGGTATTCGGCAGGGATTGCAGCAAGTTTGGCAGTGAAATATACTCAAAGGTCGGTATGGTCCTGGACAATTGCGGAGTATATGAAAGATTGAACTGCTATGACAATATGAAATTGTTTGCCCAAATATACAAAATTGATAATCAAACAATTCATTCTGTTCTAAAAAAAGTCGGGCTGTCGGAAGCACTCAAGATTCCGGCAGGACGGTTATCAAAAGGCATGAGGCAGAGATTGCTGCTGGCCAGGTCAGTCCTTCATAGACCGGAAATACTATTTCTGGATGAACCCACAAGCGGCTTGGATCCTGGAACGGCCCAGGAAATCCACGAATATTTGAATGAACTTAAAAATGCCGGAACCACTATATTCCTGACAACTCACAATATGGAAGAAGCCTATAAGCTATGCGACAATATTGCTTTGCTAAACGAAGGGAAAATTGTGGAATATGGAGTTCCGGGCGAGCTGTGCAGGAAATACAATCAGGAAAATACAGTTGAAATTATATTAAAGAATGGAGAGACGGTCAGGTTTTCAAACAATCCCGCTTCTGCAGAAAAAATAGCCTCATATTTCAGCGGGGATAAGGTGGAGGCCATCCATTCTTCCGAACCAAATCTGGGAACCGTATTCATGAAATTAACAGGAAGGGGCTTGAACGTATGATTCAAATAAACCATATGACTGCCATGCTTGTAAAAGACATAAAAGATGTGATCAGGAATATTCAGGTGCTTATTTTGTTTATTATATATCCGGCCGTAGCCTTTATAATGACACAATCGATTGGTGCAGAAAAGATATTTTTCATCGGAGTGTTTGCAACAATGCATTTCGCGTTTACGCCTATTGTAGTTTCAGCAAGCATGGTTGCTGAGGAAAAGGAGAAAAATACACTGCGTGTCCTGAGGATGTCGGGTATTTCGTCCCTGGAATTTTTTTTGAGCACGGCAGTATTTGTGGTGGTTTTGGACTGCTTAACCGGAGGTTCTTTTATATTTATGTCGGGTGAGAGCTCAATCAATGTGGGATTGTTTTACTCTGCCGCAATTTTTGGAAGTGTTATATCTGTATTAATAGGGATGTGTGTGGGAACCTATTCAAAGAGCCCCAGTGCCACAAACGGTCTTGCGGTGCCGCTGGGAATGCTCTTTTCCTTTCTTCCTATGCTTTCCTACTTTAATAAAAGTCTGGAAAGCGTATCAAAATACCTTTTTGGGCAGCAGATACAGTATTTGATCGGGGGAC
Organism: Bacillota bacterium; assembly: GCA_023426005.1. Classification (GTDB taxonomy): domain Bacteria; phylum Bacillota; class Clostridia; order Acetivibrionales; family DSM-1351; genus Ruminiclostridium. The sequence continues at coordinate 3,536 of JAFABO010000054.1, read as the reverse complement.
AGAAATGGACGGCAGAGGCTGTTATTATCTGTTCAATAAATTTTATTATAGTTGCGGGAATTTATATTCTGCTTTACAGAAGGGCAAGAACAGACGAGTAAGTTAATAAAAATAACAAGAATCATAAGAATCACATGGAGAAAACCAGCAGTTTCCTATTATTTATTCCAAGTATTATTGTGGTATGGCACACAAGTCTAAAATACATATATTTATCAGTCTCTCAATATGATATACTTAACAAATATATGGCTGCTTGGGAGGCTAATATGTTTGATGAAGTGGATATGGAGATAATTAAAATCCTGCAGAACAACTCACGAATACAGCTGCAGGAGGTTGGAAACATGGTCCGCTTGACAGGACAGGCGGTCAGAAACAGGATCAACCGCCTGGAAAAGCTTGGTGTTATCGAAGGCTATACCATAAAAACCAATATGGCAAAGCTTGGCCTGGGGCTGACCGCTTATGTCACTGTATATATGGAAGCCAATAATCATGCGGCTTTTCATAAATATGTAAGGGACAACACAGTGATCACAGAAGCGCACAGAGTCAGCGGAGAGGGCTGTTACAGCCTGAAGCTAGAGGTTGCAAGCCATGGAATGCTGGAGGCGCTTCTGGAGGGGATACTGCAATTTGGAAACTATGAGGTCAACCTGTCCATAAGCAGAATAAAGTAAAGCGACAGGAGATAATATACCTGGAGGGTATAGGATAACAACTGTATTGTTTGGCGGTTAAAAAGTAATTGACAAAAAAATTACATACGGCATATAATATAAAAAAGTTTTATTGGTAAAAATATTAATAGTTTTATAGTTTCATGCAAAGACTGCGAAAAGAAGAGTAAGTACCTGATACATTTACAGAGAGTCCTGCTGCTGAGAGAGGATATGGTTTGAAGCTACTGAACATGGTCTTGGAGTTGCGCACCGAACACATCTAAAATGGAGTTTTGTCATAATTATGACGGCTGTGGAGATTTTGTGTCAGGCTGCGACGGTTTCGCCCGTTATAGCGATAGAGTATAAGGTAACAGGTCTTGCCCGGCAATTCCCAGGACAAGGGATCTGGCCCGTACTTGATGAGGTTCCCGCCGTGAGGCCGGAACGAATTTGGAGTGGTAACGCGAAGTCATACTCTCGTCTCCGAAAATAATATTTTCTGAGGTGGGAGTTTTTTTATGCATATGAAAATATAAATTTTTAAATTATGTTGAAGGAATTTGCAGATTGCAAAGAACGGGTTGGGCCGCTATTGCGGCTCAAAGCCATAACATGTCAAAGCCATAAATGGCTTAGGAGGTTAACATGAACAACGGAGATTACAGAAATATTTTGATCGGAGGCGCATGGCCCTACGCAAACGGCTCACTTCACATCGGGCGTGTCTCTGCACTCATACCCGGAGATATACTGGCAAGGTATCACAGGGCAATAGGAGACAGGGTTTTCTATGTATCGGGCAGCGACTGCCACGGTACGCCTGTGGCCATAAGAGCCAGGCAGGATGGGAAAACTCCCGGGGAAATCAGCGACCATTACCACGAGGAATTCAAGGAGTGCTTTGACCGGCTTGGTTTTACCTATGATTTATACGGCAAGACTTCCTCGGAAGAGCATAAAAATTTTGTAAAAGAGTTTCATAAAACCATGTATGATGGAAGATACATTTATGAAAAGAACGTGCCCCAGGCATACTGCAGCAGCTGCAAGAGCTTTCTGGCCGACAGGTTTGTGGAGGGCATATGCCCGGAATGCCGACAGGAAGCCAGGGGGGATCAGTGCGATGCCTGCGGAAAGCTGCTGGAACCCGAACTGCTCGACAATCCCAGATGCTCGGTATGTGGGACAACTCCCGAGTTCAGGGAGAGCAGCCACCTCTATATCGCGCTTTCCTGGCTGGAGGAGGAAATCAATGCATATATAAGCAGTCACCCTGATTGGAGGAGGAATGCTCTGGCATTCTCAAAAAAATATATCAATGAAGGCCTGAGGGACAGAGCGGTTACAAGGGATCTGGACTGGGGGATAGATGTCCCCAATCCGGATTTTAAAAACAAGAAAATCTATATCTGGGCCGAAAATGTTCTGGGCTACCTGTCAGGCAGCTATCAGACGGCCTTGAAAAGAGGTGACGACTTTAATGAATTGTGGTTTGGGAATAATACAAAACACTACTACGTCCATGGCAAGGACAACATACCCTTTCATTCCATAATACTTCCGGGTCTGCTGCTGGCAAACGGCAAAGGCTGGCATTTGCCCGATGAAATTGTATCCTGTGAATATCTGACCCTGGAAGGGAGAAAAATATCCACCAGCAAAAATTATGCCGTATGGGTCAGGGAAATGCTGGATAGCTTTGACCCGGATTCCATCAGATATTTTCTGATTACAAACGGGCCTGAAAAAAGAGACACGGATTTTACCTGGAGGGAGTTTATAAACAGCCATAACGGAGAATTGCTGGGGGCGTACGGAAACTTTGCAAACAGGAATCTGGCATTCATAACAAAATACTACGGAGGTACAGTACCGGAAGGTATCCTGGATACTGAAATCTCTGCAAAGCTCAATGCTTTGTTCCCGGCCACGGGAAAAAGGATTGAAAAGGGAGCCTTTAAGGAAGCCCTGGACAGAATATTTGAATTGGTAAGGTGGTCAAATAAATATTTTGATTCTCAGAAACCATGGGAGACAAGGACTGCCGCTCCCCGGAAATGTGAGGATACACTTTTCAACTGTGTGCAGCTCATAGCAAACCTGGCAGTCCTTTTAAAGCCCTTTCTTCCTTTTTCCTCGGAGAAGGTGCAGGGATGGCTGGGATTAAACGACCTCTGGAAACCGCAATTTGTAGCCTCCGGCTATCCCTTGCCCCAAACGGGAATTTTATTCCAAAGGATTGATAAAAGCCGTGCCGACGAGGAATTGGAAAAACTGAAGGTACTTATAGGGTGATTGGCAAAGGGACACTTATCCCGGCTGATCAGATCCCGCCGCTGAAGGTGAGGACCAGCAGAACTGCGTTGGCTGCAATTATTATTCCCGCAATGATCCAGCCTGCTATATTGGTCATTGATTTATTAACCAGGGGACCCATCAAATCCTTGCGTCCTGTTATCAAAAGCATTGGAATAATTGCAGCCGGGAGTATGAAACTCAGTACTACCTGGCTGAATACCAGTGCCTGCATGGGGTTGATCCCCAGAATAATTATCAGCATGGCCGGCAGCATGGTTACCAGCCTTGTCACATTATCACTTATTTTTAGTCCTACAAAGCCCTGCATTATGGTTGTGCCGGCCATGGTCCCCACTACCGAGGAGGACAGTCCCGAAGCGATGAGCGCCAGCCCGAAAGCCCCGCTTGAAGCGGCTCCCAGCAGCGGGGCCAGGGATTGGTGGGCCTGCTCTATGGTTTCGACAGCCATTCCGTTTTTATAAAATACGGCTGCCGAAACTATCACCATTGCGGCATTTATGACAAAGGCTATATTCATGGCTATGGTTATATCTATCCTTTCCATCTTCA
>JAFABO010000221.1 GCA_023426005.1 Bacillota bacterium | reverse complement strand
AGGTTAACCCCCCTCATATTCTTCCAGGGATCTAACTAAAATTATTTCTCTTCTACTTCGGAAACAACGCCAGCGCCAACGGTACGGCCGCCTTCACGGATAGCGAAACGCAGACCTTTTTCGATAGCGATCGGGGTGATCAGTTCTACTTCCATGGTTACGTTATCGCCAGGCATTACCATTTCTACGCCCTCCGGCAGTTCGGTTACACCGGTTACGTCGGTAGTACGGAAATAGAATTGCGGACGGTAGCCGTTGAAGAACGGAGTGTGACGGCCGCCTTCTTCTTTGGTCAGTACATAAACTTCACCTTTGAATTTGGTGTGCGGATGAATGCTGCCCGGTTTGGACAGTACTTGGCCACGCTCGATTTCTTTACGGTCAACACCACGCAGCAGGCAGCCGATGTTATCGCCGGCTACTGCTTCGTCCAACAGTTTGCGGAACATTTCAACGCCAGTTACTACGGTAGATTTTTTCTCGTCTTTCATACCAACGATTTCTACGGTATCGCCAACTTTAACAGTACCACGCTCTACACGGCCGGTAGCTACGGTACCACGACCGGTGATAGTGAATACGTCTTCGACAGGCATCAGGAAGGGTTTGTCGGTTGCACGTTCCGGCAGGGGAATGTAGCTATCTACAGCATCCATCAGTTCCATGATTTTTGCTTCGTATTTCGGGTCGCCTTCCAGAGCTTTCAGAGCGGAACCAGCAACTACGGGGATGTCGTCGCCGGGGAAGTCATAGGAGCTTAAGAGTTCGCGAACTTCCATTTCTACCAGTTCCAGCAGCTCTTCGTCGTCAACCATATCTACTTTGTTCAGGAATACTACCATTGCAGGTACGCCTACTTGGCGAGCCAGCAGGATGTGCTCACGAGTCTGAGGCATCGGGCCGTCAGCAGCTGATACTACCAGGATTGCGCCGTCCATCTGAGCAGCGCCGGTGATCATGTTCTTTACATAGTCAGCATGGCCCGGGCAGTCAACGTGTGCATAGTGACGGGTTGCGGTTTCATATTCAACGTGAGAGGTATTGATGGTAATACCACGTTCACGTTCTTCCGGAGCTTTATCGATCATGGAGTAGTCCATGAATTCAGCGCCGCCTTTTTCAGCCAGTACTTTGGTGATAGCAGCAGTCAGAGTAGTCTTGCCATGGTCAACGTGACCGATGGTGCCGATATTCAGATGCGGTTTAGTTCTTTCATATTTAGCTTTTGCCATTTTTGAAATTCCTCCAATCAATACATCAACTTAAAAATAGCAGGTACACTAGACCTATCTTATAATATTCGCCCTTGCACAGTAAAATCCTGCTGCTTTCGGCAAATAAAATAAAAAACCTCATTTTATTAATGAGGTTTGGTGGCTAATTGGTGGCGGCGCACGGATTTGAACCGCGGACACTGCGGGTATGAACCGCATGCTCTAGCCAACTGAGCTACGCCGCCATACTTTATTTACTTTTTTCTTAAATATCCTAGGTATTCTATCAGAAGAATTCATAGAATTCTTCCAATGAATTCCGTAGTAATTCTATGGTAGCGGGGACAGGACTCGAACCTATGACCTTCGGGTTATGAGCCCGACGAGCTACCAACTGCTCCACCCCGCGATATATTAAATGCAATACTATTATATGCTGCAGCGCTTGATTTATTCATCCCCGCCAGCAACTATTATAATTTAACACATATCCTTTATAAATGCAAGTCTTTTTTACGATATCATAAACCATGTTTTAAACGGTGATTTTCCCCATCCGCTGGACGGCCGTGAGTTTTTATGTAAAATACGGCTAAGTACGTTTTGCCTCAACTGAGGCTTTTGAAGTAATGATATATAATTTCTAAAGTATACTTACCAAAGGTCAATTACTACCGGTTTTCAGCCGATAGTAATTGACCTTTATACCGGCACATTTGTTCTGCTGTTATATGATTTGCTGTCCAACCGCTGTTTTAAGCTGCCTGAGTGCTTTTTCAACAGTTGCTCTGGGGCATGCCACATTCATTCTCATATGGCCTTCTCCGTTTTTACCGAAATAGGTTCCGGCACTCATTGCAATTCCAGCCTTATGTACCATAAAGTCAGTCAGCTGCATTCCTGTCATTCCAAGCTGCCTGCAATCAAGCCATATCAGATACGTCCCTTCGGGACGGATAGGTTTTATTAATGGTATGTTTTTCTTCATATAATCCATAACCATAGTTATGTTTCCTTCTATATATGGAATAAGCTGATCCAGCCACTCTTCTCCATGTTCATATGCTGCCTGCGTACTTACGAGACTGAATACATTATTGCATTCTATGTGGAGTCTCTCCCAGGCCCGGTCAAAGGAAGCTTTGGTCTCAGCATCGGGGAAAATGACCACGGAAGACTGAAGACCGGCCAGATTAAAGGTTTTACTGGCAGCTACACAGGTAATTGTCAACTTTCTGAGCTCTTCGGAAATTGATGAAAATGGGGTATGCTTATTCCCCCATAAAATGAGATCCGAATGTATCTCATCGGCAATTACTTTAATGCCGTATTTTACACATATTTTGCCCAGAAGTTCCAGTTCATCCCCAGACCAGACCCGGCCTACAGGATTGTGAGGACTGCATAATATAATGTATTTGGCTCCCTGCCGGGCTTTTTCTTCTATATCCCCGTAATCCATATAATAACGTCCGTCTGCTTCTTTTAAAGGACTTTCGAGGAGCTCTCTCTGCGCATCCATGACTGCGCTATAAAAAGGACGGTATACCGGGGGCTGTATGATTATTTTGTCATCAGGCCGCGTCAATTCCCTGATGATCATACATATGGAAGGAACAACTCCTAAGCTTATGCTCATAAGCTGTTTATCAATATCCCAGTTTTTCCGCCTCTTCTGAAAGGAGCATACCGCATCGTAATATCCGTCGGCTTTGACAGTATACCCGAAAATACCGTTTTTAGTACGTTCTTTTATTGCATCCAATATTGGCCGGGCAGCCTTGAAATCCATATCGGCAACCCATAGCGGGATGGCATCGGGGTTCCCGTATAAAGTTTCAAGTCCGGTATTTTTTTCGGCTCCCGTCCGGCTTCTGTCTATTATTTCATCAAAATCATATGTCATATCGTTAATCATCCCTTGACTATTTTTATAGGTTATAATCTTTAATTTTCTCACCAATTAGTAAAGCTGTTTAAATTTAGCACATTTGTTTATTTATATTCTACTATACTATTGGTTCTTCATCAATTCAGATGAAATTGGATGAGCAAATAATAGCAATTCCGCAGTATAAAATACTTGAAAAGCATTTGCTTATACAAGCAGAAAAGTAAAATTACTTTATATTATGCTATAATTATTGCAGGAGGCTGTACATATGGAATACCTCAGCGGAATTGTAGAAAGAATAACTTATAACAACGAAGAAAACGGGTTCAGTGTAATTAAAATTAAATCCAAGGGCTATGCAGAACTGGTGACGGTTGTGGGAAATCTTGCTGCCGTCAATGTAGGAGCTGCAATCAGATTAAAAGGCGATTGGAGACACGACAGCAAATACGGAAAGCAATTCAGTGTTGTTGACTACAGAGAGACAGTACCAGCCACAATTGCAGGCATAGAAAAGTACCTTGGCAGCGGTATGATAAAGGGGATAGGACCTGTTTATGCAAAAAGGATTGTTGCCAGATTCAAGGAGAATACCCTTAAAATCATAGAGGAGCAGCCTGATAGCCTTATAGATGTGGATGGAATCGGTCAAAGGCGTGTTGATATGATAAAGAAGGCCTGGCAGGAACAGAAAGAAATAAAAAACGTCATGCTTTTCCTGCAAAGTAACGGTGTTTCAACGGCTTATGCAGTTAAAATCTATAAGACCTACGGGAATGAAAGTATAAATGTAGTAAAAACAAATCCTTACAGACTTGCAGATGACATCTGGGGAATAGGCTTTAAAACTGCCGACAAAATAGCGCGGCAGCTGGGTTTTGACAGCAACTCCTTTGAAAGGTGCCGCTCAGGTCTGCTTTATGTTCTGAATGAACTGTCAAACGACGGGCATTGCTATGCATTGAGAGATCAGCTGTTTGAGGCTGCCGGAAGCATACTGGAGCTCGATAGGACTCTTATTGAAGGAACACTTGACAGAATGCTGGAAGAAAAACTTGTGATCGGGGATGAAGGAAATGCCGTATACCTTCCCGCTTTTTATCACAGTGAGCTGGGGGCGGCCAGAAGAGTGAGGCAAATACTTGCTGAAGAAAGCAAATACAAAGCTGCCGGCATAGATGAGCATTTAAAAAATATTCAAGAGGAACACAGTATTCAATATGACGATGTTCAAATTGAAGCAGTAAAGACTGCTGCCGGTTCCAAGCTAATGGTACTCACAGGGGGGCCGGGCACCGGAAAAACCACCACGACTCTTGCCGTTATCAAGGTTTTTCAAAAGTTGAACGCAAGGGTTTTGCTTGCCGCTCCAACGGGAAGAGCTGCCAAAAGAATGTCGGAAGCCACTGGCCTTGAGTCAAAGACCATACATAGATTGTTGGAATACAAACCTCCCGAAGGCTATAAAAAGAATGAGGAAAGTCCGCTGGACTGTGATGTCCTGATAATTGATGAAACATCGATGGTTGATATCATGTTGTTCTATAATCTCTTAAAGGCTGTTTCCAACGAGACGGTACTTATATTGGTGGGTGACGTAGACCAGCTTCCGTCGGTGGGAGCAGGAAATGTCCTTAAGGATATCATCGGGTCGGAAACTGTAAATGTCGTAAGACTTACACGCATATTCCGGCAGGCTCAGGGAAGTGCAATAGTAACCAATGCGCACAGGATAAACAGGGGTGAGACACCAAACCTTAAAAGCGGAAAAAACAGCGATTTCTTTTATATTGCAGAGGATGAACCACAAAAGGTCGTCGAAACCATAACAGAGCTTTGTTCAAAGAGACTGCCCAATTATTATAAAGTTGATCCTGTTAATGATATTCAGGTGCTATGTCCCATGCAGAAGGGCGAGACGGGAGCCTTCAATATGAATATTATTCTGCAGGAGGCCTTAAATCCGGCCGAGGTTTGTATAAAATACGGAGGAACAGTGTATAGACTCAAGGACAAGGTCATGCAGATAAAAAATAATTATGATAAAAATGTTTTTAATGGCGATATCGGCAGTATTACAAGTATTGATACTGAGGACAGAATGCTGACCATTTGCTTTGACGGAGTGAATGTTGAGTATGATGCCACCGAGCTGGATGAAGTAATTCTGGCTTATGCAACTACCGTTCACAAAAGCCAGGGCAGCGAGTATAAAATTGTAATTGCGCCTGTGACCATGCAGCATTATATGATGCTGCAAAGAAATTTACTGTATACCTGCGTTACAAGGGCCAAGAAAGTCCTTGTGCTTGTGGGTTCCAAAAAGGCAATCGGCATAGCTGTTTCGAACAACAGAATGCAGAAGAGGAACACCATGCTGGCGGAAAGGCTGAAGAGAAGCAAGGATGGCTAAATAACTGTCATATATTATAGATACATTGAAAACACCAAAAAGTAAATTGAAAATGCAAGGTAAAACTACCTGAGTGGTGAAAAACAGTTTTCTGCTTTTTTCGACTGCTGTTGGTAGTTTTTTGTTTAAAATAGCATAACTTTGAAAATATGTATTGACGTACACTGGAAATGATAATATAATAAATACATAATATGTAAATAAAAACCAAAAACAATATAGGGGTATAAGATAATATAAATCAAAAATGATTGAAATTATCTTTAGGATATACTCAGAAGAGGAGAAGCGGACAATGTGCACATATTGTGAGCGATTCAAAAAAGTGGCTACAAATCTGTCTGATCGGAAAGGTGTCAAAAATACGGCGCAGCTATTAAAGATACCTTACTCTACTCTGGCATCCTGGTGTAGCAAGCGGAAGCAATCTGAAGATCAGGTATGTACTTGTAAGAACTGGAAATGCTCAACTACTGGGAAAAACATGCATAAAGAGGAATTGAAATGTCAGAATACTGAGCTTCTCAGGATTAATAAGACATTGAAGAAGGTAGTTGTTTTGTTGGCAAAAAACTTTTAAAGTAAAAAAAACTTTATAAACTCTATAAGGAATGTAAAATATATAGTTTTCGGTTTGAGTAACACTTTTATCTACTCATCTTGGAATATCCCGCAGCAGTGTTTGCTATTTTTATAATCTGTTCACAGCAATTATCGTCAAAATAATCATTCTTTAATATCATACTTTAAAAACAATTCAAAAAGGAAGGTGATGCCTTTCATTTATTAGTTCATCAGAAAAGGAGGTGAAAATATATGAGGTTTCATTTTACATTCGAGCTGGAAAACGAAGTAATTGATGTTAATTACCGGAGGAGGATATTATCCTTTTTAAAAAATGCCATTGAAAAAAGTGATAAACAGTTCTATCAGGAGCTTTACGGTAATGGCAGCAATACTAACAAGGATTTTACCATGTCTGTTTATTTTGTTCCTGAAACACAATATGGGAAGGAAACAATAAGTGTCAAGAGCAAAAGAATAATAGTCAACATGTCCACTCCCGACTCCCCTACAGGAATACAGCTGTATAACGCCATGTGCGGACAGAAATTCATCTGGTACAGACTTTCGGAGGAAAATTCCTTAAGACTGGTGAAGATTCAAAATGGAAAGGAAAAGCTTATAACCCGGGACAGGGCTGTATTCAACACACTGTCACCAATTGTAATACGTGACCATAACCGGGAAACCGGAAGGGATTGGTTTTATACCTTTGAGGATGAACCCGCCGTGGACATTCTGAAGAGAAATCTTGAAGCGGAGCTCTCAGGAAAATTCCAGAGGGATATCAGTTATGATATAAGGCAGCTGAAAGTTGAATTCATACGTATGAAAAAGGTAATCATTAAGAATTACGAACTCAAAATCCCCTGCTCTTTGGGTGTATTCTCAATGGAGGGCGAACAATACCTTCTGCAGTATCTCTATCAACGGGGAGTGGGTGCAAAGAGATCTTTATGCTTTGGAATGCTGGATCTGATTTAGCAATGGGAATGGAGGTGATTTATTTGGAGAACGGAGTAATACGGCTTACTCTGGGAGATTGGAGCTGGAATGCCTCGGTTGCGGGTTTTATCAATATCATAGATGAGGAAAATGTTACATATGACGGAACTTCTGCGCAAATTCCTGTGAACTGCCTTGAGGATTTTGAAGACAAGTATTTCAGGTATTTTATAGAAACATATAAAAAAACTCTTCCGTGGTATAGGATAGTCTCTTTTAAAAATACCATCGGCCTTTATAATGAAAATGGTTTTGAAGGCCTGAATCTTAAAACATTAAAGTCAATCAACTATTACATAAAGGATACCGTAAAAAGATATCTTACAAGCAACAGCTTTAAAGCGGCCTTTGAGCTGATGGGAGAAGCGGAGCGGATAGCAGAGCTTGAAAAAGCCCTTTCGAAGGTCAAGGAACCCAAAGACGACACAGGCTTTGAAAAAGTAAAAGAAGAGGTAATCGAAGAGCTAAAGGAACAGTTTGGAGTATTAAACAAAATAATAGAATACTGTGAAAATGAAAAGGGAAGACGGTTTATAGGTGCTAAGAATGTAATATATACGATAATCAAAAACGGCTGGAACGGAGTGAGCTTTTTAAATCCACAGACGAAAATAAAGGATGCCTATGAGGATTACAGGACATATTTTGTGGATGAGGCCAGGGAGTATCTGGCAGCAGATAAGGAAAGGTTCAGGTACAAATGCTTTACCTGCGGGGCACCTATCAAAGATCTGAACAATGATATGAGCTTTTTGAACCAGTCGGGCTTTGATACTGCAAGAAAACCGTCACATGTATGGGACTTTGTCAATGATATTGCATTGTGTCCTGTGTGCAAGCTCATATATTCATGCCTGCCGGCAGGCTTTGTATATGTGAATGACACAGGGCTGTACATTAATGCCAATGTGGACATGCTGTACAACGTCAGAATTAACAGAAGTATCCGGGCTTCACTGTTTAAGGAAAGCCGGGAGGAGACAGCTTCCCGTAAAATCTACAGAGTACTTGTGGAAGCCATGGAGAGGGAACGGATTGAAAAAAGCAAGTATGAACTGGCGGATGTGCAGGTGGTCCGGTATGAAAACGAACGTTTCAAATTCAATCTTTTACCCGAAAGCACAATAAAATTGATCCACAAACATCATAACGAAATATCCGGATTGATCAGAACGGGCTATAAAGAGGGGAAGGAAAGCTATAGCATATATGAGCAGGTACTTGAAAATATTTTCAACAATCAGAATTTGTTTTTGCTGGTGTATAAACTACTGCATTACAAGATAGCTTCAAATAAAGATTGCTTTTTCCACACGGGGCATGTAACGGATATACTCAGTATAAATGCGGGGCTGATAAAAAGTTTTGGAGGGATGGAGAATATGGATGAAAGTAGAAATTATATAAGTGAAGCAAAAAACTCAGGATATTACCTTAGAAAAGCGTACATCAAAAATAATGAAAAAACAGGTAAAATTCCGGGGATAAGCTACCGGCTGCTCAATGCTCTTAAAACCGGAAACAGGAATATGTTTATGGATGTGCTGCTTAATTCTTACCTGTATACGGGAAACAAGGTACCGGCCGTAATTTCGGAAATATTCAGGAGTGATGAGCTGTTCAGCACAATTGGTTATAATTTTGTAACAGGCTTTATAGCGGAAAGACCTGATGACAGCGGCAATGAGGGAAATAATGAAAAAACGGCAAATGGAGAGGAGAACTGATGATATGAATAATTTGAAAATTAAAGGGTTGACAATGACAATCCTGTTCCAGGCAGAAAGTGCGAACTACGGCGAAAGCGTAGGCAACGTAGCATCCTTGAAAAAGCTATCCAGGAACAAGGGAGAACAATATACATACATATCCAGACAGGCTATCCGTTATAATATTGCGGAACAGCTTGGTGAAGCTCAGGCTCCGGTCTCAGCGGAAGGGACAGGGGATAAAAAGGTGATTCAGTTCAGTCAAGATGCCACTATTACAAACTATCCCGAAGTGGATTTTTTCGGTTATATGAAAACTGAAAAGGGCACCGGAGGAAAGAAGAGAAGTGCAAAGGTAAGACTGTCCAATGCCATCTCGCTTGAAACCTTCAAGGGTGATCTGGATTTCCTCACGAACAAGGGACAGGCCGATAAAATCAAAAGTGATATGAATATAGCACAGGCTGAAATCCATAAGTCATACTACCGGTATACCATAGCTGCCGACCTGGATCAGATAGGCAGCGACCAGGAATACGGCATAGAGCTTGACAACGGTGAAAGGGCAAGAAGGGTAAAGAAATTGTTGGATACCGTTGCAATGCTGTACAGGGATATCAGAGGCAGAAGAGAGGATTTAAAACCGCTATTTGTAATAGGCGGAGTATACGATATAAAGAATCCAGTATTTCAGAATGTTGTTTCAATTGAGAATAACTGCATTAATGTTAGTGGAATAACAGGAGTAATGTATGACGGAATCCGGGAGCACACCCTTGCGGGAATCGTAGACGGCCGGTTTGGCAATACGAATGAAGTAAGGGAGGTTCTGAAGGCAACGACGGTTCCGGAATTCTTTGCAGCCCTTAAGAATGAGGTGGAGAGATATTATGAGGGGAATTAGGCTTAAATTAAGTCAGGATATGGTCAATTACAAAAAGCCTGCAAGCTTTCAATTGAAGGAAACCTACCCTCTTCCGCCGTACTCGACAATCATTGGAATGGTTCACAATATATGCGGCTATACCGAATATCACCCTATGAAAGTAAGTGTACAGGGAAAATATTTTTCCAAGGTAAACGACCTGTTTACGCGGTATGAATTTAAAAACGGCATGACATATGATGAGAAACGGCACCAACTGAAGGTAGGCGAATACGGAGTATCCAGAGGAGTTGCAACGGCAGAGCTCCTGGTAGATGTAGAACTGCTGCTGCATATTGTCCCGGAAGCGGAAGAGGAAGTTCAGAAGATATATGACTGCTTGCGGAGACCATTGGAATATCCGTCCTTGGGCCGGCGGGAGGATCTGGCGGTATTTGAAGAGATTGAAATAGTTAAAGTCAATGAGGAGGTTTCCGGCTATAATCTGGAGCTTGAAAAAGGCTATGGAGCATATATCCCGGTTTCATATCTGATGAGTGATTATGTTGATACCAGAGCTGTTGACGGTCTGGAATATTCCGGCACCTGCTATAAACTGAACAGGAACTACAGCCTTTCAAATTTCGGCTCCGATAAGGCGCCAAAAGTATTCAGAAGCTGGGAAACAGTTGACGTATTATATGGGCGTGATATTCAGATCAAAAGAAAGAAGCCTTTTTATGTGGACGAGCTGGGAACTTGTGTATTTCTGGCATAGCAGGCAGGAATAACAGGGGATGTAAAGAACAGCTAATGAGAAAACATTATTAAATAAAATATATTAAGGAGGAGCAAATGGATAACCGGATAGCGGATGAGAGGTTTATTGCAAAGACAATACCCAGAAAAGATATTCAATGGCATACCGACGATTTACTGGACAACTTTAAACTGCTAAAAGAGCTGTGTCCCAATCTGGAGACAGATTGGGAGCTGCTCCGTCTGGCGTGTATATATCATGACCTGGGGAAAATGAACAACACATTCCAGAAATGTGTCCACGGCAGTGGCAAAAATACAGGAATACCGCATGGTTTCCTGAGCCTGGGGTTTATAGATATTGAATATCTCGAAGAACTGGGATACGAGGAGAAGGATATAAGGGCATTATTTCAGGCAGTGGCATACCATCATGAACGGGATGTATACCTTGAAATGGAAGAAATATCCCAGGAAATAGCCCGGTTAGCAGAGGCTTTCAAAGAATTTGAATATGTTGAGCTGCCGTCCAGGCATCTTGATGCCAGATTGTACAAGAGCTTTTTCAGACTGGGGGAAAGACCATATGAGTCCCGGGATGGGGAATACTTTTATAAAACCATTGTGCTCAAAGGACTTTTAAACAGAATTGACTATGCTGCAAGTGCGGGGATAGATGTAGAAAAACCCTCGGGTTTTCTGCCGGGAGCCATGGAAGGTCTGGTGAAGGGGTGGAAAAAAGGCAACCCCGGTGCCGGATGGAATGAGCTGCAAAAATATATGCTTGAAAACCGGGATGAAAATGTAGTTGTGGTGGCTCAGACCGGCATGGGAAAAACCGAGGCAGGACTTCTCTGGCTTGGAGACAGCAAGGGTTTCTTTACCCTGCCGCTCAAAAGTGCAATTAATGCAATATATAACCGGATTACAGAAAATATAATAGTAGAGGATATAGAAAACCGCGTTGCACTGCTGCATTCGGATACTCTGAAGGTATATGCAGAGCAGGAGGAAGGCAATAAATATAAAAAGAAACCAGCGGATGCGGATGATATACGGGAATATGAAGGTGCCGAGCTTGAAGCATACTACACTAAGACAAGGCAGCTTTCTCTGCCGCTGACCATATGTACATTGGATCAGATATTTGACTTTGTATACAGGTACAAGGGTTTTGAACTTAAGCTTGCAACGCTGTCCTATTCGAAAGTAATCGTGGATGAGATTCAGATGTATTCCCCCGATCTTATTGCCTATCTTATTCTTGGATTGAAATATATTACAAGGCTGGGCGGCAGGTTTGCAATCCTGACCGCAACTCTTCCCGGAGTAATTCTGGATTTGATGAAGGACGAGGGTATTTGTTTTAAGGGGCCTGAAACCTTTACGAACGAGCTTGTACGGCACAGCATAATGAAAATTGATTCCCAAATAGACGAGGATACCAGTATTGCCGAAATGGCAAGGGCCTATAATAAAAATAAACTCCTGATTATTTGCAATACAGTCAAGAAGGCAAAAACGGTTTACAATAAATTAAAAGCTGTTCTGCAGAAGGAAACAGGGGATGAAGGTGTAGAATATTTACAGCTTTTGCACAGCGGTTTCATCCGGGAAGAGAGGACTAAAAAAGAAGCTTGCATCATGGAGCTGGGGGAGAAAGGAAGTACCGGCTGCGGAATCTGGGTTACAACACAGCTGGTAGAAGCTTCCCTGGATATAGATTTTGATTTGCTTTATACAGAACTGTCCGATCTGAACGGACTCTTCCAGAGAATGGGCCGCTGCTACCGACATAGAAAGCTGGACAAAGAATATAACTGTTTTGTATTCACCGGGGGAAATAAAAAGTGCAGCGGGGTGGGTTCCTTTATTGATGAAAAGATTCATCAGCTCTCAAAGGAAGCACTTTATAACGGTGTCCTGAATGAAGCTGCCAAAGTAGAAATGATAAAAGAGACCTATTCTACTGAAAAACTTAAGGATACCGGATATTATTCTGAAATAAAGAGTACGATCCAGTATGTCAAGGACATTCCTTCCTATGAAATGGATAAAAAGGCTGTAAACAAAGTATTCAGAGATATTGACCAGGTATCTGTGATACCGTTGAGTGTTTATAAGGAACATGAGGAGGATATTAAAAATAATATTGGAATTATCACAAGCAAAGAATACTCCAAAAAGGAAAAAGTAAGGGCCCGTGAAGCTTTGAGAGACCTGATGGTTCCTGTCCAGAGAAGACTGGCGGAGGAAACGAAGGTTATTTCCCAAAAAATTTCAAACGGTTTTGATATTATTGCAGTTGATGCGGAATATAGCATTGAAACAGGAATCAGCTTTGAAAAAACCGGAAAAGAAGAGTTCAGAAACGCCGAATCAAGAATGTTCTGATACTGGGAACCAAGTCTGCGGAGGTGAGTGTTGTGCGCATTACAGGAACCATGCTTTACTATTATTTTGTCTGCCAACGAAAGCTGTGGTACTTTATGAATGACATCAGAATGGAGCGGGAAGATGAAAATGTACTGCTGGGAAAGCTTCTGGATGAAAGCTGTTACGGAAGAGAGGATAAACAGATATTGATTGATGATACAGTCAACATAGATTTTATAAAGGACTGGAGAATTCTGCATGAAGTCAAGAAAAGCAAAAGTATTGAAGAGGCTTCCGAATGGCAGGTTAAGTATTATATTTATTTTCTCAGGCAGAGAGGTATTAATGTCGAGAAGGGTATCCTGGATTATCCTAAAATAAAACAAAGGAAAGAGATCGTATTATCCCGACAGGATGAAAAGGAAGTAGTAAATATTTTAAATGAAATTGAGCGGATTGCATCAATGAAAAAGAGTCCTGAAGTAATTAATTCAAAGATTTGCAGGGCCTGTGCATATTATGAATTCTGTTATATATAGCAAAGCCTGCGGTTATAGCAGGTTCCTATGTTAAAACAGAATTGCGGCATTGCAGGTTGGCAAAGTAATATAACCGGATAGCTATATTATTGTACGAGGAGAAAAGATATGTCCGAGAGCTTTTACTTATTTTCCGACGGAGAATTAAGACGAAAGATAATGTACTGAGAATGACCGCTCCCGACGGAAATTACAAAGATATAAAAATTAATATGACAAGGGATATATACCTTTTTGGAGAAGTTTCAATGAACACCAAAACTCTTAATTATGCCGGGCAGCTTTCCATACCAATACATATTTTTAATTACTACGGATTTTATACCGGCAGTTTTTATCCCAAAGAGACTAATGTTTCCGGAAAGTTGCTGGTGGAACAGGTCATGCATTTCTCGGAAAATGATAAGCGGCTGAATATTGCAAAAGCTTTTATTGAGGCAGCAAGCTATAATATCCTCAGAAATGTAAGATATTACAATGAACGAGACAGGGACCTTGAAATGACCATTAATGAAATAAAGAACCTGCGGGACAGCATTGGCAGCGTAACTGACATAAATTCTTTAATGGGTGTGGAAGGCAGTATCAGAAAAGTTTATTATGGTTGTTGGACAAAAATTATTAATCAGGAAGTAGATTTTGAAAAGCGGGTTAAGAGACTTCCGGACAATATGGTTAATACATTGATTTCTTTTGTAAACTCATTAATTTATACCAGCTGTCTTTCGGAAATTTATACAACACAGCTGAATCCTACGGTCAGCTATTTACACAGCCCCGGAGAGCGAAGATTCTCACTTTGCCTTGACATTTCTGAGGTATTTAAGCCGTTAATCGGGGACCGGCTGATCTTTTCAATGCTTAATAGAAATATGATAACCGAGAAGGATTTTGAGCAGGACTCCAATTACTACTATCTGAAGGAAAGCGGCCGGAAAAAAGTATTAAAGGAGTATGATGAAAGTCTTGGCAGAACTATAAACCATAAGGAACTGGGCAGAAATGTTTCATATAGACATCTTATGAGGCTGGAGTGCTATAAGCTGGTAAAACACCTGATGGATGACAAAATGTATGAAGGGTTTAAAATTTGGTGGTAAAATATGTATGTTGTTCTTATATATGATGTGGAGGCAGACGATAACGGGGCCAAGGCATCAAGAAACATTTTCAAAATATGCAAGAAGTATCTGACACATGTTCAAAAATCAGTTTTTGAAGGAGATATCACTCCTGCTCTTTTACAATAAGCATATCAGGAAAGACAGAGATTCCTTAATAATCTTTAAAAGCCGGGAAGAGCGGTGGATGCAGAAGGAATTCTGGGGGAAAGAGGACGACAAGACCTCAAACTTTTTTTGACTATGTTATAATTACTTTATTGTTTATATACTCTATAATTATAATTTTATGTAGATAGAGATTTTGACTGTCGACCTCATATAGTGTAAAAAAGCCATAGGGTCGACAGTCTATAGATTTTTAAGACAATTCCGCCTTTGAGAGTAAGTCTTTTTACTTTTTTGGGGAATAAATTACTTCTTATTTATTCTTTAAGTACCTATCGACAGAAATCGGGTGTGTGTACCTTGATAATTCAATATTGTAACAGGCAAGGTTTTAATATAAACATATTGGAATGTAAATCAGTTAGCGCAATATTTAAGAACCTTTGTTTCCCCGCGTTTTAATATAAACATATTGGAATGTAAATCTGGGAATTGATTGGATTAAGTTAGGGCTTGATTGTGTTTTAATATAAACATATTGGAATGTAAATCTAAAAAAACTACTCATAAGAAGGCAGAGGGACAAAGTTTTAATATAAACATATTGGAATGTAAATTTGTAATAGGTATTATCTTAACAACCATCACCAGGGGGTTTTAATATAAACATATTGGAATGTAAATCAAAAAGGGGTGCTGACGGTAAGTTGATTCCTTATCTGTTTTAATATAAACATATTGGAATGTAAATAACAGGAACGTATTGCTTTTTGTATTTGAACGGAGTTTTAATATAAACATATTGGAATGTAAATAAAGGAGGAATGTTCCATGACAGGTGACCTATTGTATGTTTTAATATAAACATATTGGAATGTAAATTGAAGATAGCCATGGCAAAGGTTCATGGTTCTATTGTGTTTTAATATAAACATATTGGAATGTAAATAGCCAGATTGCAACCTCACTGGCTGCAAAGGTTGACGTTTTAATATAAACATATTGGAATGTAAATTTCTTCATCAGTGCAGCCACTGTCAATGTATGTTCCTGGTTTTAATATAAACATATTGGAATGTAAATGTTATATACATTGTCAGATAAATCTTTATCATCAGTGTTTTAATATAAACATATTGGAATGTAAATATATGCCCATACTTCCTTGTAACTCATGGAGAGAAGTTTTAATATAAACATATTGGAATGTAAATTCTCCAATTCTTGCTGGCAATGTTTTTATATATTGGTTTTAATATAAACATATTGGAATGTAAATTTAGGAACAAAGGTTTCACTAACTCAACAAACCGTTCGTTTTAATATAAACATATTGGAATGTAAATAATGCAACTCTTACATATTCAAGATCGTTCATTTCTGTTTTAATATAAACATATTGGAATGTAAATAAGGCTAAAGAGATCAAATATCTTGACTTAGCCTTTGTTTTAATATAAACATATTGGAATGTAAATGAAGTTGGATTGTTTTGGTATAAAGGTGATGGAAAGCGTTTTAATATAAACATATTGGAATGTAAATCTCAATATATTCATTTGCTGCGAATACGATGGACAGTTTTAATATAAACATATTGGAATGTAAATACAGCAGCGCTGCCGGCATATGCCTCTGCAAATATAGTTTTAATATAAACATATTGGAATGTAAAACAAATACACCTTGCATTTAATCCGGTCTCTACACTGGTTTTAATATAAACATATTGGAATGTAAATACCACTACCACGATCAGCACTACAATTAGCCACCCGTTTTAATATAAACATACTGGATGTAAATGAAGGAATATTCCTTGAGGATATTATAAGGTTTAAGCTCGCTGGCAGGTTTTGGCTGTATTTTAGATGAATGCTGACATTGGAACAGCGTTTGTTATGTTATTAATTTCAGTAAAATAAAAGCCTTTTTATACAAAGGGGTATAATAATGCTGCATATTAGGTGTATAGCGGTATTACGAATAAAAATTGTTAGGGGTGGCGAACTCAGTGGACATATCAATTCGTACTTTAGAAACACGTAATTATGCAGCAGTAAAAGATTTAATTAGTAATGAACTTGGCTACAGCAATTTAAACAAAGAAGATACATTCAAACGATTAGATGCAATCCGAAAGCATAAAGACTATCAGACATTAGTTGCTGTCTATAATAATACTGTTAGTGGGATTGAGAGGAAAAAGCCCTGATACCGGCTGATTCTGTAAACTAAAAACTCAGTATAAATTCAGCAAAATGTATATTTATAAACTGTCATAATGAGTCAATTTAGCTAAAAGAACAGTTTCAATTTACCTTCTCTGGGTATATAATCTAGGAGTATATACAAGTTTACGTAATAAGTAGAGAGAGGTGCTGATGTTATGTTGAAAAACATGAAGGTATTTAACAAGGTATTGATTATGGCTGTTTTTTTCCTGATATTGCTGTTATGCCAGGGTTCTATATCCTATTACTTCTTAAACGAAGCAAATTCAGGGATTGAAAGTTTATACAGCAACTACCTTAAAGGTACGGAATACATAAATGACATAAGAGCAAATTCGCGGGCGAATGAAGCGAATTTGCTCTATATAATTTTGAATACCGATAACAAAACTTTTCAGGAAGAAAAGCTGAAGGATCTTGACATGAGAACACAGACCATATCGGAAGATATTTCAAGGCTTAAAGAATTGGAGATAGATGATTTTGAGGTTGATGCACTTTCTTCGGCTTCCCTTAACGTCAAGAATTTCAATGAAGCCAGAGACGAGATCATAAAGCTGGCAATGGCCGGAGAGCAGAAATCTGCAATGAAAAAATACAGTGATAATGTCAAATATATGGATGATTATCAGAAGCAATATCAGGAACTTGCAAAAAGTCTGGTCAATCTATCTATGGCAATACATACCGATAGCGAGCATAATAAAAAAATAGCAATAGCCTTTTTGATCGGTACCTTCTTTATTGCAGCCGCCCTTGGCCTTATCCTGTCCATTATAATTGCAAGGTCAATTTCCAGACCTTTGAACAGTGCCGCCAGGCATTTGAATATCATAGGCTCGGGAGATTTGTCACAGGAAATTCCTGAAGCCTATAAGAAGCACAAGGATGAGGTCGGCCAGATAATCAATTCTATCGGCAAAATGCAAATGTCCCTGACCGATATTTTACGTACGGTCATACATGAGGCCGACAGATCCATGGAACATATTGCGGTGACCCATGAGAAAATAGAGGAGCTGAACGGTGAAGTGGCCGCTATTACAGGAACTGCCCAGGAATTATCGGCAGGGATGCAGGAAACGGCTGCTTCGGCACAGGAGATGACAGCCACTGCCCATGAAATAGAAACGGCGGTTGAAAGTGTAGCCGCAAGGGCTCTGGAGGAAGTTAACATTGCAACGGATATTAACCAGAGAGCCAGTAACATAAAGCAAAAGGCCACAGGTTCCTTGAATGAAGCCAGACAGCTATTTGATACAGCGCAGGAGAAGCTTAACAGTTCATTGATCCATGTAAAAAAAGTTGAACAGATAGGGGAAATGTATTCCACAATACTTGCCATTACCGAGCAAACAAACCTGCTGGCGTTGAACGCGGCAATTGAGGCCGCAAGAGCCGGTGAGCACGGAAAAGGTTTTTCGGTGGTTGCCGATGAAATAAGAAAACTTGCCGACGAATCAAAAAGTACCGTCTCAAAGCTGCAGAACATCACCAACCTTGTGACCGGCTCGGTAGCGGATTTGGCGGATAATTCAACCAATATGCTGAATTTTATGAATGAAAGGGTATTTAACGACTATTCGCTGTTACTGGAAACCAGTGAACAATACAGCAAGGACGCTATTTACTATTATGACAATTCAACCGACTTAAGCGCAACCTGTGAGCAGCTGCTGGCTACAATACAAAACATGGTGTCGGCCATAAATGAAATTGCCCTGGCTGCAAATGAGGGTGCGGCAGATATAAATGATATTGCCCGCAAGACCATGACAATAAATGAAAAGTCGGCAGAAACCAAGGATATGACCTATAATATTAAAGAAAGCTCGGACAGAATGATAGAACAGGCGGCACGCTTCATTATTACGCCGTCCGGAAATGATGAAGGCAAGGACGCAGGGCTTCAGGGCGCCGGGATCTTATAATCCCAGCCTGCCGTCTTTGAGGTAGATTGTATCACCCTTCAGATCGCTGAGAGATGGCCAGTTGGATGTGACTATCAAAATTGCAATTCCCCTGTCCGCCAACAAATTAATCATCTCCTCGGTAATCTGATTGACCTTTACATCGGTGATTGAAAAGGGCTTTATACACACAAGGACCCTGGGCGAATACAGCAGCCACTTGCAGTAGACCACTTTCTGCTGGACGCTGGGCGGAACCATGTACACCGGCTTTTTGAAATAGCTTGGAGCTATCAGCTGCTCAAGAGTCTTTATTACACTTTTGCCGTATCTGCTTTTGACCCAGAACCAGTTGACCTTGTTTGATAATGGTATGCACAGGTTATACATTACGCTCAACCTTTTGAAAAGCATTACTTCGGTTGGATTTTCCTCAACAAAGCACACTCCCTTTTCCTGGGCATCGGCTATACCGCTTGCAGAATAGCTGTTATTATTAACGGTGATCCGCCCCTTGCAGGCGTCTATTGTACCGTTCAGGAGACCGATAAGGTCATTTTTGCTTTCATCGTCCATATAAAATATCTTGAGGATCTCACCCCGCCGGATATCCAGGCTGATATCCTGCAAAACGCTGGTATATATGTTATTCAGGGAAAGCACGACCTCTCTCTGCTGTGAGGATGTATTTGTCTCACTTCCAATATCCTTATAAGAATCATCGGTCTGTTTGGCATTCAGAAGCTGATATATCATTTTTCGGTTCAGATTGGCCGAATTGAAAAGACCTATTGTTTTTCCGTTTTTTATCAGACATAGCTGGTTGGTCTGTTCAAAGACTATATCTTCAAAGGTCTCAGTTACAATAAAACCAACTCCCTTTCTTTTCAGCTTGTTTACCAGTTCAAAGAAAGTGATCAGCTCTGTGGTATTCAGAATGCTGGTTATATTGGAAAGTACAATAAGCCTGGAATCAAGGGTAAATGCCTTAAGCAGCTCTATGGTGATGCTTTCCAGGCTGGTCAGCTGGGGGATGGGCTTATTTAGGGGTATATCTATATTAAAATGTTCGAAGAGCATTTGAGTTTTTTTCCTGTATAGGCCTGATTTCAGGAAAATATCCTCTGAGTGGAAGAGAAAAATATTTTCATAAATTTTCATCTGTTTTATCAGTTTTGATGATTCGGTTATTGTGAAGATATTTTGCTTAACGGAATGGTCATCGTTATTGCCTTCTATGACCTCCTCATTGATATACATCCTTCCGTAGGACAGTCTGGCATCTCCGTTTAACAGCTTCAAAAAGGCATTTTTTTCCTCCATGTTGTCAAAGATAATCCCAAGAGTTTCACCGGCAAAAACCTGAAGGTAAATGCTGTTAAAAATCTTTTGACCCTTGAGCATAAGCTGGCCGTTGTCTATTCTGAAAATCTCTTCTTTCATTGGAATTCCTCCGGTTCTATTCTGAATGCTTTGGAATTTTAGGAAGTGTAAGCCGTACATCCGTTCCGACATTTACCGTACTGTATACATGGACACCATATTCGTCTCCGAATATGAGTTTTATCCTTCTGCATACGTTCTTAAGTGCGATTCCGCCGGATTTCTTCTTATCACTATTAACATAGCTGACGGCCACACGCTCTAAAGAGTCATTTATTTTAGTCAATACCTCGGAAGGTATTCCCAGCCCGTCATCCTTTACACTTATAAACAGGTTTTTCCTCGTGCTTTCGATGCTTATAAAAATATTGCCGCCCCGGGACTTTCCCTCTAGTCCATGAAAGATTGCATTTTCGATGATTGGCTGCAGGGTAAGCTTGGGCACCTGATTTAACAGGATATCCTCATTTTCGGGATAGTTTACGGTCAACTTGAATTTATCGCCAAATCTGTACTGCTGTATAGTAAAGTAGTTTTCTATATTTTCCAATTCCTCCTCCAGAGTAACCAGGTTGCCCACATCAGTTATGGTGTACCGGAAGAAGGAGGCCAGTGCTTCAGTTGTCTCGGCGATGCTTGCAAGACCTGCATACAGCGCATCCCCTCTGATGGCCTCAAGAGTGTTGTACAGGAAATGAGGATTTATCTGATTTTGCAGAGCCAGATACTCAGCCTGTTTTTTTGACATATTGATAGCATCCTGTTTGTTGAGCAGATAGTGAAAACGGTCCATGACCTTAACTGTCTCCGGTGTGAGGTAGTCGGGGTTTTGAAAGAGTTCTTCATATACCTGGCCGTTCAGAAACATCTTATATTGCTTCTTAATATTCAAATAGGGCAGAACAAGCAAATAATAAAAGCAGGAAGTTACCGACAGCAGCAATATTGTCATCACCGCTTTAAATTTTAAATCTTCAACGGCAATAATTCCTGCAATATTCATTAAAATCAATACAATAAAAGCCAGGGTACTTCTTGTGGATAAGGCAGTTTTTCTTTTCATATGCGCACCTGTCATAATGGATATAATGGGTTTTTAGGAATACAGCTTTCGGTATTCAGTGGGGCTGAGTCCGGTAGACTTTTTGAATTTCTTTGTAAAATATTTTATGTCATTAAAGCCCACCTGGGTGGATATATCAATAATGCTTTTATCGGTGTCAACCAGGATTTGTTTGGCATTCTGGACACGGATCTCGGTAATATAATCCACGAAATTCATACCGGTTTCCTTTTTAAAGACACTGGAAAAATAAGTGGGGTTAAAGCCTATTTTATCTCCGATTATCTCCAGGGTAAGTGCCTGGTTATAGTTTTCGTTGATAAACAGCTTTGCCAGCCTTATGGGTTTTGAATTCTCCAATTTTTTTTCAGCAGTCCAGGTATCGAGACTTTCATTAATCCTCTGCAGGAGATTGTCAAAAACCTCGTCCACAGAGCAGTACATAAAAAAGTCATACATCAGTGTTTCAAGGAGGTTCTCATTTTTTATGATAATCCCGTAAGTCCTTATACTGAACTTAAATAAATCAATCAGCTCCTTATAGATATCAAAGACAAGCTGACCGGTTAAGTTACCGACTGACTTGATGTCCGGCTTCAGCTTGTCAAATAAAATCTTTTGCTGGGCATGATTCAAGGTCTCAATATTAAATAAAAACTCTTTTCTGAATTTTCCGTCAACAATCTGTTCCGAGCGGACAGCGGTTGGTTTTATGTTAGTATACTCCAATAAATCGGCACCGGATATCAACTTGTTCAGATTTGCAATCCTCACTTCGCGCTTACAGTCATTTATCCCGCTTAAATCACTTTTTTCCGAGCTCAGTGCAATAAACAGACTGAAATGACCAATGACATCTTTTAATTCCAGGATGGTGGTTCTGAACTTCTTCAACTGCTTGCGAAGCCTGGAAAACTCTTCATCGGTTCCATTTATAAGGCAGTAAACATAATCACTTCTAACTATGGAAATAACCTCGCTGAACAATGAAAGATCCTCAGCCACCGTATCCCTTATTTTTGACAAAACAAATTCATATACACGGGAGTCGGTATTTGAGGCTTTGATAACCGGCTGTATCATCAGCAGTTGGAAGTTACCCCTGACAAAATTACAGTGGTAATGTTTATTTATCTTATCCAGATCTGAGCTATCCGCAGTAGAGATACTTTTTTCCAGCAGTTCACTCAGAAAATTTCTTTTTAGCTTTTTTTCAGTAAATGTCAATTGTTTTTTAATCTCTTCCTTTTCAGAAAGGTTGTCCTTTAGTGCCTGATGCTTTGTTATCAGCTTTTGAAGGGTTTGCAGCAATTCTTTCTTTTTAACAGGTTTCAGCAGATAATCGTCTACCCCGAATTTTATGGCCTTCTGGGCATAATCAAATTGACTGTAACCGCTTATGATTATGAAATGTATATTTTTATTAATTTCCAGTGAATTCTTTATCAGGTCCAGGCCATCATAGTTTGGCATTCTGATATCGGTTATTACAATATCGGGGCTATATTGCTTTACATAATCAAGCGCAGTCAGGCCATCCTGTGCAAACCCTATAAGCTCCAGGCCCAAGGCTTCCCAGTCCACAAGACATTGGATCAATCTGCATACTTTTATTTCATCATCTACTATCAGAACTTTTAGCATTGACATTACCCCCGCTAATAATGTATAAGGATTTAATTTGCTGTGTTTGGAGTTACAGATATTTTAATGCTAATCTCATTTCATTGTTCATTATACACTATAAAATTTTTAGAATACATATATAAACTATGGATATTATACAAAAAGTCACAACATCCAAAGAAGTTACTCCCTGATATAAAGATATTAAGTTTTAAAACAAAACTTCAGATGCTAATATAGTGTTGTAAGAAATCACTAAGCGGTATAGGAACTCAAAGGTGGTTTTTGTGCATATCTTACAATCTGAATCAATCAAAATAAATATTCTATCACATTTTCTAAAAGGAGGACTACAAATGGCACTTGGATCATTTCAAAATGACACTCAGCCGGTCAGATCAGAGCGAATCGACAGATTGCATAAATATGTGACATCATTTGCTTATGGTATTTGTCCGGAGAGAGGTCATTACCTGACAGAATTTTATAGGGACAATATGAGTCTGCCCGCAATAGTTAAAAGAGCAAAAGCAATTGACCATGTACTTCAAAATATGAGTATATACATTATGCCGGGCAGCCTGTTCATTGGAAACCAGGCATCAAAACCAAGATGGGCTCCGCTGTTTCCCGAGTTTGAAGTAGAATGGGTCGAGGAGGAGCTTATAAAGGGGAATCCTTATTTTCCTGATGAAAGACCTGCCGACAAATATATTCTGAGGGAAGAAGACAAGCCTGTAATAAAGTCCATGTGCGACTGGTGGGCTGGAAAAACACATACCGATACACTGAGGGCCAGATTGCCTAAAGATGCCCTGGCTACGCATTACGATTTGAAGGCGGCCGATATCGGGACCTATTTCCAGGGAGGAGACGGTCACTATGCACCGGATCATGAATTTCTCTTTACCCATGGTGTCCAATATATAATTGATGAATGCCGGAAGAAATTGGATGAAATTAACTGGAATGAACCTGATGCAATTAAAAAGAAGGACTTCTATGACGCAGCTCTGATAAGTGCAAATGCAATTATCAAGTTTGCCGAAAGATATGCCGGGCTGGCTGAAAAGATGGCAGCCCAGGAAGCAGATGTGGCAAGAAAAAGAGAACTGAATGAAATGGCTGAAATCTGCAGAAGGATTCCGCGCTATCCGGCGCAAAACTTCAGGGAAGCACTCCAGTTCATAATTTTGGTACACATCTGTATTCAGATTGAAGACAATGGTGCCGGAGTTTCCTTCGGAAGATACGATCAATTTATGTATCCGCTATATAAGAAGGGACTGGCAGACGGTTCACTTACCCGTGACCTTGCCCTTGAGCTGACAGAAAACTTCTTTCTTCAGATATATACCTGCAACAAGGTGAGAAGCTGGGTGGATACAGACTTCTACAGAGGCGTTCCCATGTTCCAGAACCTTACCATAGGCGGACAGCATCCGGTAAAGAAGTGCGATGCTACAAATGAACTGAGCTATATCTGCCTTGATGCAACCTTCAATACAAGGGTGCCTCAGCCGTCACTTACAGTCCGTTTCCACCGCAATACTCCCTTTGAGTTTAA
The DNA here is from genome assembly GCA_023426005.1 of Bacillota bacterium. GTDB lineage: Bacteria > Bacillota > Clostridia > Acetivibrionales > DSM-1351 > Ruminiclostridium. The sequence continues at coordinate 49,908 of JAFABO010000221.1, read as the reverse complement.
AATGAAGGTTGCCGAAGTAATCAGACTGGGAACAGGTCTTCCGTCAATATTTAATGATGAAACCTATATACCGGCCTTGATGAACAGGGGATATGAGTTGAATGACGCCTATGACTACTGTGTAATCGGCTGTGTCGAGCCGGGAACAGCCGGCTTGCTGGGAGGAAGAACAGGCGGTGCATGGCTCAACTGCACAAAAATCCTTGAAATGTCACTGTATAACGGAACTGATCCAAGAACAGGAATATGCCTGCACCGGAATAAGAACGGAAAAGATCTCTCAACCTTTGAAAGCTTTGAAGAGGTCAGGGAAGCATATCTTGACCAGCTGGCCTATTACGTGAAAATGGAGGCAATTCTGGAAAATACAATTGACCAGGTATGGGAGGAAACCCTTGACGAACCTATGGCTGCCATATTCGGCTGTCCCACAACCACTATCCCAAGAGGAAAACCCATAAAGCAGGGCGGGGCAAAGTACGATCTCACAGGTCAGCAGACAATAGGTACTGCAAATGTTGCCAATAGTTTGTATGCCATCAAGAAATTGGTGTTTGACGATAAGGTCATAACTGGTGCACAATTGAAGCACGCACTTGAAACTAACTTCGGTGATATGAGTACCGATCCTTCTGGTGTTCAGATCAAGGCCATGTGCCTCCAGGCTCCAAAATACGGCAACGATATAGACGAAGTGGATGAGATCGCCCGTGAGATGCTTGCAGCTGTGGCCAATGAACTGGTATCCTACAAGAATACCCGCTATGGAAGGGGACCCATAGGTGGAACCTTGCACTGCTCCACAAGTACGGTTTCAAGTAATACCCCATTCGGCAAGGTTTGCGGTGCAACACCCGACGGAAGAGAAGCTTATACCGCAGTTGCAGACGGACAGTCCCCCATGCGCGGTACCGATATAAAAGGTCCCACAGCCGCAATAGCTTCAGTAGCAAAACTCAATAATATTTTACTTTCCTGCGGCTCATTATATAATATGAAATTCAGCCCTGCTGATTTGGTATAGAGTATTTTGTGATACATTATGTAAACAAATTATTGACAAACAGACAGCCGAATAATGTCCAATTATTAAAAATTAAATATTAAAATATATTGCTAATTTAATGAAAAAGGAGGATCAGCCATGTCTGAAATCACCGTAAATAAGAACGATGGTTTAAAACGTTTCGTCAGCCTTATAGACCGTTACTTTGCGGCAGGGGGCTCACAAATGCAGTTTAATATAGTAAGTAAGAAAACGCTTCTGGAGGCCCAGGAAGACCCTGAAAAATATGCAAATCTTCTGGTGAGAGTTGCCGGTTACAGCGCATATTTCACACAGCTTTCCAAAGAGGTTCAGCAGGATATTATCGAACGTACCGAAGAAAAACTTTAGTCATAAAATAAATTCAAATAATTAGTTTTGAGGGGGAAAATAATAATGAAAAAGAGATTGGTGAGTCTTGTATTAAGCATCAGTTTGTTGGCAACCCTGGCAATAGGCTGCAGTTCGGGGCAACCTGCTTCAACAGATGACGGCACGGCAGGTGCCGCAACTAATGTATCAACAACACAGCCGGCACAAAAAAGCGGAGTTTTTTCAGCAACAAAGGAACAATTGGAAGCCCTTCCCGAAGCAATGCTTGGTGAAAAAGACGAATTTAAAGGTTTATCTATCGGGTTTTCCCAGAGAAATATAGCCGGCTCCGAATGGTGGGAGCAGTTGGTAAGACTGGCTAAGATGGAGGCCGAACACCTGGGAATAAAGCTTACGGTTTATGATGCCGGAAACGATCTGGCCCAGCAGCTGGCGGACATTGAAACACTCGTAAATGTAAAACCTGACGCAATGATAATCAATCCTTTCCATTCGACAGGAGTACTTCCGGCAGTATCCAAGGTGCATGAAGCCAATATACCGCTTACGGTTGTCAACTGTGCTCTGGACGCCCAGGGAGCGCCGTTCACCTTTGTATCCTGTGATGTTGAAAACAGCGGATATAAAGCGGGCTTCGAACTTGCAAAGTCCTATGATGAAAAAAACGGCTGGAAAGCCGAAGTTAAGGCACTTGTGCTTTCAGCAGCAGCCCAGGAGCAGGAATCCGACCTCAGGCGTTGGGGAATGCTGGCAGGCTATAACGATTACATGCTTGAAAAGTACGGCAAATCCAATCTTAAAATTGTGGCTTACAGATATTATAACTGGCAGCCTGAACCTGCAATGAATCAAACCCTTGACGCTCTGCAGGCAAACCCCGATATTGATGTAATATTCAGTGCCTGTGACGGAGGAGCCCAGGGAGTTGTGGCCGCACTTGACTCCATAAACAAGTCAGGACAGATACTTGTAACCTCAATAGATGCAAGAAAGTCAGTTCTTAAATGGATAAAGGACGGAGACAAGGGCATAGTTTCAACAGTTGCAAACGATCCCAGAATGATGGGTAAATGGGCTGTATATCTAGCAGCAAAGCAGGCAAAGGGAGTTACAACCCCTGCAACCTTCTATGTACCAAATACTTTATACAACAAAGCCAATGTTGATAAGGTGTATGATGAAAAATCCCAGTATTAATATTAGAAAAATGCTAAAACAGTCATAAGAAGGGGCTGTCTCAAAATGGGACAAATGCAATACATGAATTAATACCGGATACAGTGCGCGAGTACAGCTTCAATAAATGGAGAGCTCCATTAAAAGTACATACCTGAAATTACAGGAGAAACACCTGTGATGAACTGCAAAAATTTCAGGCGTGTACTTTTGGGGCTATCCGGCTATTGAGGCGGTACGAACACTGCAGCATTTTTTACATGTATTACAATTGATTTGGTTTTGTGGCACTCCCTTTTCATCAAATAATATAGGGGAGATGTTTGTGGAAAAGTTATGTCAAAACGCATGTGAAATATCCTGTACGATTCAGATGAAAAATATAACTAAGGCTTTTTCAGGCGTAAAGGCTCTGGACGATGTTTCCTTATCGGTCAATATGGGGGACATACATGCGCTGATCGGAGAAAACGGTGCCGGAAAGTCCACCCTGATGAATATACTCGGCGGAAAATATTCACACAGCACCTATGAGGGGACAATATGCATGAATGGAAAGGAACTGAAGCTGAGCAGCCCAAAGGATGCAAATGAAGAGGGCATAGTGATGGTGCATCAGGAATTGGCTTTAATTCCCGAGCTGAGCGTTGCCGAGAATATGTTCCTTGGCAACATGCCTCAAGAGAAAGGTATGGTGGATTGGAAAAAAACCTTTGAGCTGGCCGAAGAGACACTCAAAAAATTATCTCTCGAAATAGATGTGCATACAAAGGTAAAGTATTTGAGCATCGGACAGCAGCAACTGATTGAAATAGCCAAGGCTATCAATCTGGGGGGCAGGGTAATGATCCTGGATGAGCCCACAGCACCGTTGACAGGAAGAGAAATAAGCTTTTTGTTCGAAATTTTAAGAGATTTAAAGAAGCACGGAATAACTATCATATATATCAGCCACAGGCTGGAGGAAATATTTGAACTGACAGATACTATCTCAGTCATGAGGGACGGCAAAATGATAACCACACAAAAGACCTCCGACATGACTCACCGCGACCTGGTGTCGTATATGATAGGAAGAGAAATGCAGGAGTTTTATCCGCAGGATGAAACCCAGGCCGGGAAAACCATTATGAAGATAGAAAACTTTTCTGTTGAACATCCGACCTATCACGATAAAAAAATTGTTGACGATGTGACAATGGAATTCCGGGAGGGTGAGATCGTTGGCATTTCGGGATTACTGGGTGCCGGGCGTACCGAGCTCATGAGCGCCGTGGTGGGGGCCTATGTAAAAAAAGGTAAAGGCAATGTTTTTATTGAAGACAAAAGGGTGGAATTAAAAAGTCCAAAACAGTCCATTAACAGCGGTATAGGCTTTATAACAGAAGACAGGAAAGGAAATGGCCTGATTCTTTCAAAATCCGTTGCCTTCAATTCATCTCTGGCCGCATTAAACAGGATTACAAAAAATAGACTTCTGAACAAAGAAAGGGAAACACAGCTGGTATTGGACCTTGTTGACAGACTTAAAATCAAAACCGCCAATGTACAGAACAAGGTCAGCAGTCTGAGCGGAGGTAATCAGCAGAAGGTTGTAATAGGCAAGTGGCTGGCTACCATGCCTAAAATTCTCATTCTCGACGAACCGACCAGAGGTGTGGATGTCGGGGCCAAATTCGAAATATATACAATTATGAAAAACCTTGCAAAGGCTGGTGTTTCAGTAATAATGATATCCTCTGACCTGCCTGAGGTAATAGGAATGAGTGACAGAGTATATGTTATGCGAGAAGGAAAGCTTTCAGGCGAGCTGAAAAAAGAAGAGCTGTCTGAAGTGAACATCATGAGCTATGCAACCGGAACTATTACCGCATAAAGGAGTGTATCAAATGGAACTTATAAAATCCAATCAAAATCAAAAGCTGAAAGCTGTTACAAGATTTGCCAAGGAAAACTTCGTAATTATTGCATTTGTCATATTGCTGATATATGGATCACTTGCTTCGCCCGCCTTTTTAACTGTCAGCAACATTAAAACGGTACTTCTTCAGAATTCTATTTATGCAATATGTGCTATCGGTATGCTGCTGATAGTCATAACCGGTGGAATTGATCTGTCGGTGGGCTCCTTTGTCGTGGTATCGGTGTGCTTCACAGCCGGCTTTATACAGGACGGGTATGGAATAATTGCAATAATTCTTGTAATTCTGTTATGTATTGTGTTTGGAATTGTTTCGGGGATATTGGTGGCCTATGCCAAAGTTGCCCCGTTCATTGCAACTCTTGCAATGATGACCATTTTAAAAGGTGTTGCCTACATGTATCAGGTAGGACAAAACAGAAGAATAGACGGAACCTTTCTCCCTAAATTCATACAGGGGAATCTTTGGGGAATACCAATTCCGGTTATTATACTTGCATTGATTTTTGTAGTGTTTGCAGTCATTTTAAGAAAAACCAAATATGGCAGGGGTATTTATGCTATTGGAGGAAATGCCGAGACTGCAAGGCTTGCAGGAATAAACGTAAAAAAATATCTTGTGATAACCTATGCTCTGGGCGGACTGCTCTTTGGCATAGCCGGAATGATCCTGGCAGGCAGGCTCAGTATGGGAACCGCAACAGTTGGAGAGGGCTATGAGCTTGATGCAATTGCAGCTGTTGTTGTGGGCGGTGCAAGCTTATCCGGCGGTGTGGGCAGTGTTACGAAGACACTGATAGGTGCATTCCTGATGGGAGTACTGATAAATATAATGAACCTCATGGGTATAGCATCATATCCGCAGATGATATTAAAGGGCGTTATTATAGTGTTTGCAGTTTTGGCCAACAGGGACAATTAATATATTAACCTAATCAGATCAAAATGTATTGGAGCGGAGGTATGGCTTTGATAGACAAAAAGTACCTGAACAGCAGTAGTGAGGAACTAAGCCAGGTAACAGGAACTATATCGGATATTGAAAGGTATGCAATCAACGACGGTTTTGGGCTGAGAACCACTGTTTTCCTAAAAGGCTGCCCGCTCAGGTGCAAGTGGTGCAGTAACCCCGAAACCCAGAAGTTCCACCAGGAAATGGTATTTTTTCAGGATAAGTGCATAGGCTGCGGAGCCTGTGTAAGGTCATGCGGATATGGGGCACTGGATAACGGGCTTATTGCCGACAGAAGTATTTGTGATTCATGCTATAAAAGAGAAAATGCTTTTAAATGTATTGAAAAATGCTATCCCAAATGCCGTAAAATAGTCGGTGATAAAATGACGGTAAAAGAGGTAGTTGACATTGTAAAGAGGGATATGCCCTTTTACGAACTGAGCGGCGGCGGAGTTACATTGTCGGGCGGAGAACCCATGTCACAGCCGGAATATGCATATGCTCTTCTGAAGTCCTTCTGCGAAAACTGGATCGACACTGCCATTGAGACCTGCGGAGCAGGAGAAAAGCAGGATTATGAACTGGTGGCACCCTATTTAAAATTTGTATTTATGGATCTTAAATCCTATGACAGTAACAGGCATCTGGAATGGACAGGCGCTGAAAACAGCAGGATAAAGGAAAACATCATTCTCATGGACACGCTGGCAGCCAGGTACGGCTACGATCTGATCATAAGAACACCTGTAATACCGGGCTTTAATGACAGTGAAGAAGAAATCGGAAACATAGCAAGGTTTGTATCGGAGAATTTAAAGAATTACAAGGGAATGGAACTGCTGCCGTATCATAAACTCGGCAGGGGCAAATATACCAGCCTTGGCCGGGAATATCAGCTGGCTGATGCCACAGTGCCATCCGACGCAAGGATGCTGGAATTAAATAAAATATTAAGTGAGTTCAATATCCATATTTATAAATTTTAATAGAATACATGTACACCCTATAGTTTTATTACCTGAAGGACAACTAAGGATAAAGGTAATAATGCTGTGGGGTGTTTTATGTTAATAAAACACCAGTGCGATGTCCGTTGACATAATCTCTACCTGTTTTTGTAGCCATATCAGTTGATGCGGCATATTTTATAACATAAACAATGGTGGCTTAGGGGAAAAAATTATGAAAAGGAGAAGAAATCCTGACAGTTTGTACAGAGAAAAACCCGAAGTAGCAAATGTTCAATCAGGAGAGCTAATTGACAGAGTACCGGATAACGGGGGTAACGCAGATATAGTTGAGGCAGCAAATGTAATTACCAGCCAGGTTAACGGTTATGAATGCGATGGGCATAACAGGGGTAGCAAATCCAGCAAATGCAATAAGTGTAAATACAACTGTGACACAATATGCAGCAAATATAATGATTGTGGCTGTTGTAATTTTGCCTGCGCCAGCGATAAAGAACTGCTTATAAGAATTATTTGTCTTTTAATCAATAAGGAATATGGCCTTAAAGCAATAGAACAAAAAATTAGAAATTCTACACAAAATGAGGATAAAAAGAATATAGAGTCAATTACCGATCTCCTGGAGAGAGCCATAGTTGGCCTGGGAGAAACTGCGGTGGGAGCTGTTAAAAAGGCAGTTGACGCAGCCGGAACAATGACTGATATTACCTACGGATTGTCAAAAATTGCGGCTGGGGCAGCGGGCACAGCGGGATCGGCGGCTTTAACAGCCAGCGGTCTGGCCAGTGTTGCACAGGGTGCGGCCGGAACAGCGGGAGCAACGGCTTTGACAGCCAGTGGACTGGCAGGTGTTGCAGCAGCAGGTGCGGAAACTGTGGGCGTGGCAGGGGACATAGCGGCAGAAACTGCAGGCCTGGCAGCAGCAGGTGCAGCCACAGTGGGAGTGGCAGGAGACGTAGCGGCAGAAACAGCAGGCCTGGCAGCAGCAGGTGCGGCAACTGTAGGAGTGGCAGGGGACATAGCGGCAGAAGCTGGAGGCCTGGCAGCAGCGGGTGCAGCAACCGCCGGAGCAGCCGCAGACATAGTTGCAGGAGAAGCAGCTACAGCTGCTGCCGTATCAGGGATTATAGCCAGTACGGCAGAAACAGTCAACGGAGCGGCCGCAACATCAGCCGCCATATCCGGAACGGTAGCCGGTATAGCCGAAACAGCCGCCGGAGCAGCCGCAACATCAGCCGATATATCCGGAACGGTAGCCGGTGCAGTCGGAACAGCCGCCGGAGCAGTTACAGCAGGATCGGTTGTAACCGGCACTGATGCCGACACTGTTCAGGTGTGGGTACTTAATAATAACAATGAGGCAACAGGAGTAATTGATATTATCATGTACAATATGACCGTTAACCCCAAAACCGGTTATTATAGTAAAAGCTCCGCAGTACCGGCCAGGAGCTCTGTTTTCTTTACTATTGCCTCGGTACCTGCTGCATATGAAGTGCAGATAAGGGGATTGGCACGCAATATAATTGCATATGCAGTATCGCTGAATGGGATGAAAGACAGTTTAAGCATGCAGGTACCTGTTGAAGCCAGGATTTTGTTCATGTATCCCTGATGGCCGGGGCAATATGCATTTACATGCTTTATATATTATAGCCGCAGGCCATGATATTCATTTTTATTCTATTTTTGAGGCTTATAATATATAATATAGCAGGATGATCTGTTTCATCATAAGGATTATATTTCCGGAGGCGGCTGCATGAACCTGACAACGACACGTGTAAATTACAGGCTGTTTGAGAAAGAGGATTTTGATATCTTTTATTCTGTTTTTTCAAATAAGGATATTATGAGATACGCCTGGATAGATGAGTTTAACAGTGAGGAAGAAATACTTCCATTCTTCGAAGACTTCATAAGTGCAGGTGATATGCCCAACAGAAATAACTCCTATGCTTTTGCAGCTTTTTCAAAAGAAGATAACAGCTTTATCGGCTTTGCGGATATACAGATACACAGCCGGAATGATGGGGGAGGGTGTGGAGAAATAGGGTATTTTCTGTTGCCGGAGTTCTGGGGAAAGGGCTATGCCACTGAAGTGGCGGGCGCAATGACGGATTTCGGCTTCGAATGGCTAAAACTGCATAAGGTATGTGCCCGCTGTAACGCCAATAATTTCAGGTCGGAAAATATTATGAAAAAATTAGGCATGACCCCGGAAGGCCGTCTGAGAAAGGTAAGATACAAACGCGGAGATTGGGATGATGAAAAGTATTATGGGATACTCCGCGAGGAATGGCAGTCAAAAAGAGGGTAGCTATTCTTTCATATTTTCAGTGCATTTCGGACATATTCCGAGAAATTCAAGACTGTGCCCTGTTATGACAAAGCCGGTTTTACGTATCAGGTTTTCTTCCATATTGGTAAGTGGACATTCGTCAATAGGTATGGTTTCACTGCATAAAGTACAGATAAGCTGATGCTTGTGCCGTTGATTATTTATCTGGTAATAGGTCTTACCGTCCTGGCTTAAATTTTTAAGCAGTATTCCCTTATCCGAGAGTGTTCCCAGAGTTCGGTAGGCTGTAGAAAGACTCAGAGGAACATCCTTGACAACAATAGAATATATATCCTCGGCTGTCATTGGCATTGAAGAACTCTCTAATACTTTCAATATCGCCAGACGGCTTTTAGTCGTTTTTAAGTCTGTTGCTTTCAAAATGTTTTCCTTCATTGGGATTCCCCTTCAATTGGTTAATGGGCATAAATATATATCACTTCAATTTTATATGTTATCCCTGAACGGGGACCTGTTCATAAATAACTCTGACATTTATCCCCTGATTATAGTTGCCGAAGTTTTTGCCGAAAATTGTAAGTCCGCCCACGTGGGCAGCTTCTTCGGGAACTGCCATTTTAAAAAACAAATCGCTTTTATAAGTCAGATTCAGGTCTTCCAGCGTAATGGGGGAGATCTGAAGGCCATCTATAAAGGTTCCGAATTTATTTACTGTAAGAAGCTTCAAAAGCCCATACTGATTCCAGACTGAAAACCACCAGGAGGGTGTCAGTATTCCCTTGGTGTCGGCATAATCGCCCGGACTGGTCCAGCTGCCTAACTGTACATTGTTTATGTAGAAGTTGACGTCCGAAGGCCAGTTGCTGCAATTCCCGGGTGCTTCGGAACTGATTTCCATGGATATCTGGATTTCAGAGAAATCCTGTCCGGGTTTCAGATAATTAGGTATCCTGTACTCTACATGTCCTTTTGTAAACCACAAAATATCACTGTTTATTCTCTCGGGGTCGGCAAAATAACTGGGGTTGTCAACTTCACCGATCAGTTTATATTGGGTGGCCAGACCGCAGGTTGGAAATATCTCATAAGAGGAGTAATGTCCTACTCCGATTTCAAGTTCATAGGAATTGGCAACTTCCTGCTGGGCTATGTCTATAACAAATTTATCCTCATGCAGGGCACATATTTTTTGAATACCGTGTTTTGCTGTCAAAGTAGAGATTTTTATCAGACCACATTCCTGAAGCTTTTTAATATGCATAGTAACCGCACCGTTTGTAAGATTTAACTTTTCGGCGATATCATTCATATTCAGCTGTTTATGCTCAGCCAGGAGATCGATAATCTCAATCCTTATATCGGAGCTCAATGCTTTGAATATAGGAAGGCTGTCTTTAAGTTTAGTAATGTGGATCATTTTAGTCTCCTCATAATATTTAAAAATTAAATATTCTCAAATATAGCTAATAATATTCTAACATAAATAAATAAAAGGTAAACAGTACAATAGACTATAAAATAATATGTTGAATATTGGTTTGAGTTCATTAAATTAGTTTATAAATTGCTAAAACATTCCATGAAATTTCTGTGATAAATTACTTTGTCTTTCAATTACCGCGTCTCAAATTTATTATATAATATAAGTTTATAAATGGAAAGACTATGATTTAGCGTTTTATAAAACATTGCGTGAATTTTAGAACTATATTAAGAAAATGTAAAATAAAGCACAAATAATTGCTGTAATATGTAATTTAAAATGAATGTTTTATATTAGTTTAAAATATTATATAAAAATTTAAATTTTTATATTGACAGGCTTTTGTAAAAAAGAGATAATAAACACATAAAATATTGAACTAAATTTGTGAAACTTTTTGTAAAATACATAAATTCATGTTGTAAATTATTCTAAATGAATAATATTAATATAAAATTACTATTGTTTTAATAAAGTTTAAACTGATTCAAGTTATTTTAAATTATTGATTTGAGGAGAAAATATTAGCAAATAAATTAATTAATTTAAAGTCTACATATTAACCACGCTTTCCAGTGAAATTCTTCCGGTACAAAAAGATCATAAGTAAAAAAGCAAATATTGGACTGAACTAAAATGCAGTTTAATTATGAACCCAAATGAGAAAAGTTATTATTTGATTGTATGTATACGCAATGATATTAACACAAACAGATTATGACCTTTCTCATTATTAAAGTTCAGATTAAATATAAAAAATAATTTAGAGGAGGATATTTTTTATGAAAAGAATTATTTGTTTAACGCTTGCGGTATGCATGATGGCAGTATTTGCTCTGACAGGCTGCGGCAGCTCTTCGGGCTCGGCAGATTCAACAGCTGCGGCTTCCAGCTCGGCTGCGGTGCAAACCCAGCAATTAGGTTCAAATGCAGGAGCAAATGCAACAGAGATGAACTTTTGGACATTTGTTGATTTACATGGTAAACATCTGGACAAAATGCTAGGTTTGTGGAATGAGAAAAATCCTGGCAAACAGATCAAGCTGAACGTTACCGTTATGCCTTACGACGATATGCATAACAAGCTTCTGATAGCCGTACAGACAGGCCAGGGTGCTCCGGATATCGCTGATATCGAACTTGGAAAATTCCCTAACTTCCTCGAAGGTGACAACGTTCCTCTGGAAGCTCTGAATGATGTATTTGAACCCTACAAGAGCACAACTGTTCCCGCCCGTGTTGAGATCTACAGCAAAGGCGACAAGGTTTATGGATTTGACTATCACGTAGGTGCCACTCTTGCGTACTATAACACTGAAATATTGGATAAAGCAGGTGTTGATTACAAAACAATCAAGACCTGGGACGATTATAAAAAAGCAGGAATACAGGTTTATGAAAAGACCGGAAAATATATGGGAACAGCTGATACATCAGCTACATGGCAGGCTTCATTACTCCTGGCCCAGCAGAATTCCGACTTTACAGATGACAATGGACAGCCAAAGGTTAACTCCCCCGAAATGATCAAAGCCATGGAAATGCTGGTAGATTTGCAGAAGAACAATGTTATCCATACTATTCCGGGTGGACAGCCGGACACTGAGGAAGCAAAGGGTGAATATAACAAAGGCAACTATGCAAGTGCATTAATGCCGGAATGGTACATGTCAAGATTTATAAACGAAATGAAGGATCTTAAAGATAAATATGCCATAGCTCCGCTGCCGGTATTTAAGGAAGGCGACCCCCGTTCGGTAGGTTTGGGCGGAACAGGTACGGTTGTTACCAAGACTGCCAAGAACGTTCAGCTTGCTAAAGAATTCGTTGCATTCGCCAAGCTCTCAAAAGAAGCTACTACTGAGATATGGAACACTCTGGGCTTCGATCCGGTCAACATGGAAGTATGGAATGACAAAGCCGTAACTCACAACCCTGATAATGAGTATGTTCAATACTTCAAGACCAACGCATTTGATACATTGAATGAAATCAAGAATGAAATTAAAGCCATTAAATCAGTTAAAGCTTCTCCGACTATTAATAATATCCTTTGCACGGTTACACTGAATGCTATTTTTGAAGATGGGCAGGATGTTAAGGAAGCTTTAAATGAGGCACAGGAACAAATCACCCAGGAATTGAAGTAATAGTGGAGCAATAAGTACCATTAGTACATGTTTCATATATCGATAATATGATTTAGAACTGCCGTATTTTCATAGCCGGAGACTGCATAATCAGTGGGAGACTTATGCTCGCACTGATTATGTGATATCCGGTATATGGCGGTTACTCTATCACGAAGGGGGGAGTTTGAATATGATAAAGAAGTTTGTGTATTCTCAGAAGGTTGCACCGTACATTTTTGTTTTGCCGTTCGTAATCATATTCTTGATATTTTGGCTGTTTCCTCTCGCTAACTCATTCGTTATGAGTTTTCAGGAGAGAATGCTGGGTCAGGATCCCAGGTGGATTGGAACGGCGAATTATTCCAAATTACTTACAGATAAGGTATTCCTTAAATCAATAACAAACAGTGTTGTTTATATGGTTGGAACTCTGGTTCTATTAATACCGTTCCCCATGCTATTTGCATGTCTTATAAACAGTAAGCTTATGTGGGGAAGAGAATTTTTCAAATCATCCTTCTTCCTTCCGGCTTTAACTTCAGTTGCCGTGGCAGGTACTATTTTCCGTCTGATCTTCGGAGAAATGGAAAGTTCATTAATGAATTCAATTCTATCTCTTTTTGGTATGGGTCCTTTTAAATATCTGAAGGATCAAAATCTAAGCATGGCCGCCTTATTGACTCTTGCCTGCTGGAGATGGACGGGAGTTAATATGTTGTATTACCTGTCCGGTTTAAAAAGTATTGACAGTGAATATTATGAAGCGGCATCAATAGATGGTGCTTCGGCCTGGCAGAAGTTCAGGGCCATTACAATGCCATTGCTGAAACCGACAACCATCTATGTTTTGACAATCAGTATCTATGCCGGTCTGGCAATGTTTACAGAAAGCCTGATGATGTTCAATGGAAACAACTCTCCGAAAAATATTGGTCTGACCATAGTCGGATATTTATATAGACAGGGTATAGAGAAGAACAAGCTGGGATATGCCGCCACAGTCGGAATAGTCCTGCTAATAGTTGCAATGACTATCAATCTGACTCAGCTTAAACTTTCAGGAACATTCAAAAAGGAGGAGGATTAATGTGATCAGCTTACACAAAGTTGGTGAGACAAAGCAAAATATAATTGCAAAAATACTCCTGCTTATATTCTTTTCAGTTTTATTCATAGTTATTATGCTTCCCTTTTATGCGGTAGCGCTTTCTTCCTTTAAACCGGGCGCGGATTTGATCCGCTATGGCCTGAATTTAAGACTCGACCTGGATGTTATGAGCTTTAAGAACTTTGAATTTCTTTTTACAGGAAAGCATGATTATTTTATGTGGTTTAAGAACAGTATGTTCCTTACCATCGGACAGGTGACACTTACCCTGTTCATCAGTGCTTTTGTCGCCTATGGTTTTGCAGCCTATGACTTCAAAGGACGCAATCTGCTGTTTATCTGCGTACTGCTGATAATGATGGTGCCCTTTGAAATATTGCTGCTTCCGTTGTATTCATTGATCAATGACCTCCATATGATGAACAGTTACAGTGCCATCATAGTACCGGGTATTGCAAATGCAGGAACAATATTCTTCTTCAGACAATACCTGAGAAGTATTCCCAAGGAGCTTATTCAATCAGGCAGGGTTGATGGGGCCAACGAATATCTGATATTCTTCAGGCTGATCCTGCCGGTTATGAAGCCTTCTTTTGCGGCTATGGCCATATTGAACGGTATGAACAGCTGGAACAATCTCCTGTGGCCGTTTATGGTTTTGGGCGATCAGAACAAATTTACCCTTCCAATAGGCTTGAAGACCCTGTTGACACCGTATGGCAATAACTATGACCTGTTGATTGTAGGATCTTTCTTTTCAATAATACCTATTTTCATATTGTTTGTGGCCTTCCAGAAATATTTTATTGACGGTATGACGGCAGGTGCGGTAAAAGGCTGATTCCAGTGTCCGGTACAGGACGCTGAACCGGGCGTTCACAAACTGTTCATTAAGGGGATTTCATATAAAAAAGCTTCTTACAGTTATCCTGGCTGGATTATTTATTTTTAATTTAACTGCCTGCGGGGATCAAATTAATTTACAAAAATTACGATGACAAGGGTGAGAATGTAATGACAGAAAAAGTTATAATAAAACCGGTTTTGGAGCAGAGAGCAGATCCCTGGATTTATAAGCACACAGACGGATTTTATTACTTTACGGCATCTGTGCCGGAATATGACCGGATTGAGGTCAGGAAATCAAAAACCATAAGCGGTCTGGCCGACAGCCAACCTGCTGTTGTATGGAGAAAGCATAAAAAAGGTATTATGAGCGAGCATATATGGGCTCCCGAAATACACAATATCGATGGAAAATGGTATATATACTTTGCTGCCGGAGAAGCGGGAGATGCATGGAAAATCAGGCCATATGTGCTGGAGTGCACAGGCTCCGACCCAATGACCCATGTGTGGGAGGAAAAAGGAATGCTTCAAAGTGAAACAGATCCAACTGCATTTACCGACTTTTCGCTGGATTCCACTACTTTCGAGCACAGAGGGAAAAGATATCTGATCTGGGCGGAAAAACGCAGAGATTTTTCAAACCTGTATATTGCCGGGATGAGCAACCCTTGGACTATAAATTCAAAGGCGGTAATGATTTCAAATCCCTCTTACAGGTGGGAACAGATCGGTTTCCATGTAAATGAAGGACCTGCTGTTATAAAGAGAAACGGCAGGATATTTGTCAGCTATTCTGCAAGTGCAACAGATTCCAACTACTGTATGGGTTTACTCAGCGCGGAGGAAAATTCCGAGCTGCTGGAGCCCCAGTCCTGGACAAAGACGGCAGAGCCGGTATTCAAAACAAACGGGGAGACAGCGCAGTACGGTCCGGGGCACAACAGTTTTACAGTATCCGAAGATGGTAAAAAGGATATTCTCGTTTACCATGCACGTACTTACAGAGCAGTGAAAGAACCTTTGTATGATCCCAACAGGCATACGTTCATCAGGGAATTGAGATGGAATGAAGACGGTACGCCTGATTTCGGGATACCGGGGGAACAATAATTTAAAACTATTGATTGTATTAAAAAACAAGGAGCTGCCGCTTTTGGACATTCCTTGTTTTTTCTTGTATTTTAAAAGCTTGCACTGTAGAAGTTTTAATAAAATCTATAAAAATGCAAAAAAATAGTGTAAAATAATACTATAGTATCCATATTTATGAAGTAATACTAAAAATTAAAGGCTTTATCATAATACAGGCATAAAAATTATTATTTGGCCGGAATGGAGATGCATATGAAGAAATCAGATTTAAAGGATTTGAGGTTTTTCAGGGAAAAAGACGGGACACCGGACATGTTTTCATTACAGCTGAACTGCTTTGAAACCTCTATTTACAACATATTGCTGAATCACTTCAAATTAGATAAAAACCTCATTGCAGCCCTGTTCATAAGAGATGTAAATCCCACCTTCTGGAGAAACAGGACAACCGGTATTTTCCGCATGTATAATCTGAGCAGAAATCTGGTTCCATTGTGGACAAAATATGTCAGGGTAAATACATATGTTAAGGAAGGCGACAGCGGTGCGGTGGGATTTATTGAAAGCCTTCTGGACCGGGGGCATATGGTAATCCTTGATACGGTATTTGAAATATTAAGCTTTTACAGAAAATACAATCCTGCTTTTAAGTTGAAAGACTTTCGCCCCGGAGTCGAAGATCACAATAACATCATACTTTGCCACGATACCGAAAATTTTTACTATGTTGAGAAGCTTCCATATACAGTAACCATGGAAAATTTTGTACCTTATGAGTTTAATGAGCAGATAGGAGTCATTCCAAAACGCGAAATAGAGAAAGCCTGCAGCCATTATATAAGATGCTGCACAGTGGAGGTGGATGGTGGCAGTCTGACGGGTGCTGCATTCAAAGCAGAAGTTGCGGGTCTTTTTCATAAAATTGCCGATAATTTTTTGGCACCGGAAGTACAGGACGGACTGTATACAAGATATTACGGAAAAGAAGCCATGGAACGGTTTGCTGAATTATGTGACGAAGGCTGCAGTCTGGATGCTTACTATAAATCGGAAGGCTGGCCCGTGCTGGACAGAATTTGTTTTGATATATGGATGATCCATGGGGCCAGAACAATTTTGCTGGAATACATAAATATTATGAATGGGGATATGGGGTATTCCGGCGATCCACAGCTTTTGAGAAGCAAGACCCTTGAGACCAAGGAACAGTGGGAGCTTTTAGAAATTATATTTAATAAGATGATCCGCACAAAAAAGCCGCTGGACACCAGTACAGGCAGCCGCATAAGGCAGCAGCTGGTATCGGAGATAGAATTGATTGAACTTTTGAAACTATTTTAAATGATAAACCGGATGTGGAATGAAGAAATTTCATATCCGGCTTTTTTATTATCTGAATATTTTACTATAAAAAAAAGTTTATTCCATTCTAATAGAATTTGGATATTGCTAAACTATATTTGTAATACGGATGCTTATATAAAGAAAGTTAAAGGAGGATTAAAAAAATGCTTAAAAAAATTACTTTTTTGTTCCTGGTTGCCGCAATTGCAGGAGCAATATCGGTGGGGTGCGGAAAGGATGACAGTGCTTCCACCCCAGCAACACAGGATGCGGCATCGGCAACAGCGGCGGCCGGAGAGAGCGCGGCTGGGAAATCAAATCCTGAAAATGCAGCGGGTGAAATCACCTTCAGTTCAAACAGAACAGATTTGCAAAATACTTTGCTTCCGCAGTTTGTTGCAGATTTTAACAAGGAGTTTCCCGATATAAAGGTAAATATTGAAACCATAAAGGACTATCAAGCGGCCATAAAAGTCAAGATGTCGTCAAATGATCTGCCTGACGTATGGACGGTACATAACGGCTATTATACGAAAGATCAATTAACAAAATACAACCTTCCGCTGGATGATTACGAGTTTACCAAAGACTTTCTATATTCAGAGGTATTCAGCGGTTCGGACGGGAAAATTTATGCGCTTCCACAGGGTGCAAGTGCAACCGGGGTGGTTTATAATAAAAAGATATTTTCTGAATTAGGTATTTCTGTACCTCAGACCCTTGATGAAATGATTTCGGCGGGAAAGAAAATAACCGGATCGGGCAGAGCAGGGCTTGCAACTGCTGCCAAAGCAGGCTGGCCTCTGCAATATTACTGGCTTGATATAGCGAATACTATTGCGGGTGACGGGAACTATAGAAACACACTGGCTGAAAATGAGGCACCGTTTACTGTGGACAGCCCTATGGGAAAAGCCTTCAGCCTGTTGAAGGCTTTCAGGGAGGCGGGTATTCTGGAAAAAGATCCGCTTTCCTCGGACTGGGAGCCAATTAAAAAAGATTTCCGCGACGGTAAGGTGGGTATGTTCATCCTGGGACCCTGGTTCATTCCACAGGCTTTAGATCCTCTGACACTTGATGATGTGGGTTTCTTCCCGCTGCCCTATGACAATGAAAAAACGCCTAAAAAAGTCAGTGCGGGACCTGATGTTGCTCTGGGTATGGCTCAGAATACTAAAAACAGAGCTGCCACCGAAGCCTTCTTTAAATTTATGATGGACACAAATTATGCAAATGCGGGAAAGAGCCTGGGACTATTGACGGCCAGAAAATCAATAGCTGTGGATATTCCCTTTGCAAAGGAATTCGAATCCTATAGCCCCCAGAAGCTGGATGTAGTATCGGATACAAAGGCTTACACCGATATTATGAACAAAGCGCAGGTGGATTACAATAAACTTGCTCAGGAAGTGCTGGTATCGGGGGATATTCAAAAAGCCTTTGATCAGCTTAACACCAGGTGGAAAAAAGCAATGGGTAAATAGGTACTCCTGAAATTATTACAGCTTAAATATAAATCACTATAGCAGCTATAGCGATTTATATTTAAGCTAAACTTCCAAAAAAAGATGGTGGGTGCACTATATGTCATATAAAACACAAAAAAAGCTGTTGTTGATTTCATTCCTTTTAATACCCTTGTTACTTATGGGCTTGTTCTTTCTATTTCCATTCTTCAGGCTGTTCTATATGAGCTTTACAGATTGGGACGGGATAATGCCTGATTACAATTTTACAGGTATTGATAATTATGTTGAAGTATTTCGGACTCCTGATGTCTGGATTGCTTTGAGAAATAATGTTATTTATATTTTAAACGGCATTTTGCAAAATATAATAGCACTTTTATTCGCCGTATTGCTGACAGTAAAAATCAGAGGCAGGAACTTTTATAAAGCTTCTATATTTCTTCCGTTTATAATAAACAGTGCTGCGGTAGCGTTTATGTTTACATTTCTGTTTGATTTTGAAAGAGGGCCCATTAATGCCGTATTAACGTCCCTGGGAGCTGAACCCGTCGGTTTTTTGAGCAATCTGAATATTGTAAACTTCTCTCTTGCCGGAATATCTCTGTGGAGATATACAGGGTATACAATGATTCTTTATATTGCAGCTTTTCAATCAATCAGCCCTGACATTTATGAATCGGCTATGATTGACGGCGCCGGTGCCTGGCAGAATTTTATTTATATTACGCTTCCCTGCATAAAAACAATTGTTGAACTGAATCTTTTTCTCACCTTGAGCGGGGGGCTTCAGGCCTTTGTAGAACCCTTTATTGTAACAAAGGGAGGACCGGTAAATGCCAGCAACACTTTTGTACTGTATACTATAAATGCATTCACACAGTTTAACAGATACGGCTTTGCTGCTGCAATGGCGGTGGTGCTGCTGGTGCTGGTGCTGATCCTGACAGCCATACAGAAAAAATTGATTTTTAAAGGTGAATAGCATCCAAAAGGAGATTAAAATGAATATTGCTGTAAATAAAATGCCGGGAGCAGCTAAAAAGGAACTGAGCCATGTAATTGCCCATATGTTAAGACATTTAATTTTATTATTCTGGTCCTTCCTGGTATTATATCCCCTTTCCATTCTGGTGTTTACTTCCTTTAAGACAGATGAGGAATATGTTAACACTTCTGTTTTTTCTCTACCGAAAAGTTTTTTAAATTTTAATAATTATGTAAAAGCATTTATAGAGGGCGATTTTCTGACTGCTTTTAAAAACAGTCTGATCCTTGTGGTTGTAGGAGCTGTTGGAACAGTATTTATAGGCTCAATGGTGGCTTATTGCATGGATAGGTTTGATTTTAAGCTGAAAAAATATATCAAGTTATTATACACGGTATCCTATATTGTTCCAAGTGTGGCGCTTCAAGTCTCAGTATATGCGGTAATGAGGGGGATGGAGCTCACCGGAACCATATATGCACCCATTCTGATTTACTTAAGTACGGACATTGTTCAATTATGGATATACCTTCAGTTTATGGAGAAGATATCGGTATCGCTGGATGAAAGCGCAATGATAGAAGGAGCTTCCTACTTTAAAATTTTCAGAAGCATCATTTTGCCGCTGCTGGCACCTGCAACTGCTACCATAATAATACTAAAATCCGTTACAATCTATAATGATATGTATACCCAATACCTGTATATGTCAAAATTGGAGCTTAAAACAGCGACGACGGCATTAATGGCATTTCAGGGGGACAGGATAAATGTACAAAATCTGATGTCTGCAGCTATACTGCTTGTTATGATACCCACCATTGCAATTTTTCTGTTTATGCAAAAGTATATTTTCCAGGGCATAACCACCGGTTCTGTCAAAGAATGATTTGAATTTGTTTTAATAGTATAATACACTATAATAAATATTTTTGAGTGTTGTTGAAATAACCAGAATTACATGATGAGGTTCATTATGTTAAAATCCGGATACAAAAAGAGAATCTCTGGATTTTGTAGATTTATAAGATTTAGAGATTTTACGCTTCAAAAAAAGTTCCTCACAATATATATTATTTTGCTGATACTTCCCCTGGCTTTGTTCTCCTATTATTTTTTCTCCACTTACATAGGAAGAAAAGATGATGAAGCACTGAATCTCATTCAGAAGGTGAATGAACAGTCAATGTGGTCCATTGAGTCATATATAAACCAGCTCAGGAATATAACAATTCTGCCGTTGTATGACTACAATACCCTGGATGTGCTGCGCAATAAAATAAATAGACCCAATGAAAGCGGCCTGGGGTTTAACACCTCTCCCAACAGCCCCAGAGTTGATTTTGCAGCACCTGACCCAACAGGCTTCAGCCAGAAGGATGAGGAAATCCTGGCAACACTAATAACAAAGATTATGGCTTTAAATAAAAACATATACTCGGTGTTTATAGTAAGCCCGAACGGAGATTATGTATACCGGATGATAAATAACAGCCTGATCCTGGATGATAAAAGTTCATATAGTCCTATTACTGAAGACTGGTATAAAAATAGTTTAAAAAGTAAAGGGCAGTCGGTTGTGGGAGATACTCAGAGATTTGATCAGTATGTTGAAGCAAGGGGAACTCCCATCTATATCTTTCCGGTATCAAGAGCCATAAATGATATATACGGAAGTGAGAATATCGGTTCGATGTGCATCAGCACCGACATCAGATATATAAGCAGCATCATTTCGGAGTCAAAAGTATTGAAGGGTGAACGGACTCTTATAATAAATAACATTGGGAATATAATATACGACAATAATCAGGGCAATATTTCAATGGATATCAGTGACGCAAATTTCGATATACCTGAATTGAAAGGCCTGAACCTTCAAAATAATATCAGCAGTATCTACAGGGCAAATAAGGAATATACCATTTTATCAGTTAAATCAAAGTCAATTGGATGGAGCCTTATAAGGGTTATTCCCAATGAAGAAATATTTAAGAGCGTTGCCGCTCTTACAGGTGAGTTTCTGGCAATGGCCGGTATCATAGTGGCACTGGCATTGATTATTACCATATATGTTACAAAAGGGATTACAAACCCCTTAAGAAAATTGGTACACACCATGCATCTGGTTGAACATGGGGATCTATCGGTCAGATTTAAGGTGAGGACACGGGATGAAGTGGGTCTGTTGGGAAAAAGCTTTAACAGGATGATAAAAAAAATCGATACACTTGTAAATACGGTACATGTCACCCAAATCAGAAAGAGAGAGACAGAACTAAGCGCATTACAGGCACAAATAAATCCGCATTTTATATATAACACCCTGGAGTCCATCAGAAGGCTTGCAGAGATAAACGATGACAGCGACACAGCAAAAATGACCTATCTTTTGGGAAAAATGTTAAGATACAGTATCAATATCAACAACAAGGTGGTTACAGTGGGGGAGGAAATCGGCCATGTGAACCAGTATTTCGAACTTCAGAATTTCAGATTCGGCAACAGATTTAAACTGGCATTGGAAATTCCGGAGGAATTTTATGAAATAAGCATTATAAAGCTGGTATTCCAGCCAATAGTGGAAAATGCGTTTTACCATGGCCTGGAGGTTACCACCGGAGAAGGGATAATCCGTATTCGGGGTTATAGGGAGAATGAAAGAATATATTTTGAAATAGCAGATAACGGAATAGGAATTACAGAAGAGCAGGCAGAACTCATAAATGACAGGATAAACGGATTTTCACCGGGAGGAGACGATTCAAAGAGTATAGGACTGAGGAATATAAATGAGCGCATCAAACTATATTATGGAGCTGAATACGGTTTGAAAATTTCGGGCTGGCCCGGAAAAGGAACAATTGTCACAATAATGCTCCCATGTGAAAAGCATATGAACAGTGTAAACCAATTATAAATTATATCAAAAGGCGGAAGGGGTCTGCAGATGCTTAAAATATTGATAGTCGATGATGAGATCATTCTGAGAAAAGGACTTTCCAAATCCATAAGCAAAAATGTAGATTTTGTTGTTGCAGGTGAAGCGGGCGACGGGCTGCAAGCCCTTAAGCTTATAGAGGAGGTTGAGCCTGATGTTGTGATCACCGATATACGTATGCCCAATATGGATGGTAAAGAGTTGGTTCAGGTTTTATCTGAGAAATATCCCGGGCTGAAAAAGATTGTGATAAGTGGATTCGAAGACTTTACATATGTGAGGCACACCATGAAAAACGGTGCGGTGGATTATTTGCTCAAGCCCGTTGAAGACGACAAGCTCTATGCTTTATTAAAAGAAATACAGGAATCCGTACGAATAGATAAAAAAAAGAAAGATGAGCTTATAGACCACAACATAAAGCTGAATGAGAGTTTTCCCATTCTTAAGGACAGGTTTCTGCACGATGTTCTCACTGCCGGTCAACCGTATGAGAGCAGTGAAGATATTGCAAAAAAACTGAATTACTATGGCATTAATTTCACTCCTGGGGACAGGTTTACACTTTTACTTATTTCAATTGACAATTATAAACTTTTTTCTTCAATACATGGGGAAGAGGAGGGGAAAATCAAGTATTACATAATCAGAAATATCTCAGAGGAGATTGTTGAAGCAAAGGCCGGTTTTTTTTCCTGTCAATTGGAGCTGGGTCTGGCTGTATTTATCAATACCTGTGACAGGCAGCTCATTAATGAAATAACAGGCTCCATCCGCTTCAATCTTGACAGGCATGCCCAAATAAGCTTTACAATGGCTATTTCAAATGCTTCAGGAGGCCTTTTGGATTTAAACTCCTTATATAGCGGTGTGTGTAAGATTATGGAACATAGATATTATCACAATATGAGCACTGCTATTGAAGAAAAATCCATCAGGCCTTTTCAGAGCTGGAATACCGAAGGAGAGTCGGTTAAAATAGAGCTGGAAAATAGCATTGAAAGGGTAATTGAGCAGCCTGACGCCACCGGAATCCGGAAGATTTTCAGCGATGCCTTTTATAAAATCAGGCAGAAGTATTTTGTTCCGCAGGATGTCAATCAGACATTAAATGATATATTTCTTAAAATGAAGTTTAAATTCGATGACTTCAAACGGGCAGTGGAGTCGCTTAACTCCAATGGCCACAACTATATTCAGGAGCTGGAAATGTTGGATACGGCCGACGAAATTGAAAAACTGTCTGCTAATGCGTATACAGAGCTTATTAAACAAATTTTGTACCTGAGGAGCAGGAAGGATAAAAAAATAGTTGAAGTAGTGAAGGATTATGTTGCAAAGCATTACGGTGAGGATATAACTCTCGCAAAAATTACCGAATTAGTCTATGTTAACGGGAACTACTTCAGTGAAATGTTTAAAACCAATACGGGAGAGAATTTTATTGATTATTTGACAAGAGTCCGGATAGATAGGGCAAAAATTTTATTAAAGGATGTAGCCGTAAAAACCTATGAAGTTGGCATGTTGGTGGGGTATGCCGATCCAAACTATTTTAGTAAGGTATTTAAGAAGGTCGTCGGAATAACTCCTTCCCAGTACAGAAATATTGTTTTATAGATACTGCTGTACTGGGAAGGAGTTATCGGTTTATGTTCAAATTGCGGGAGTGCAGCCGGGCTTTGTTCTTTAAGAGTTGTCCACTAAATATTACAAATAAATTTAAATATATAATCATTCAGTTGAGGGTAATATTCATGTGCATAATCATGGAACAGCAGCATTTGTTTTGCAGCCGGGATTTTATTGTAGGCTGCAAATTGCGTTGAAGGAGGGCATACCTGATCCAGAAGTCCGGTGGCGAATAAAACCTCTGCCTTTATTCTTTTTACAAGATTCTGTATGTCTATATAACCAAGTTTCTTGAATATTTCTTTTTCTCTCAGGTGCATGGGATCGAAGAACCGGAAGTACTCCCTTATTTCATCCTGTGCATCCAGGTACCAATATCTCTTGAAATCACTGAGATATGGATGTACAGGGGCCGCTTTGGCAATCCTGGGTTCAAGCGCGGCGCATACCAGTGCCAGCGCTCCTCCCTGGGACTCTCCGGTTGTACACACATAGCTCTCATCCACCTCCGGGAAGCCCATTACTATATTGGCCAGCTGAGCCGTATCCAGGTATATCTGCCTGAACAACATTTTCTCAGGAGAGTCGTTAATACCTCTGATAATGTGTCCGCGCAGGGTAGGACCCTTTATACACCCGGTGTCCTCCGACATACCTCCCTGTCCCCGGCAATCAAGAGCCGCAACACAAAAGCCCATGGCCACATAATTAAGCTTGTCGTGCCAGTCGCCCGAATGCCATGCATAGCCGTGAAACTTGAGGACAGCGGGGCAGAGCTGCGGGGAGGCCTTCGGCCTCAGATATTTTGCGTGAATACGTGCGCCGCCGACACCTGTAAAGTAAAGATCAAAGCACTCGGCAAAGGGCACTTTGACAAAATCGGAGGGGATGAGTTCCACCTCCGGAACTGCAGCACGCATTTCTTCCAGTGCTTTGTCCCAGAAAATATCAAAGTCGGCGGGACAGGGAGTGCTGCCGGTATACCTTTCCAGCTCCTCCAGGGGCATATCTCCATGACTTAGATTCATAAGCTCCTCCGGTTACAATATAATTTTCTTACTGCTGAGCAATTCAAGATTCCTGGAAATCAGCTCTATTCGCTGCTGTACACAGGCATAGCTTCTCAGAGGGTCCTCGGGGGTGTTCATTGCATAATCCAGCATTTTGTCCACTGTGGTGGCTGCAACATGGCACCTTGTGTCAGAAGAGGCATAGTAAATGAGAATATCTCCGTTAGCCCTTGCTACAGCCCCATTACAAAATACAACATTGGATACGTCACCAATACGTTCTTCGCCTTCCGGAGCTATGAGGAATCCGCCCGGGCGTTTTGTGACCTGTTCCGGATGCTCCAGCTCCGACAGGAAGGCATAAACCACGTAGCGCAAGCCGGCAGCGGTGTTTCGTACCCCGTGGGCAATGTGGAGCCAGCCCTTCGGTGTTTTTATGGGAGCAGGACCCTGTCCGTTTTTGACCTCTTTTATGGTGTGGTATTCCTTACATTCCATCAGAATTTCTTCATCAATGCACGCATTTTCCATACTGCCGGTATAGCCGAACCCAATACCGCCGCCTTTCCCGGTATCGATAAAACCGTCCTGCGGCCGGGTATAGAGGGCGTACCTGCCCTTGATGAATTCAGGATGGAGCACAACATTGCGCTGCTGCGGGGAGGAGGTCTTAAGGTCGGGCAGGCGCTCCCAGTCTCTCAAATCCTTTGTTCTTGCTATACCGCATGCTGCCACGGCACTTGAAGTGTCACCGGAGGGAGCGGCCGGATCTTTTCTTTCAGTGCAGAAAAGTCCGTATATCCAGCCGTCCTCGTGCTTTACCAGCCTCATATCATATACGTTTACATCTGGATTTTCAGTTTCAGGCATTACAACAGGGTAGTCCCAAAACTTGAAGTTATCAATTCCGTTATCACTTTCGGCTACAGCAAAGAAGGACTTTCTGTCGGTGCCTTCCACCCGGACCATCAGATAAACCGTTCCATCCAATTCAATTGCTCCCGGATTGAATGCACAGTTGACACCCATGCGTTCCATGAGATACGGGTTGGTTTCCTTGTTTAAATCGTATCTCCAGAACAGAGGAATATGCTCATTTGTGATTACGGGATATTGGTATCTGTCAAAAATACCGTTTCCGCCTTTTAATTTTGAATTTTTCCTGCCTGTCAGGCTGTTATGCTCCTGTACCATATACCGGAGCCTATCATCAAATATCATAAATTTTTTCTCCATGACTATAAAATATTTTATTTACTTTAAGAAGTATACTTACCCAGTCTTTCTATCATTTCGAAACACATCCGGCTATTGTGGTAGGGACATTTCCAGGGCCCGGCCTTTTGATCCCCTATAATCTGCGAACCGTCGGCTGTGGTTCCCCAGAACCATTCACCGTTTACCCTGTCGATAATATGCCTGCCAATGAATTTCCACATACTGCAAGCCTCGTCCAGATAGCAGGTTTCTCCTGACAGCTGATAGGCATTGGTAAAACCCACTACGGCTTCTGCCTGGGGCCACCATTCCTTAAAGTCTTCCAGTGAACCATTTTCCAGTTCATAGAAAAGTCCTCCGTTAAGTCTGTCTACCCCGTCGGTAAATACCTTTTTGGCCATTAAAACGGATATCAACCGCACTCTTGAGAGCATGGCCTCATTTCCCAGCACTTCTGCAGCCTCATACAACAGCCAGCTGCCTTCGATATCATGTCCGTAGGATACGGCTTTGGAGAGGGAGGTCCAGTTCCTGTCAAAGAAAAGCTGGAATTGGAAGGTGAGGGGGTTGATGATATGGTCAATGGTGACAGTTATCAGTTCCTGGAGACTTTTCTCCAGGCTTTTGTCCTTCCACACCCTGTACAGATTTGTGTAGGCCTCCAGAACATGCAAATGCGTGTTCATGGATTTTTCAACATTCATATCCTTAACGCTTAAACTCATGTGGGGCGTGGGTGACCAATCCCTTGCACGGGCCTCCATGTAACCCTGCCGGCCGGCATCATAAATATTGTTTTCTATTGACCGGTACAGCCGGACGGCATG
Source organism: Bacillota bacterium (assembly GCA_023426005.1). Taxonomy (GTDB): domain Bacteria; phylum Bacillota; class Clostridia; order Acetivibrionales; family DSM-1351; genus Ruminiclostridium. The sequence continues at coordinate 23,115 of JAFABO010000221.1, read as the reverse complement.
CTCCAGGCTTTCCTTCATACCGGTAGCTCTGTAGAATTCCGACAGACCGTATATTGCAAAAGCAATGGAGTAGGTCTGTTTTTTTGTATCTGCGGGGTTCCCTTTATAGTCCAGCATCCAGTACACACCTGAATATTTATCGTCGATAAAGTACTTGATTATATAATCGTAAGCTCTTTTTGCCATAACAAGATACCTTTCATCCCTGTAGTATCTGTAAGCTGTGGAGAACGTCCAAAGTATTCTGGAATTAAGCACCGAGGCTTTATCATGTTTTGCATCAGGAGACAGTCCATTGGATATATAACCGTAAAAACCGCCGTTTTGATCATCAATCGAATGATTGATCCAGAACTGCAGAATATTATTCTTGAGCTCATGCTCAAATCCGCTTACGAGATTTTTAATATCATGCTTCTCCATATTGACCTCCTAAGCCATATTATGGCTTTGAGCCGCATAGCGGCTGCAAAATGTAATGAAATTTGTTCACTCCCATATTTGCTATAAGGCCAATAAAGGAGGTTGATTGGCCTTATTTACTATCTATATTCCTCGGAATCCCCCGCCACAAGTTCCGAATTGGCTTTTATAAAGCCGATCAATTCGTCTATCCTGGTGTATGCCAGGGCCGAATAAGTGTCGGCAGCACCGTAATATATTGCGATTCTTCCGGTGTCTGCATCCGTCAGGGCTGCGCAGGGGAAAACGACATTGGGTACAAAGCCGGCGGTTTCATAGGGTCTTTCGGGGGTCAGCAGGTAATCCCTGGTACGGTATAAAACCCTGGAGGGATTGTCTATATCGAGAAGTGCCGCTCCGAAGCTGTAAACAAAACCGTTGCAGGTGCCGGACACGCCGTGGTAGAGCAGCAGCCAGCCTTCGGTAGTTTCTATGGGAACAGCTCCGGCGCCTATCTTTACACTTTGCCACCAGCCTGAGCCTCCCTTTTGCATTACCCGTCTGTGCCGCCCCCAGTGGACCATATCCGGACTTTCGCTCAAAAAAATATCTCCGAAGGGGGTATGGCCAGTGTCGCTGGGTCTGCTGAGAAGCAGGTATTTTCCGTCTATCCTTCTCGGAAACAGAACACCGTTTCTGTTGAAGGGGATGAAGGGGTTTTCGAGGCGTATAAATTTCCTGAAATCCCTGGTCATTCCCAGGCCAAGGGAGGCTCCGCCGAAATCGGTGCACCAGATGATATAATATGTACCTTCTACCTCCACAAGCCGTGGATCATAGGAATAGCTGGGCTGATAGAGTTTCCCGTCACTGTCATACCACTGTATGGGTTCATCTTCAATTTTCCAGCTGAGGGCATCGTCGCTGAACCCCACATGAATACGGGCTTTACCGTCCTTGTGATCCGCTCTGAAGATCCCTGCAAAGCCGCTGCCCCAGGGAACGACAGAACTGTTATATACTCTTGCTGTGCTTGGGGTGGGGTTCCAGTCAATGATGGGATTGCCCGAATGTCTCCAGATAACTCCGCCGAAACCTTCGGGTTTTTCCTCCCAGGGGATATTTTTTAAAGCTTTGCCAATAATCTGCATTACAGCGCCTCCTTAAAAAAATAATACTATAAAATTCGTTGATACTCTAATTGTATAACATGAAATATTAATATATATAATATTATAATACTTAAAAACTTTTAATATGTAAAGTAAAAATAATATTATTTGTAATATTACAAAATGCTTTAAATAAAACAGTATTTATGCTATAATTCAATATATAATTACAAAGGAAGCATCAAATATTCACACCATTCTTGAGTCTGGAGGAAGTATGGCAAAAAAAGTAACAATGGATTCCATTGCATTAAAACTGGGCATTTCAAAAAATACAGTTTCACTGGCACTCCGCGGCATGCCCGGAATAAGTGAAACAACAAGAAAAACCATAGAAACCGCTGCAGAAGGCATGGGCTACAAATATAAAAGCAATACCCGGCAGCAGACAACACGAAACCTCTGCCTGGTCATTGCCAAAAGCACCCGGGATTCAATAGGATTTTTCAGTTTCATACAGTTGGGAATTGAAGATGAGGCAAAGAAGAACAATGTGAATACAATTATACATTATTATGACGAAAGAGATGAAATATTTGAAATACCAAACTGTGTCAAAGACGGTATGGTTTCAGGTATAATCACTCTTGGCAGGATATCCCGCAGGACTGTCAATGCCATAATAACCTATGATTTGCCTGTAGTTATGGTGGATAATTATTTTGATGATCTGGTTATGGACTGCGTGTTGACAGATAATCAATGCGGCGGCTACCTTGCCACTGAGTATCTGATAAACAGCGGACATGCAAATGTAGGTTTTCTGGGGGATATTTATGCCTCTGTCAGTTTTTATGACAGGTATCAGGGATATTTGAAGGCATTGAGGGAATACGGTCTCGGTTATAACCCCGGGTACTCGGTAATTGACCGCAAACTTGAAAATGTGGACAATGAAGAAATAGCCTTGATAATTGAAGAAATGAAAAACGGAGCAGGAATTCCGACTGCGTTTTTCTGCTGCAATGATGCCGAAGCTCTTGTAATCCTGAAGGTTTTATTAAGCATGGGAATATCGGTACCCGGGGAAGTGTCCATAATGGGTTTTGACGACATAGAGACATCCCGGAGTGTAACCCCGGAACTCTCGACAATGAGGGTTCAGAAGGAAATAATGGGCAGGAGGGCCGTATGTAAATTGCTGCAAAAAATGAGCGGCTCTGAAGAACCTGCAGAAAAGATACTTTTATCTGCAAACATAATTAACAGGCACTCTATAAGGAATTTGAAAAAGCGATTGGATAAATAAAGAATACAAGATTCAAAACATGTTTATAACACGTGTTCAGAAAAGCTGCAAGGAAATGGAACTTTATTTCATTTCCTTGCAAGAAGTACGTTCAATCAATGTACTTGTAATGATTTCATCGTTTCTGCCTTCGTTGCGCCCCTCAATAGCTGCCACAACCCGTGAAACCAGAGACGAAAATAAGGTTTCAAAATTGAAACTAAAAGTGGTCAGCTGCGGGTTAATAAGTTTTCCGCGTTCATGACCGTCTATGCCTATAACTGAAACCTGATCAGGGATAGATACCCCCGCCTCGGAAAGTGCGTGATAAGCTCCGAATGCAACAGCATCATTATTGGCGCAGATAATTGTGGGAAGTTCTTCGCTGTATCGGATCAGGTCTTTAGTGGCGTAATATCCACCTTGCTCTATAACATCGCCATAATGCATCCATTCACGGCGCATTTCGATCTGATACTTGAGCATGCCCCGGATGAAGCCCTCGTGACGCTGGAATGAACTGAACCGGCTCATGTTACCATCAATTAATGCAACTTTACGATGCCCCAGGCTATGCACATAATCAATTACCTTTTCGCCTGTTTCATTTTCAAAGTTTACAGTGATAAGATTAGGATTGGCATTATCATTATAATAATCAAATATACCGATAATTTTGTCCCAGGAAATCAATTCTTTAACAAAGGGTTCGTTATTATTCAGACCGACAAATATCCCCGCATCAACGCGCTCCTGCAAAAATATACGTTTAATCTGGTTTTGGTGTTCAGAATCCTTCAGATTGGGCACGATGCATGTAAGTACAAGATAGCCCTGCTTTGCAGCACTTTCAATAATATGGGTAACAAAAGAACTTGACTGCATATCATATGAAATAGTACCGCTGGAAACCCAAAACAGACCAATGGTCTGTGTTTTCTTACCGGCAAGGACCTGACCTGAAAAAGAAGGGTAATATTCATATTCTTCTATAATCTTCATAACTTTATCACGAGTTGCCTTGGGAACATTGCTGTAACCATTAATAACACGGCTGACAGTGCTGCGTGAAAAGCCTGCAAGTTTAGCAATCTCTGTGCTGTTTAATTTTATTTTAGCCATAAAAACGTGTTTATTCTCTCTTTAAATCAACATATTTTAGATAAAATTATTTACCTAATATGCCTATAATATCATAGAAAATGTAAAAACACAATACTGAAGTGTTTCAGAAATGCACATGGGAGGTGATGCCTGGGGCAATTTGCATAAATTGTACATAAAAATAAATGATAATTTTGATAAAAAATAACAAATAAGTGTTGCAAACACGTGTTACTTATGCTAACATAATTTACAAGATAGCTCTATTAAAAATACTCTGATTGAGGTATAATATGGTTTAAATGTATCATCCCGGGTTGATCTTTAGTTAAACTAAACCTTTTTGACCATTTTTTTTGGGAATAATGGTAACACGTGTCCAGAACTGCAGTCTGTTATTAATCCCAAAACTAGCAAAGTTACCCCTCACTGGGTATATGTAAAAGAACTAGTCTAGCAAAATAATTAAAAAGGATGGGACTATAATGAAAAGCAAAAAACTTTTGGCAATGCTTCTTAGCGGTATTCTGGCTTTTTCTCTGGCAGCATGCGGTAATAGTGAACCAACGGCTGCATCATCAGGTTCCTCAACTTCTGTTTCTACAGCTTCCGGTGCATCCACGGCTTCTAAGAATGATCCAATAGGCAAATACGGCGAAGCGGTGACCTTGACATGGGGTGTTCCTGCAACTTCGGTACAGCAGTTCAAAAACGGTGATACCTATGATAATAACGTTTGGTCACGTAAGATTAAGGAAGACTTAAACGTTGATCTCAAAGTTGCGTGGACAGCTGACCTTAACACCGAAGCATACAACAATAAGTTAAAACTTTGCCTTGCTTCCGGCGACCTTCCGGACATATTCAAGGGAAACTATTCTATTTTTAAGCAGGCCTATGAGGCTGGTTACCTTAAAGACCTGACAGAAGTATTTGATTCATATGCCGGTGAGTACATGTCCGGAGTGAAAGACAAATATAAAGACAGTTTCAATTATGTAAGTTTTGATGGTAAAATGTTCGGTATCCCGTCTCTGAATGATAATACACAGATGGCTACGCTGCTGTGGATCCGTCAGGATTGGCTGGACAATCTGGGCATGAAGGCTCCAACTACTATTGACGAACTTTATGATCTGGCTTACGCATTTACATACAAAGACCCGGACAAAAACGGTAAAGATGACACTTTTGGACTGGGTCTTCACAACCAAATTGTATCGGCTGACCACGCTTCACTTTTAGGTCTTTCCGGTGCCTGGGGGGTTCCTCTTTTCAGACAGGAAATGTTCTACAGGGATAAATCCGGTAAAGTTACCAGCCCTGTGATCCAGCCTGAAATGAAGGAAGTGCTCAAATTCGTTCAAAAGATGTACAAAGATAAAATTATAGACAAGGAATTTGTTGTAAAAGACCAGTCAGGCCTCGCTGAGGATATCGGCAAAGGTAAGATCGGTATGGCGTTTGGGCAGCAATGGGGTACCTGGTATCCCTGGAACCTTGCATTTGAAAACTACGGTGCCGTAGTACATCCCTACCCTATTCCCACCCAGGAAGGCTATGATTACAAATTGGGTTACAACAGCAACTGTTCAGGTGATATCTTAATGGTTAATGCAAAATGTAAGAACCCTGAAGCTGTAATAAAAATATATAATCACTACAACACAATCTGCAACCTTGATATGCCCAAAGAAACGGCAGATATTTACACTAATGACGAACAGTACCGTTTCAATCCATGTTGGATAAATGAACCTCAGGAAACTACCTTTGCTCCGATTTACCGCGAGGTTAACAAAACGGGCGATGTTTCATCTCTGCCACAGGATATGGTGACTAAATATAATACCTATATGGCGTTTGAAAAAGGCGAATCCAAAAAGAGCGATGCATATGGTCTATGGGGTGTATACTCTCAAATCGGATCAATGCATATTATCCAGACAAAATATCAGCCGGACAATGCTCTTGTACAGAGTATAATGGGAGTCCAACCGGATAGCTACGTTGAATATGGCCCGACTCTGGAAAAAATGGTTCTGGAACAGTACACTAAAATGATTATGGGCGCCGACGTAGACAGCACTTTTGATACCTTTGTCCAGAACTGGCTTAAAGTAGGCGGCAAGAAAATACTTGACGATCTCGAAACCATGTACCCCCCTAAATAATCTGATTAACATCAGCTGTATGTTCAGAAGTTAAATAATTGGAATGAATGCCGGAAGACTGTTTCGGCATTCATTCCATAATAAAGGGAGGGTCTTTGGACTAATGGAAATAGTTAAAAAAGAAAATCATAAAAAGAAAACATTCAAAAATTCACGACTATACAGAGAACTTCCTCTATATGTAATGCTTATCCCGGCAATCATTATAGTTGGTATTTACCAATATGGTTCTATAGCCGGGATTTCAATAGCATTTCAGAAGTTTGTTCCTGCCAAAGGTTTGTTTGGTTCAAAATGGGTTGGTTTAAAGAACTTTGAACAGTTGTTCAATCTCCCTGATACCTGGAATGTTATCGGCAATACTATCTATATTGCACTAATGAAAATGATTCTTGGTATTATTATACCGGTTCTCTTTGCTCTTATGCTTAATGAAGTGAGCAAAATGAAAGTAAAACGCAGTATTCAGACTATGGTATACCTTCCGAATTTTCTCTCCTGGGTTATACTTGCAGGTATTTTTGCTGATATCCTTTCGCCGTCAACCGGGGTTGTAAATCAGATTATATCTTATTTTGGCTTTGAACCAATCTTTTTTCTAGGATCTCCTGAATGGTTCCCGAATACAATGATCATAACGGATATCTGGAAGACCTTCGGGTTTACTTCAGTCATTTACCTTGCTGCACTTACCGGAATTGATCCGTTTTTATATGAAGCGGCTACTGTTGATGGAGCAAGCCGTATGCAGCAGACCTGGCATATAACCTTGCCCGGCATTACCAGTATTATCGTACTGATGTCGGTGCTTAGTCTTGCGAATGTATTAAACGGCGGGTTTGAACAGATTTATAACCTGTATAGTCCGGCTGTGTACTCTACCGGTGATATACTTGACACAATGGTGTATCGTCTTGGTATGGTAGATGTACAATACTCGTTATCGACGGCAGCAGGCCTTTTTAAGTCAATAGTTTCTTTGATATTCATTATAACATCCTATTATATGGCAGATAAATTTGCCGGCTACCGTGTATTCTAGGAGGAGGTAAATTCTAATGAAAGTAAAAACATCGCTCTCCCGAAAAGTTTTTTTGGTTTGCAATCATATGATTCTGATTTTTATTGCGCTGTGCTGTATTTTACCGTTTATAAATCTGCTGGCCATTTCTTTTAGCAGCAAGTCGGCGGTTACTTCCGGTCAGGTTACTTTCTGGCCTGTAGAATTTACTACATCTGCGTATGATTTTATTGTCACCAGCAGCTCCCAATTTTTTGTATCGCTGTGGATATCTTGCAAGCGCGTTATTATAGGTGTTCCGGTTAATATTGCATTAATTATTCTGACTGCTTATCCTCTCTCAAAGTCGACTAAGCAGTTCCGTGCAAGAAATGTGTTTTCCTGGTACTTTGTGATTACTATTCTTTTTTCCGGAGGTCTTATTCCGTCTTATATGATGGTCAGATACACCGGTTTTATAGGCAGTATTTGGGCTCTGATTCTTCCGGGAGCGCTATCGGTATTCAATATGCTGGTTGTTATGAACTACATGCGGAGTTTGCCCTCTGAACTTGAGGAAGCGGCATTCATTGACGGGGCGAATCATTTGCAGACGCTGATTCAGATTATAATTCCTGTTTCGCTTCCCACATTGGCAACAGTTACTTTATTCTCATTTGTAGGGCATTGGAACAGCTGGTTTGATGGATTGATATATATAGACCGTGTAGAAAAGTACCCGCTGCAGACCTATTTGCAAACGGTTGTTATTGATCCGGAAACCTTCTTCCGCAATATCAGCGATACCAAGTCCAGCCTTTCTACTATGTTAAGTATGGTCAATGCGCGTACAACAAACGCAGCACAGCTTTTCCTTGCAACCATACCAATTCTCATTGTTTATCCATTCCTGCAGCGTTACTTTACTACAGGTTTGGTAATGGGTAGTGTTAAAGGTTAATTTTATAAAAAAACAATTTAATTAAAAAAGCTAATATTGGAGGAGTTCTCATGAAAATCTTTGTTACCGGCGGTACGGGAAATATCGGGCAAAATGTTACCAAGGCACTGCTTGCGGCAGGCCATGAAATTGTATTGCTCACTCGTACACCAGACCGTATTCCAGTTTACAAAACTCTCAAAAACGTAACTCTTGTAAAGGGTAATATTCTTGAACTGGATGTGATGAAAAAAGCGCTCAATGGCTGTGATGCGGTAGTACATATCGCTCTTGGCTGGGGAAATGATCCGGTTGAAATGCTGGAGCATGATACCAGGGTTTCATTGTTCTTAATGGATGCGGCAGAAAAAGCAGGTGTTAAAAAATTTGTTTATACAAGTTCTACTGCGGCAATGGGTTCACTTCGTGATGGTATGGATGAGACTGCCGTATTGCTCCCCGGTGATCTGTACGGTGCAACCAAGGCCTCAACCGAAATGTATATAATGGGCTTTAATCAGTATTATGGTGGTCAGGGCGATTACGGAACCAAAACGAAAATTTTAAGAAATGTAATCCGTCCGGGCTATATCTTTTCAAATCCCGCATACGAAGGCGGTGCATCTCAGTCGGATGTCCGTTTCTTAAACATTGCAAAAGCAGTGCTTCAGAATGAGACTCTCACCTTTGATAAGTTTGATGGCACTCAGTTCCTCTCAGGAAAACAGATTGCAGAGCTCTATGTGAAATTGGCAGAAAGCGATTTCAATAAAGAAACTTTTATGGCTCTTGGTAAGAAATTTATTACATGGGCGGAAATTGCGCAGACAGCAATTGAATTAACTGGTTCTTCAAGCAGGGTTATTGTTCCAAATGCCAATGAAAACCGTAACCCGGCCTATTATAATGCAAACAAAATGGAACGTGTATTTGGACTATCCTTCCAGGGCGACGAGGATTTAAAAGACCATATTCAATGGAACATTACCCGCGCAGGAAAGATTCTTTCAGGAGAAGAGGTACACAACGTTTACCATGTTTGGTGATAAAAAAGTCTTTGTAAATTAACAAATATATCTGATAAAGGGCGGAAAACGATATGATTACAGGAATTGCACATAATGCAGTAAAAGTAACCGACATGGAAAAAGCACTTGAATTTTACTGTGGTTTGATAGGCTTTAAGAAGGTATTTGAAATATCAGATGATGAAGGTAAACCGTGGATCGTGTATGTTAAAATATGCAGCAATGCGTTTTTAGAACTCTTTCACGACGGAGTAAAAGACCGCGATCGTGCATATGCATCCGGGGTTATAGGCTACCATCACTACTGTATTTCAGTTGGTGACATTCAGGCCTTGGCAGAAAGACTTTATGGAAAAGGAATTATTTCCGAACCAAAGCCGGGTGAGGGAAAGGATTTGAATCGTAACATCTGGATTCATGACCCTGATGGAAATGCAGTAGAGTTTGTTCAGTACAATCCGGCTTCACCCCATATGAAAGCCAATGCAGCAAAATACGATTATTCTGAAAAAGGTTATACCGGCATAGGTCATATGGCTTACACAGTGCAAGACATGGGAAAATCTCTGGATTTCTATGTAAATAAGTTAGGCTTTACAAAAATTTATGAACTGGATGATGAACAGGGTAAGCCCTGGCTGATTTACCTCCGTGTAAAAGATGGTACTTATATAGAACTCTTCTATGGCGGAGTGGAAAGTGTACAAATCAAACATGAATCTGCGGGTTTTATGCATACCTGCTTCGAGTGCGAGGATGTATATAAGACTGTTGAAGATTTACGTGCAAAGGGTGTGCCTATCGATGTGGAACCCAGCCAGGGTAAAGACTTAAACTATCAGGCCTGGACACATGACCCCGACGGCAACAAAATCGAATTGATGACCATCGATCCTAATTCGCTTCAAGCCCAAGCAAGCCGTTAAGATAGTATACATAATTTGATGAATAAAGGCCGGTTTTGCGAAATTTCCGGGACATTTGGATTGTACTCAAAATGTCCCGGAAATTAAGTTATTAGTATTTATATAAGATTATTTTGCGAAAAGGGTGAACTGGTTATGGCAAAAAAAATCCCGCTTACGGGTACGTGGAAATTGGCCCCGGAGTTTTTAGATGTAGGGCCTGAACGTTTTCAGGAGGTACTTAACCGGGAGGAGGGTTTCCCGGAACTGGCAGTATGGCCAAGAAATTTTCCAGTGCGTCACGGCTACCTTAAGGCCACCGTACCATGTGATGTTATTACCCCTTTGGTTGAAAATGGGCTTCTTCAGGAACCGTTGCTCAGGAAAAACAGCGATGACTGTACCTGGATTAAAAACATGTCCTGGTGGTTTATCCGCGAGTTTGAAGTGGATGAAGAAATTTTAAAAGAGGAACAGGTTCGTCTGTTTATTGAACTTCTTGATTATAATGCAGACTTAATTTTGAATAATATTCCCATTGGACAGCACCACAATACATTCCGACCGTTTGAAAAAGATATTAAACGCTATCTCAAGGTGGGAGTAAATCAATTAATTATCCGGCTGACATCGGGAGTTGAAGACTACTACCCTGTAGACCGCCTGTCGGTATACTCCGACACCTCTATTAAATGCTTTCAGCGTATTCATTTGCGTAAACCCCAGTTTACATACGGTTGGGATTGGTGTAAGCTGGTGCCTACCTGCGGCATAGGTGGCTCAGTTTATCTGGAAGCTTTCTCCGGTGCAAAAATCAGCCATTTCCGATGTGATACTACTTCCATTAATGATGATACGGCAACTCTTGATTTTTATTTCGAGGTAGAAAAACTGGTGATGCAGTCTTCTGCCGATGTAACAGTGGAATATGAAGTATTGTACGGCAACAGGCCCGCCGCCCGGGGCAGTCTGACCGAAACAGCAGCCGGAGGCCTAAATGTCTTTCGTCAGACTGTTACAATAGATAACCCAAAACTCTGGTGGCCCAACGGCTATGGAGATCCAAACCAGTACACTGTCCGGGCGGTAAGCCGCTGTAATGGTCATGTAAATGAAATGAAAGACAAGAAAATTGGTATCCGTACCATTGATATTGACCGTTCAAAACTGGAAGACGGAACGCGCAATTTCTTTGTCAGGGTAAATGGTGTAAGAGTGTTCTGTAAAGGCGGGAATTGGGTGCCTGCCGATTCGGTTTATCTGAGGGTTACAAAAGAAAAGTACAGAACTCTGGTTCTAGAAGCAAAAGAAGCAAACTTCAATATGCTCCGAATCTGGGGTGGAGGATTATATGAAGCCGACTGCTTTTATGAGTCATGTTCTGAGAACGGAATATTGCTGTTTCACGACTTTATGTTTGCGTGTGCGTTTTATCCGGATGATAATCCTCTTTTCATGTACGAGGCACAGCTGGAAGCGACGTATCAGAGCAAGCGTCTGGCCCACTATCCGTGTATGGCACTCTGGGCCGGAAACAATGAGGTGCATGAGTCCTATACCGACTGGTTTCCCAAAGGCGTACCTCCGGAAAGATTGTACGGAGAATATATATACAACTACATGCTTCCTGAAACGGTAAGGGCTAATTGTCCGTCAATTTTTTATATGCCGTCATCACCCTATTTCGGGGTTCATTCCAATGAGAATACAGAAGGTGATGTACACGCATGGACCTTTTTTGGACGTGATGATAACACCAAATTTAAATTCAGCTATGAATTGGAAGCTTTTGACCGGTTTAATGCCCGTTTCTGCAGCGAGTACGGTTTCTTCGGTGCAAACATGGAAAGTACCGTACGCAGATATTTTGCCGGGGAAGAGGTATCAAAGGAAAACCCAATCTGGAAGCACCATGGAGAAGATGATTATAAACGCAATAGTATTGATGGTGCAATTCAGCATCATCTGACAGAATTTTCTGAGCTGGACTGGAAGGAATATCTGCTGTACAGCGGTATTATGCAGGGTTGCCTGTATCTGGAGATGGCTGAAGGCATCAGGAGGAAATCCTGCGGATCGGGTGATCTCATATGGATGTATAATGATGCATGGCCTGAAACAGGCTGGACAGTTATTGACTACTACCTTACCAGAAAGATATCGTATTATTTCCTGAAACGGGCATTTGCGCACAGGAAGATTATTCTCCGGGCTGAGGACGGCACTGCGACAGCTACAATTATAAATGACAAACCTGAAAGTGCTGAAATCCAGATAGAATATGGGTATTCAGACTTTAGCGGCAATAAGCGCCGGGTGGGTACGCAGACCATTACCTGTGAGCCTCACTCCTGGCAGCAATTTATCTTTAAAGCAGACGGTGATCTTAAACGTGGTTTCTGCTATGTCAGTTCAGACCATCCGGAATTCGAAACTGCATGCAGTGTTCGTGCGTACTACCGGGAATTGTTCCTCCCGGAGGCAGAAGTAAGAATGGACTCTGCTGTTGAGGACGGTAATGATTTGCTGGTTACAATACATTCGGACAAATTCGTACCATTTGCATACCTTGTATGCGAGGATGACCGCATACACTATTCGGATAACTATGTTAAGCTATTTCCGAATGAACCCAAAACAATTCGGGTGAAGGGTACCAAAGAAATACCCCGGGCCTCAGCGGCCGCTATTGCGGCTCAAAGCCATAGAATGGCTTAGGAGGTTAATGTGAATAAAGTAGGTATTGGCGTCGTTGGTACCGGCTTTATAGGTGCGGTTCTTAAAAGTTCTGGAACAAATCAATGGGTTCAAGTGGTATAATAAGATAATAATTTATCAGAAAAGTGAGAATTTGATTATGAACTATAATGATTTTGGAAAAACAGGGGAAAAGATATCTACGCTGGGGTTTGGCTGCATGCGTCTGCCGGAATACCAGAAAAACGAAAAATGGTTTATCGATCAGGATAAAGCATCCGAGATGATAAGCCATGCATTTGAAAACGGTGTAAATTACTTTGATACCGCGCCTTATTACTGTAATAAAAACAGTGAAGAAGCGCTGGGTAAAGCAGTAAAGAAATTCCGTAACAAGGTTATGCTTTCAACAAAGATACCACTGGAAGTGGTAAAAGAGCCTTCGGATTATCGAAAGACCCTTGAGGCAAGCTTAAAGAAAATGGATACCGATTATGTTGATTGCTACCATTTCTGGGGTATTAACAAAGGCTCTTTTGATGACATTATTCTGCATCATGATTTGCTGCTTGAAGCACAAAGGGCCAAAGAGGAAGGCTTGATCCGCCATATCTCCTTCTCTTTCCACGATGAACCCCAGAGCATAAAACACATAATCGACGGTTCGATTAAGCGGGGAATTCCAATGGAAACAATGCTTGTACAGTACAATCTGCTTGACCGCAGCAATGAAGAAATGCTGGCATATGCAGCGTCAAAAGGCATGGGTACTGTTGCAATGGGACCTGTGGGAGGCGGAAGACTTTCGGCGCCCACTGATCTGTATACAAAGCTGACCGGAAAACCTGCAATTGCCACATATGAGCTCGCTTTTAAATTTGTATTGGGAAATCCCAATCTCAGTTGTGCATTATCCGGAATGGAGACTCTGGATATGGTCAGGAAAAATGTTAAAATCGGAAGTGATCCGGCTGTGCTTTCCGAAATGGAATGGGAGCAGCTTGGGAAAGCTATGGAGCAGCTCAAAAAATTCAGTGAATTATACTGTACGGGGTGCAAGTACTGTCAGCCCTGTCCGTCTGAAATCAAAATTCCTGACATATTTAATTTCTATAACAACCATAATGTTTATGGTTTAACAGAAACAGCAAAAAATCAATTTGCGGGCTACAAAAAAGATGGCGGAAAAGCAATATCCGACTGCATAGACTGCGGGGCCTGTGAAAAAAAATGCCCTCAGCATCTTAAAATCCGGGATGAACTTGCACGTGTCGAGAAGATACTGCTTTCGCTATAAGAAACTCTGGAGGTGAATTTCTGATGAGATTAGGTATTGCATCCGCTCTGGCTCACAGCAGTGCGGCGGAGTGGGCCGATAAAATGGAAAAGCTGGGCTGCAGAGCAGTTGTTTTCCCGCTGAATCACCAAAGTGATTCTACTTTAATTGATTCCTACCGTGATGAAGCAAAGAAGCGCGATCTGCGTATTGCTGAAGTTGGCGCATGGGTGAACCCCCTTGCTGCCGATAAAGCGGAAAGAGAAAAGAATATTGATTACTGTGTAAGCCAGCTTAAGCTTGCAGATTATCTAAGAGCTGATTGCTGTGTTAACATATGCGGAGCTGCGGGTGCGGTGTGGGATGGAGCATACAAGGAAAATTTTTCTGAAGAATTTTTACTTGAAACAGTAACATCAATTCAAGAAATCATAGACAGGGCAAAGCCACGGCATACTTTTTATTGCATTGAGCCCATGCCGTGGATGGTGCCTGCTGATCCGGATCAATATCTCTGGCTCCTCAAAGAGGTAGAACGTGAAAATTTTGCAGTACATATGGATCTGGCAAACTGGATTACCAGTCCTCAAAAATATTTGCAGAATGAAAAGTTTATTGATGAAATATTTGATAAGTTGGGCAAATATATTAAGAGCTGCCATTTGAAAGATGTAAAGCTGGCCGGTGAATTTACACTGCAACTAAAGGAAGTTGGCTGTGGCGAAGGCAGTCTCAATCTGGAGTATTATGTGGAGCGTGCCAATAGGATTGATACTGAAATGCCAATGATTATTGAACATCTGAGCACGGATGAAGAATACATTGCAAGCCTGAAGTACGTACAAGCCCGCATGGACAGGGCAGGTTTGCTGTGATAAGGCTGGGATAGCTGAACTAATTCAATGCCGGATTAATCAAAAAAATAGTTGGGGGAGAATATCAATGGAGAATAAAAGCATTTTGCAAAGCAATCGCTTTTGCCAGGTAGGTTATATTGTAAAAGATATTGAAGAGAGCAAAAGAAAATTTGCGGCGCTGTTTGGCTGTGAAACACCGCCAACTATAGGCTGTGGTGATTATGAAGTTACAAAGACCGCTTTTAAAGGCCAACCGGCTCTGGAGGCGGCATGCGCAATGGCGTTTTTCAACCTGAGCAGCGGAGTGCAGCTGGAGCTGATTCAGCCCAATGATGCACCCTCTGTCTGGCGGGAATATCTCGACTCAAACGGTGAAGGCATACATCATGTGGCATTTCAGTGCAGCAATATGAATGCAGCTATTGCCGACTGTGAAGCAGCCGGAATGACTTTGGTTCAGCGGGGACAGTACGGCGATGCCAGCGGTCAGTATGCTTACCTTGACGGCAGTACCGAGTACAAATGCTTAATTGAGCTGCTGGAAAGCTATTAATCAGCGAACTAAAGGATGTGCTGTTCGCAATATATGGGGGTAACATGGAGAAAATTAATGCGATTACTTTTGCACCGTTTGAGGGAAAGGGAAGGCTGTCAGATGCTGCAGCTTTTAAAAGCCTTAAAGAAATGAAAGCTCGCACCAATGTAAACTGGGTCATTTTGGTTCCTGCGGGTTTACAGCAAACT
The DNA here is from genome assembly GCA_023426005.1 of Bacillota bacterium. Taxonomy (GTDB): domain Bacteria; phylum Bacillota; class Clostridia; order Acetivibrionales; family DSM-1351; genus Ruminiclostridium. Next base: position 7,588 of record JAFABO010000221.1, on the reverse strand, counting down.
CCGTATTCTGAAACAATATCCATTTCATCCGGCCGGACCATGCCAGATGAGGAATTAGCCGGGATAATTCGCTATGCTAAAGAGCTTGGACTTAAAGTTGCCGTTAAACCGACTGTAAACTGTGAAAATGGTGTATGGCGTGCACATATAAACTTTTTTGATGAGGACGTACACTGCGAACCAAAGTGGAGCAAGTGGTTCCCTGCATATACGGCATTTCAATTACACTATGCAAATATTGCGGAAGCAGAAAATTGTGAAATGTTCATCGCAGGCTGTGAAATGGTTATGACTGAACGGCGGGAAGGCGAATGGCGAAAGCTGATAGCCGATATCAGGGAAGTATATCATGGACAGGTCTCTTACAATACCGATAAGTATCAGGAACACAATGTTAAATGGTGGGACTGTGTGGATATTATATCATCAAGCGGTTATTATCCGATTAATGATTGGGAACAGCAGCTTGACCGGATTGAAAGGGTTGTTAAAAAATTTAATAAGCCTTTCTTTTTTGCAGAAGCGGGATGTATGTCCGTAGTGGGTTCACAATTCGTCCCCAATGACTGGGGTCTTTCCGGTGAAGTAAACGCACAGATTCAGGCAGAGTGGTATCAGGCAATGTTTGAAGCAACTTCCAAACGTGACTGGGTAGGCGGATATGGTCTGTGGTCCTGGCCGTCCCATCCCGGCTCACCGGAAGCAGCAGCCAGGAGCGGGGGTTATGAGATATATGGTAAACCGGCGGAACAGGTGGTTAAAAGATACTTCTCCAAATAAGCTGTATTAAAAAGAATGGCATTATTACATATAATGAAGAGTATTTATATTATCAATTCCATATTTTACAGCATGTTTGGGTTTGGAGGCTATTTATGCAGATACTTGTTGATGCTGACGCATGTCCGGTTAAAGATATAATAGTGAGAAATGCAAAAAAATATAAGGTTCCGGTGACCATGATCATTGATACAAGCCATGAGCTTTTTGACGGCTACAGTACGGTGATTACTGTAGACAAGGCAAGGGACAGCGTGGATATAAAGCTCATAAATCTGTTGAACCGCGGAGACATTGTCGTTACGCAGGATTACGGTGTGGCTGCAATGGGTTTGGGAAAGGGCGCCAAAGTATTAAATCAGAACGGACTGATCTATACCGACGAAAACATTGACAGGCTGCTTTTTGAAAGGCATCTGGGACAAAAGGTCCGCAGGGCGGGAGGCAGAACCCGGCCTATGAAGAAACGTACCGGGGAAAACAATGAGGCGTTTGAAAAAGCGCTGGTGAGACTTCTGGTAAGTCAGGGGCCGGAAGGAGGACAGGAGTGAGTCAGATAAGGCTGGGAAAATACAGACATTTTAAAGGAAACGAATACAGAGTGCTTTACATAGCCAGGCATAGTGAGACACTGGAGGACATGGTGGTATATCAGGCTCTTTATGGTGAAATGGGGGTATGGGTACGCCCTGCTTCCATGTGGGATGAGATAGTCCAACGGGACGGTCTGACCTTCAGGCGTTTTGAATATATTGGAGAGTAATGTAAAGGAGAGTGTTGGAATATATGGATATAAGTGCCATGACAATTATCGGCAAAAGAATAGGCAAGACAATGAAAAATCTTGAGAAAAACAATATGCAGGTGCACTATGTTGAGACAAAAGCCCAGATACCCGAAAAGGTCTGTGAACTGCTGAAGGACGGGGATACTGTCGGAGTCGGCGGTGCCATGACCTTGTTTGAAAGCGGTGTCATAGACCTTTTGCGGTCAGGGAGGTATAATTTCCTGGACAGGTATGAAGAGGGGCTTACAGGCGAGCAGATAAATAAGATATTTATTGACTCCTTTTCTGCTGATGTATATATAAGCAGTTCGAATGCCATAACTGAAAACGGGGAACTATATAATGTCGATGGCAATTCCAACAGGGTTGCAGCAATTTGTTTCGGACCCAAATCGGTAATTATTATCGCAGGTTATAACAAACTGGTAAAGGATTTGAACGAAGCGATAATAAGGGCAAAAACTATTGCTGCTCCCGCAAATGCTACAAGACTTTCCTGTCAGACCTATTGTAAGGAAAAGGGGGAATGTATGTCCTTCAACGGCCGTCCCGGCGAAATGGCAAGCGGCTGTTCGGGCCCGGCAAGAATTTGCTGCAATTATGTGGTTTCAGCTTACCAGAGGCATAAGGACAGGATTAAGGTAATACTTGTCGGAGAGGAACTGGGCTATTGATTTGCCGCCATGACAATGGGTTAACTTACATATCCGGGGAGGCTCTATGATAGTATCATCACTGACTGTTAAGCTTTATGCTCCAACCTGCCATTCCCTCAAGGACAAAAGGATGATTGTGAAGAGTTTGGTGCAGCGGGCACGCAACAAATTTAATATTTCCATAGCAGAAGTGGATGGGCAGGATTATTATCAGACCATCGTAATAGGCGCTGCCTGTGTATCCGACAGCAGGGCACAGGCCAACGCCGTACTGGATCAGGTTCTGCGCTTCATAGAGGAGAATGCCGGGGCTGAAGTGGTGGACTTCCTGTATGAAGAGAGATAAGTAATTATTTCTATATATTATTTCCGGTTTTTACTTCTCCGGCGGCTTCTCCGTGATTTACAAAGAGCATGCATATTATTGCAAGAGCAAAGGATATCGAAGAATATACAAAAATAGTATCGTAACTGCTCACCATATCCCGAATGAAGCCAAACAGTATAGGGCTTATTATTGCAGCACTGAAGGAGAAGAAATAATAGTAGCCTGTAAATCTGCCGATATCCTTCCAGTGAGCCATCTCAACTACCATGGGAAGTGAATTGATGTTCACACAGGCCCAGAAGACACCTCCCAAAAGAAGAAGTATTCTCAATGCCCATATATTATCCGTAAAAAGCATTAGCGCGAATAAAAGTGTCACACCCGTGAGTCCGGCAAGAATGGTTCTTTTCCGGCCCAGCTTTGCAGATATAAAGCCTGCCGGTATTGAGAAACCCAGAAAAGTCAGAGAAAACATTGCCAGCAGCAGCGAAGCGTCTCCAGCGGTAAGAAAATTGCCCGAGGTATCCCGCAGGGTGTTGATGACATAAAGGCTGAAAAAGGTTTCTACTGCATTATAGCCCGTAAACCAGAACAGGATGGCGAGCAGTAAAAAAATAAGACTTTTATTTCTTCCCGGTTGGGCTGCATGTGACCTGCCGGGAGCTTCCTGAGGAAAGCCATGACTTTTGGCCGGCATAGGGGATTTTTCAGGCTCCGCTGGTTCAACTGCCAATCCGGGCAGTTTATTATCCAGAAGTTCTCCTTCCGGTTCTTTACCGGTCCTCTCCCGGACAAAAAGCTTTAAAACCACAACTGCAGCAAGCATGAGAACAGCACTGGCAACGAAGGGCAGCGGCATGCCTCCCAGCTTGAACAGCAGGCCTCCGGCAAAGAAGGAGAACAGGCTTCCAAGGCCTCCCATAAAGTTGATAATCCCATTGGCCTGACTCCTCAGGGGGGCAGGTGTCAAATCGGGCATAAGGGCTACAACGGGAGCTCTCCAGGTGGACATTACAAAATTAAAGATTATAATGACTGCCATTAATGAAAATAGGGTTTTAGTAAACGGTATGAAGGGAAAGACTGCGGCGCATATGGGTATTCCAAATAATATATAGGGCATCCTCCTGCCGAAGCGGGTCCTGGTTTTGTCCGATAATGCCCCGAATAGCGGCTGGAAAATCACTCCGAAGATATTGTCAAAAGTCATTACTATTCCAATCAGAGTGGTGCTTGTGAGATAGTTCTTTAACAATATGGGCACATAATTATTGTACATGGCCCATGCTATGGAGCTGGCAAAAAATCCAAAACCTATCAGAAAGGTCTGTTTATAATTTAGCTTCATAAGGGTTCCTCCCACTGCAATACTCCGGATTTTTCATAGGTATGCCATTTCATAGATGCGTCATCAAATCATGACATCTGTCTTCTGATTTTGAAGGCTGTATCAGGATAATTTGTGATAACGGCATTAACGCCTTCCTTATACATCCATCCAAGGTGTTCGGCGGTGTTTACCGTCCAGGGATTGACCAGAATACCGTTTTCCCTGCACTTTTTGACAGTGTCGGGAACCGCAAGTGTATAATAAAAGGGATGAACTGCCTCAGCCCCCAAATGGGCCGCATAGATATGGGGATCCACCATTGCCTCGGTATACAGCAAACCCACGGGGATTGATTTGTCGATTTTTTTTATCAGCATCAGGCTGTAGTGGTTAAAGGAGGAATAGATGACCCTTTTCTTCATACCCATTTTAGAGACCAGGGAGGAGGCTTTCTCTTCAATACCTTCATAATTAACCAGCCCTGACTTTATTTCAATATCTATTGTCAAATTAGTACCTTTTATAAAATGCAATACCTCTTCCAAAGTAGGAATTTTAATGTTTTTATACTCCGGAAGGTTATTTGAAAAATCATAGGACAGGAGCTCTTTTAATGTCTTGTCGATTATGCGTCCGCTGCCGTCTGAGCAGCGGTCTATTGTTTCATCATGTGCAACTACCAGATGTCCGTCCCTGGTCATGTGAATATCCAGCTCAATGCCGTCAGCCTGCTGCTGGTATGCAAGCTTAAAAGCCTCCATGGTATTTTCCGGAGCGTAGCCCGAAGCACCTCTATGGGCCCAGATTAATGTCTTCATTGCAATTCACCTTCCTAAAATAGATAATATGGTTATTATCTATTAACTATAATATATGGACATAACAAGGCTTTATAGCTCACTAATGTTAATTAATATTAATTAGTGTTAATTGTTATTAACATCAGTTCAGCAGTTTTGCCTTAAAAAGCTACCCAAATCGGGTAAAACCGGGATCTGGTTTAAAAGCTGCTTGTTTAGGGTAAATTTAACTATAATGAGTTGTAAAGATGGAGCGTTATAAATAATATAGTAAAAAGGACGTGAAATTATGATAAATCCAAACAAAACTTTTTCTGAAATATGGTTGGCCGGCGGATGCTTTTGGGGAGTTGAAGCATTTATAAAAAATATTCCGGGAGTAATTCACACTGAGGCCGGATATGCCAACGGTAAAACCGAAAACCCCACCTATGAGGAGGTGTGCCACAAAAATACCGGACATGCCGAAGCCGTCTATTTGAAATATAATCCTCAGCGACTTCCTCTGAATATACTCCTTGACTACTATTTCCGTATAATAGATCCCACACTTTTAAACAGGCAGGGCCATGATATCGGAACACAATACAGAACAGGAATATACTACAAAAATCTTGCCGATAAAAGAGTCATAGAGGAATATATTGATAAAAAGCAAACTGAGTACTCCAAAAAGATCCTGACTGAAGTTTTGCCCATCCAAAATTTCTACAGGGCCGAAGAATATCACCAGGCATATCTTGATAAAAACCCCAACGGATACTGCCATATTGATTTTGAATTGATAAACAGCCTTAAAAGGGAAGCCGGCAGAAGGGTTGACAAATCCAGGTACTCAAAGGCCGGGGATGAAGCTCTGAAACGACAGTTAAGCCATGAGCAATATGCGGTTACTCAGAAAAAAGCAACTGAAGCACCTTTTGAAAACGAGTTCTGGAATAATAAAAAGAAAGGCATATATGTTGATATTGTCACTGGAGAGCCTCTATTTATTTCATCGGACAAGTTCGATTCGGGCTGCGGCTGGCCAAGCTTTACCAGGCCCATTGATGATGAGGTTATAGAATACAATGAGGACAAAAGCCATGGGATGTACAGAACGGAAGTTACCAGCAGAGTGGGCGGAAGTCACCTGGGACATGTTTTCGAGGATGGTCCGGCCCATAAGGGCGGCCTGAGATACTGCATCAACAGTGCCTCCCTGAGATTTATACCTGTTGAAGAAATGTCGGACAAAGGTTACGGGGAATTCATACCTATGGTAAAATAGCTCCCATATACCGGCAGCCGTCAATTGGAAGCCCGGTTAGAAGAGCTTCGCGGGCAATCCTTGACGGCTTCCGGCCGGGAACATTATGATTTTGTGTATCTTGGTTAAAAACCGTATTCAAGATCTGTGGCAGCTCACTTATTTTCATCAGCTGCTTTCCTTGTAAAGAAGTAAGTAACAATCATGGTAGTACAATTAGAGAAGAGCAGGAAAATATCCGAGTCGATTTTTTTCCCGGACAGGACAATTACAACAAGGGTAAAAACCAATGCAAGCGTAACAATACTTTTTACATTGATTAAATTTTTCAGCTTATCCTTCATTTATGCATACCTCCCATTCTTTTGACTATATTTAAGATAAAACTGTCAAAATACTTTATTTCTCTCAATCTGGAAATCCATAATTCCGGACTGCTCTGTGTGGCACGTATGACCTGCTCAGGATTCTCAAAATTATTCCCTAAAATCCTCTGGCAAACCTCCAGAACTTCCCTTGCCTTGTTTTGAGTTTTAGGCCCCGGAATTCCGTCTACCTGTAAAGAAGTCAAAGCCTGGAACTCTTTAATGGTCATGGTATCATCCTCTCCTTTCAATATGCTGTCTCTTATGGCGAGCTTCCGGCTCTCGCTTATTCCGGTCAGTTCAGTTAATTGGATATGCCAGGGTTCATAGTCCAATGGCTTTATCAGACCATACGTCTTCAACTGTGCGTTGCTCAATTCTTCAAACCAGCCATCCATGTCCATGGCAAGTCCAAAACAATGGTTTGACTTTCCATAAGCTGAGGCAAGGCATTTTCTGTCAGCTCCATATCCTGTGTAAACCGAGCCGTCACTTAACTGATAACTGCCCTTGTTTTTTTCCAGAACAACTTTTGCAGTGGCTTTCTGGCATTCCAGCGTGCGGAAACCCGAAGTACATACCGCGTCCTTCCTGAAATCCATGCATACCTGATTTATGGCTGAAAGCAGCTTTGGATAGACACAGGACTGTTCGGGATACTTAAATTTTACATGACACATCTTTTCCCAACTCCTCTCGCAGCTCGTTAATCCTTTGATGAGCCTGTTTGGTGCTTTCTTCAACTCTTGCCAGCCTGTCTGCATGATTGTTCACAGTCTTGTTCAAGCATCTTAATTCAAGCAAAGTCGTGTCACTGCTGCGTTTGATATATTCTATATCGGCTTTGAGCTGTCCGGCTTCTATTCCGCTTTGTTTCGACTCTCCTTTAACCCTTGCCTGGAGGGTAAGATATCCAAAAACAACCCCACTGACTGCCGCTATGCAAGTAATCAATATATTTGTTTCCACTCATACCCCTTCTTTCCTGACAGATATAAAAGGACTACCCTTGCAAGCAAGTAATCCTCGGTAGTCTAAATACAATCTTCCGGAAAAATTAAAAATATGTCACCTGATCATGGACAATATTTATGAGTTCAACTCGTAGAGATTGAATAGCATCTTCTCTGGGCAGCATTATATATCTGGACAAATATTCGATATCCTCAGAAAATAAATTGATAATTTCATTCATTGACACTTTATCACCCTGCTGAGCCTGTCTTACTATTTGTATGAATCTGTCAGGGTTTGTCGTAACAATTCCAATCCTTTCTTTTTCCATTTATTCAC
>JAFABO010000185.1 GCA_023426005.1 Bacillota bacterium | reverse complement strand
AAAGCAGGTATATTGATGAAATAGTCCGCATGCTGGATTATGTATACAGTGATGAAGGAACCAGACTGTTTAACTATGGGATAGAGAATGAAAGCTATGTGATGGAAAACGGGAAACCGAAATACACTGATATAGTGATGAAAAACCCGGACGGTCTTACAATCAATCAGGCATTGTGCAAATATTCAATGGCAGTAGGCAATTTTTCAATGACCAAGGATCCGGATTATTTTGAGCAGATTACATTTGTGATCCCGCCCCAAAGAGAATCCCATGAAATCTGGAGCCAGGCTGACAAATCCCTTTTCTATCCCCAAAGGGCCAGCTTTACAACAGAAGAAACAAATAAAATGACAAAGCTTCAGAATGATATCAGCACCTACTGGAATGAAATATTCAGTAAAATGGTGGTGGGAGTTGAACCGGTGGAGAATTTTGACAAACATGTTGAAACCCTCAAGAAAATGGGTGCCGATGAGTTGATTCAAATCCGGCAGGCCGCCTATGACAGATATATGAACAGGTAATAAGTCCAAGGAGTCAGGTCTGAGGAATATTTTCAAAAAACTTCAGACCTGACACAAACTTAAAATTATTTTTCAGTTAGGGTGAAATCAATTTATGAATCGGATTAACACAGCAGCACAGGGCAAAAATGCCCCATCCCGTTGGGATTCCTTTATAAAAGCTTCGGGAAAGGATCTGAGAAAAAATAAATATATTTATATCATGGCCATTCCCGTAATTCTATATTTTGTTGTATTCCACTATATACCTTTATATGGGAACATCATGGCCTTTCAGGATTATTCTCCCGGAAAGGGCTTTTTGGGAAGTCCTTTTGTGGGTTTCCAGCACTTTGTTGATTTTTTTACAGGGCAATACTTCTGGAGGCTTTTTAAAAATACCGTCCTGATCAGCGCATACCAGATCCTTTGGGGATTCCCAATCCCTATAATTTTGGCCCTTCTTATGAATGAAATATCAAATATTACCTTTAAAAGAACAGTACAAACCATATCCTACCTGCCGCACTTTGTATCCCTGGTGGTTGTCTGCGGGCTTGTGGTCAGTTTTACCACCAGTGACGGAATAATCAGCAGCCTGCTCCAGTATTTTGGTATGGAGGCCCGGAACCTTATGCAGGACCCGGGGAATTTCAGGACGATTTTTGTAACTTCGGGCATCTGGCAGGAGGCGGGCTGGGGAAGTATTATCTATCTTGCCGCAATAAGCAGTATTGATCCTCAGCTGTATGAAGCGGCCAAAATGGACGGAATCGGAAGGATAAGGCAAATCATCAGTATTACCATACCTTGTATTCTGCCCACCATTATTATCATGCTCATTATGCGTATGGGCGCGGTCATGAGTGTGGGATATGAAAAAATCATACTGCTGTATTCACCGGTTAATTATGAAACCTCCGATGTAATAGCTTCGTATGTATACAGAACAGGTCTGCAGTCCTTCCAATGGAGTTTTGCGTCTGCCGTCGGTCTTTTCAATTCTGTAATCAACTGCTGTATGGTCATTCTGGTGAACCGGATTTCCAGACGCTTTACAGAAACAAGCCTCTGGTAGCCGGTTACGGCTGTCCCAGGTGGTGCCGCAGCTTGTATTACAGTGTAATACCTTATAGGAGTTGAACTATGAATAAAAATAGAGAAATTAAAATAAAAGCCTTTGGTTTATTTGACCTTGTAAATGGTGCGTTCATGTGCATGGTCATAGCCGTAACAGCATATCCCGTCCTGTATGTACTCTTCGCGTCCATCAGTGATCCTGCCGAGTTTGCCTCGCACAAGGGACTGCTGTTTTACCCCCTGGGCTTCAGCCTGGAGCCCTATAAACTGGTGATGAAGCATCCTCTTATTATGAGGAGTTATCTGAATACCATAATAATTCTCGTCCTGGGAACTGCAACCAATATGCTGTTTACTTCGGTAGGTGCCTATGTGCTCTCAAGGAAGAACCTGAAATTTATGGCTCCCATAATGGTAATGATTGCCTTTACAATGTTTTTTACAGGTGGGATCATACCCAACTATATACTGGTGAATAATATGCTGAAAATGGGCAACAGCTATGCGGCCCTGATCATTCCGGGTGCCATATCGACCTATAATCTGATTGTCATGCGGACCTATTTTCAGGGTTTGCCGGACAGCCTGGAAGAATCGGCCAAGGTTGATGGCGCAACGGATTTTACAGTGCTTTTCAGAATTATCCTGCCGGTATCCGCACCCATTATTGCCGTCATGATACTGTTTTATGGCGTTGGCCATTGGAATTCCTGGTTTCCGGCCATGCTTTACATCCGTGAAAGAGAAATGTTTCCATTACAGCTTATTATGAGGGAGATTCTGCTGCAAAACAGTTCGGATTCCATGGTCGGCACTATAACGGACACCAGTATCAAGGCCGATATCAGTGAGTCCATCAAGTATTCTGTCATTGTCATTGCAACCCTTCCCATCGTTACCATATACCCATTCCTGCAGAAATATTTTGTGCAGGGAATTATGGTAGGCTCATTAAAAGGATGATTTGTACCATGTAAGTTTATACAGTTGAAGGAGATGTACCTATGAAAAACATATTATTCATTATGACTGATCAGCATCGTTACGACCATGTTGGTTACAGCGGATACGGCAAAGTTGATACTCCGAACATTGACCGTATTTCCGAAGGAACGGCCTTTACCTGCTGCAATACGGTAAATCCCATATGCCAGCCTGCCAGAACTGCTCTGGCTGCCGGCAGGTATCCCCATCAGATCGGAACTCTGGCCATGTCGGGAGATTTCAGCCTGCAAATCCCTACATTTATGAAGGCGCTTCAGAAGACGGGATATCAGACCGAAGCGGTGGGCAAGCTGCATTACCTGCAAACCTGGCATTGGTGGGCTCAGAGGGGGAAAGTTCTCGATTTGACAGGTTTGAACGGGAAGATCAGGGAGTATGGCTACGATTATGTCTGGGAGGCTGCGGGAAAGCAGCTGATGGAAAAAAGCTACTGTGACTATTCCAGATACCTGGAGGACAGGGGTTTGTATGAGCAGTATCTGGATTTTGCCGCAGCTTCAGGCCCCAATTATGATACGCCGGATAAGCGCCCCCGGGATAATGGCGAGCCTTTTCCGCTGCCGGAGGAGCATTATCCCGATATAGTCATTGCCGACAAAGTCATTGAGAGAATAAAAAACAGACCCGGGAATAAGCCTTTTATGCTGCTGTGTTCCTTTTTGTGTCCCCATAAGCCCTTCGATCCTCCGGCAAGCTATCTTGACCGGCAGGAATACAGAGAGGAGGACGATTTTATTCCTGGGGAAAAGCCCTTATCGGAGGAAGATAAGAAACATTTGTACAGGAAAAGAAGGGCATACCGTGCAATGATACATTTGATCGATGATCAGGTGGGCAGGCTTTTCAAAGTTCTGGAGGAGGAGGGGATACTTGATGAAACCGTCATTATATTTACCTCCGATCATGGGGAGATGATGGGGGATCATTTTCTCATTCAAAAGTCGGTGCCCTATAAGGAAGCAGTTACCGTACCCACTGCCGTCCGTCATCCCGACTATCTGACAGGAGGGGTGAACAGTTCTCCTGTTGAGATTACCGATTTGACCGCCACCATCCTTGAACTGGCAGGACTTGACCCGCAAAAAGCGTTGGGCAGGGAATGGCCGGCCTTTAACAATATTATTCCCTGCCGTTCCCTCATGCCCATTATTAGAGGAGAAGCCGGGCAGATCAGGGAGTTTGCTTTTACCGAATGCTCAAACGAGTGGCAAATGATACAGACAAAAGATCGGAAGTACATTTATTACCCTGCCCGGAATATGGAGGACTCTCCGGCGGAACTTTTTTTTGACAGCCGTAAGGACCCGGCGGAACTTGTTAACCTGGCAAACCGGAGTGAATATCAGGAGGCTGTTGAATGGTGCCGGTCCAGGAGAATTTCTGTCATGGACACCACACCGGCAGCTCAGCTGACATGGGCGCCTCTCAATTGACGGAATAAAACCGGGGCTGACCGCTGTATAGGGCGCGGTTTGGTAATAAGGATTGTTAAATCCGGAGAGAATATAAACGGCTGAAAGTGTTGACAATAACAATATTGAAGCATATTAAAATAAATTGTAAAATCTATTGACAAATACTCTTTTGTACCGTAAAATATCAAATGTGTCTTGCGGGACATAAGATATGGTGGGTATAGCTCAGTTGGTTAGAGCGCCAGAT
>JAFABO010000153.1 GCA_023426005.1 Bacillota bacterium | reverse complement strand
ATGATATTGGGAACAGATAAAAATATTCCTATGATTATTGATAAAATACCAAGTCCTGCAACTTTCAATTTTCTACTCATTAATACGTGACTCCATTCTAATGATCAAAAAGACATAATGCACCTTTTTCCGGTACATCTATAATAAATACTATAATATTTTTTTTAGTATTTGTCCAGAATTAGTGGTTTACAGGAAATTATACTTTCCTTTTCGGTCAAATGTCTGATTCCAAAATTTATAAAGCCTGCATACTGAAAAACTACCGATGCAAGCTTGGTGCTTTACATCGGTAGTTTGAACTTTTGTATTTATTTTTTGCTCCTGTCCTTCGCTCTCATTTCGGTATCAAGTATCCTCTTTCTCAAGCGGATATTCTTGGGTGTGATTTCAACCAGTTCGTCCTCCGCAATAAATTCCAGTGCCTGTTCCAGGCTGAGGACTGTCGGAGGAGTCAAGCGCAGCGCTTCATCCGACCCCGATGCTCTCATGTTTGTGACATGTTTCTTTTTGCAGACATTGACCACCAGATCGTCATATCTTGCATTTTCTCCCACTATCATACCCTCGTAAACCTTTGTTCCCGGAGTTATGAACAGTGTTCCTCTTTCCTGGGCATTGAACAGGCCGTAGGTTACCGCTTCTCCGTCCTCCCATGCAACAAGTGAACCTCTCTGCCTTGTGGCAATGTCACCCTTATAGGGCTCATAGCCGTGGAATACATGATTCATTATCCCATTTCCCTTTGTATCTGTCATAAGTTCGGATCTATAGCCAATCAGGCCTCTGGCCGGTATTTTGAATTCCAGCCTCATATAGCCCTGGTTGGCAGAAGCCATATTTACCATTTCAGATTTTCTTGTACCCAGTTTTTCCATCACAACGCCCATGTGTTCCTCAGGTACATCTATCATCAGGTACTCTATAGGTTCCATTAAAACTCCGTCGATTTCCTTATTTATAACCGTAGGCTTTGAGACATTGAATTCATATCCCTGTCTTCTCATAGTTTCTATCAATATTGAAAGATGGAGCTCTCCTCTTCCTGAAACCTGGAAGGAGTCGACAGAATCAGTTTCTTCAACCCTCAGGCTGACATTTGTCTCCAGTTCCTTAAAAAGCCTGTCCCTGACATGTCTCGATGTAACAAAAGTTCCTTCTCTTCCGGCAAACGGGCTGTTATTGACACTGAAGGTCATTGACAGGGTAGGTTCATCAATTGCAGCAAAAGGCAGCGGATCAGGTGCTCCAACATCACAGATGGTATCTCCTATAGTTACGTCACCAACACCCGAAACAGCAACAATATCGCCTATTTTAGCCTCATTGGTGTCAATACGCTTAAGCCCCTCATAACAGTAGAGCTTGGTTATCTTCGCATTGAAGCTATCGCCTTCCTTTTTACATATGATAGCCTGCTGTCCAAGCTTTATTGAACCTCTTTCCACTCTTCCTATGGCGATTCTTCCAACATATTCATCATAGTCAATATTGGATACCAGCAGTTGTAGTGTTCCGGACTGATCACCCTTTGGTGCCGGAACCTTTTCAATGATCATATCAAATAAAGGTTTTAAATCTATCCTCTCTCCGCCCAGATCGCATACGGCGAAACCTTCTCTCGAGGAGGCGAAAACCACCGGGAATTCAAGCTGATCATCGTCAGCACCCAATTCGATAAATAATTCTATTATTTCATCAACAACTTCATCGGGTCTGGCTTCAGGTCTGTCAATCTTATTGATTACCACTATTGGCTTTAAATCAAGTGAAAGAGCCTTTTTCAAGACAAATCTGGTCTGAGGCATGGAGCCTTCGAAGGCATCCACCAATAAGAGAACTCCGTCCACCATTTTGAGAACACGCTCAACTTCTCCGCCAAAATCGGCATGGCCGGGTGTATCAACTATGTTGATCTTGATACCGTTGTAGTTGACAGCTGTATTTTTGGCGAGGATGGTAATGCCCCTTTCCTTTTCCAGGTCATTGGAGTCCATTACTCTTTCGGCTACGGCCTCATTTTCTCTAAATATACCGCTCTGTCTGAGCATGGCATCCACAAGAGTTGTCTTACCGTGGTCAACATGAGCTATTATTGCAATATTTCTTATATCCTGTCTGATATCCACAAAAATTCTCCTTCATAAGCATTTAAAATGATTAAATATATAAATATCCAAATAGAAAGTAACCAAAAATTGTTTCAATCATATTGTTCAATCTATCCGTATAATTTCATCACAAAAAAACCCCTACTAATTCTAATTTAATGAGTTCAAAATGTCAACCGTACATATTTAACGGAATTTCTAATTTTTAGGGGCCTTTTATTAAGCATAATTATATCCGTTACTTTATTTCGACAACGGTAACACCGCTTTCTCCTTCACCCAGCTTTCCCAATCTGAAGCTTTTTATATGCGGATTATGCTTCAAATGCTGCTGCAGCCCGGCCCTCAATGCTCCGGTACCCTTGCCGTGAATCAGTGTGACTTCTCCCAGGCCTGCTATGCTCGCATCATCAAGATATTTGTCTACCGCGTCTATAGCCTCATCCAGCAGCATTCCGCGCAAATCGATTTCGGAGGACATATTCCGGGACTTTGAAACACCGATCCTGCCCATACCTGTTCTTTGGAGCTGCTGTTTCTGCTCATCCACCAGCTTCAGGTTGGATATATGGACATTCAGCTTTATTATCCCGGCCTGCACCTGACACTCTCCGTTCTTGTCGGGTGTTGAGATCACCGTTCCCCTCTGGTTTAAATTAACTATGAGCACCGAATCTCCAGGCTTTAGGTTTTTGGGAGGCTTGACCAGACCCTTTTTGGGCATTATAGATTCTACAAGGGAATCATCCAGACTGCTGATGCTCTTGTTCAGCTTTTGACGAAGCTCTTCGGTTTGCCTTCTGACCTCGGCCTCCTCCTGTTCCCTGGCCAGCCTCTTCATTTCGGATACAAGCTCCTCGGCCTGCCGTTTTGAGTCCATAAGAATACGCCTGGCCTCTTCCTTTGCCTTGCGGAGCTCACTCTCCTTCTGCGCCGCCAGCTTGCTTTTCTGCTCCTCCAGATCCTTCTTGAGCCTTTCGGCTTCAAGCCTGTAGCTCTCAGCCCTCATTTTTTCCCTTTCGGCTTCACTGCGGTTCTTTTCGATGCTTAAAAGGATATCTTCAAAGTGGATATCCTCCTGCGAAAGGAATTCCTTTGACCTCTCAATGATATCATCGGTCAGCCCCAGCCTTTTTGATATGGCAAAAGCATTGCTTTTGCCTGGTACTCCAATCAGCAGCTTATAGGTCGGTCTCAAGGTTTCAACATCAAATTCGCAGGAGGCATTTTCAACACCGGCCGTTGAAATGGCATAGACCTTCAATTCGGCGTAGTGTGTTGTAGCAAGTGTAGTAGCTCCCATTTGATGGAGGCACTCCAGGATTGACATTGCAAGCGCGGCTCCTTCGGTGGGATCGGTTCCTGCCCCAAGCTCGTCAAACATTACCAGCGACCTGCCGTTGACATTCTTGAGAATATCAACGATATTTTTCATATGGGAGGAAAAGGTACTCAGACTCTGCTCAATACTCTGCTCATCTCCGATATCGGCGTAAACCCTTTCAAATACACTCATTTCTGTTCCCTCATTGGCAGGCACCAGCAAACCGCTTTGCATCATCAGTGTAAATAATCCCACAGTTTTAAGGGATACGGTCTTACCGCCGGTGTTAGGGCCTGTTACAATAAGCGAGCTGAATTTATCCCCAATCCAGAAGTCTATTGGAACTACCGTTTTGGGATCGAGCAGGGGATGTCTTCCCTTTTTGATAATAATTTTTCCTGACTGGTTTATTCTAGGACAAATGCAGTCCTGATCAGTCGCAAGCTTTGCTTTGGCAAAAATAAAATCAAGCCTGGCCATAATGCTCATATTGGCGTTCAGCTGCGGTAATATCAATGAGGCATCCTGGGATAATTCCGCAAGGATTCTCTCGATCTCGGCCATTTCCTTTATTTTTAACTGTTTGATGGCGTTATTGGCCTCCACCACACCCATTGGCTCAATAAACAGGGTGGCTCCGCTTGAGGAAGAGTCGTGCACCAGACCCGGAATATCGTTCTTGTGCTCCTGCTTGACGGGAATGACATATCTGTCCCCTCTCATTGTAACAACAGATTCCTGTATATATTTCTGGTATTTTGACAAACGGATCAAATCATTGAGCCTGTTCTTTATGGAAGCCTGCTGCTCCTTTATCTGCCGCCTGATGGTATTGAGTGCGTGACTTGCATTATCCGCGATTTCTTCTTCACTGATAATACATATATCTATTTTCTGTTCCAGCCTTTGATTTGATTCAAGACAGGAAATCAACTCATTGACAATACTTTCCCTGCTTTCATCAAGCTTGTCATTCACATAGCCCTTAAGCCTTCTCGCGGCCCGGAGTACTCCTCCGATTTTCAGCAACTCCCCCGGATTTAGTATGCCCCCCAAATCAAGTCTCTTCAGGCTTGCTCTGATGTCATGTATCCCTCCCAGGGGCGGTGAGCCGCGCCTTACAATACAGCCGACGCCGTCATTGGTTTCAGCCAGCATTTTTTCTACAGTGTTGAAATCGGTCTGGGGTACAAGCTCTTCAACAAGCTCCCTTCCCAATTCCGAAGCAGTCAGGTCCTTTAATTTATATATAATTTTTTCATATTCCAGTACTCGCAGTGTTTTTTCATTCATAGTTAACTCTTACCTTTCCTGTACAGGAAACCGGACCCTATTTTTCTTATGTAGACTCGAATTTCCTGTGATCATCGTGTCTGAGCTGTGCCCTTTTTATCTTTCCACTAATTGTTTTCGGCAATTCATCCACAAACTCAATTATTCTTGGGTATTTATAAGGCGCAGTATTGTTCTTTACATAGTTTTGAATTTCCTTTTTCAGTTGGTCGGTAGGCTCATAACCCTTTGCAAGTATAACGGTGGCTTTTACAACCGTTCCTCTTACAGCATCGGGAGCACCTGTTACCGCACACTCCACAACGGCAGGATGCTCTATTAATGCGCTCTCCACTTCAAAAGGACTTATTCTGTATCCCGAGGCCTTTATAACATCGTCATTCCTGCCCACAAACCACAAAAAGCCGTGCTCATCCCTGTAAGCCACATCACCTGTGTGATAGATATCATCGTACCACACTTTCGCAGTTGCTTCGGGGTCTCTGTAGTAACCGCAGAAGAGGCCGGCAGGCTTGGCCGAATCAACTCCTCTTATAACCAGTTCACCCTCTTCACCGGCCGGACAGGGATTGTTGTTTTCATCGACAACATCAATATTATATGCAGGATTCGGCATTCCCATGGCACCGGGATCCACCTTCAACCACTCATAATTGGCCACAATGACAGTGGTTTCAGTCTGTCCGAAACCGTTGAGTATTTCAAGGCCGGTAATTTTCTTGAATCTGTTGAAAATCTCCGGATTAAGCGGTTCCCCTGCCGTAGAACAGTGAACCAGTGAAGATAAATTATATTTTGATATATCGTTTTGCAGCATAAATCTGTATATGGTAGGCGGAGCACAAAAAGTCCTTATTTGATACTTCCCAATCCCTTCCAGAAGTTTGCAGGGATCAAACCTGTCCATATCATACAGAAACTGGACTGCTCCGCAGATCCACTGTCCGAAGAGCTTACCCCAGGCAAACTTCGCCCAGCCCGAATCAGCAACAGTCAGGTGCAGTCCCCTATCCTGAACCCTCTGCCAATACCTTGCGGTAACAATATGTCCCAAAGGATATGTAAAGTCATGTACTGCCATTTTAGGCATACTGGTGGTGCCAGAGGTGAAATATATAATCATCATATCCCCGTTGCGGGTATTATATGCACCTCCAGGCCTTGCCCAGGTTTCCGGGGCATCCTTGATTTCACTGTCATAATCCAGCCAGTTCCCGCTCTTTCCCCCAACCATAATATATGTTTTTACAGTTGGCGATTCCATGGCGGCACTTTCAACATGTTCAGCTATTTCTCTGTCGTTGAAGGCCACTATGGCCTTTACTCCGGCCGCATTATTTCTGTACACTATATCCTTTTTCATAAGCTGGTTTGTTGAAGGGATGAAAATTGCTCCGATCTTCATTGCAGCAAAAGCAAAGAAATAGAATTCATATCTTCTTCTCAATATGAACATAATCTTGTCGCCCTTGCAGATTCCCTTTGCTTTAAGAAAATTGGCTGTTTTATCCGACCAGTATTTCAAATCTCCGAAGGTAAAATATTTTTCACCGCCCTGGTCGTCACACCAGACAAGCGCCGGCCTGTCAGGCTCGGAAACAGCATATTCATCTATTATGTCATAAGCAAAATTAAAATTGTCAGGTACTTTTAATTTGAAATTATTGCAAAAATCTTCATAGGAACTGAATTCAGCCCTCTCAAGGTATCTAATATCCAGACTCATAGCTAACCTCCGGTAATTTTTATAGAAGGATTATTGTCAGAAATTTTGCTTCTTTTCCATCCAGTGCGACCATTTTATGTGGAATGGTCGAATTGTAGTACAATGAATCACCGGGCTCCATATCGAAGACTTCTTTTCCCACAATAACCCGCATTCTGCCTTCAAGACAGTAATTAAACTCCTGTCCCTTATGTGACACCATATCAGGACTGTTGTCCGGATCCAGCACAACAAACATGGGCTCGATCTTTCTGCCGGAATATTTATATGCCAGGCTTTCAAAGCTGTATTGATCATATCTTTCAACCTTCAAGCCTTCCCCGTTTTTAACAAAACAAATGTCATGAAGCTTTGGTGAAGTTCCGGTCAATATTTCGGTCATATTTACATTGTAATAGTCGGCCAGCTCGTACAAAATGCTGACGGGGATATCATCCTGGGCATTCTCATACCGGGAGTATTCATCTGTTTTAAGTCCAACGGCCTTTGAAACTTCCTCTTCGGTATAGCCCGCCAACAATCTCAGGCCCTTGATTCTGAATGCGATATCCTTAACTTTTTCATTCATGACAGTCTCCATTTCAATTTAAGTTATTTTTAAAAACAAAAAACAGGCATGTGCCAATCTCATGTGCCCGGAAAAACTTCATAATTATTCCATTAAGCAAACATTTTAATTATAGCACAAGCCCTGCGGCTGCGGCAAATACTAATTATTTTAAAATTCCTGCTGAGTGGGACTAATCCCTGACTTTATTTCTGATTGAGGGAAATATCCAAAAGCCAAGTGTCATACTTATAAGACAGGCTGAAATGCCAAAGAGCGAAGGCAGAGATCTATAGAATAATTCGATGAAGGTTACATCAAAGGTATTCTCCACATAGACTGCGGAATTTATGATTATATATGTAAAAAAGAAAGCTATGCCAAGCAGCTGGAATATATAGTGCTGTACAAGCAGATTTACCGCACAGCCTGCAATCAGAATAATAAAGAAAACTGCAATTGAATAAGAAAGGGCTGAAGTCATGGTTCCTCCTACCAAGAATACTTGTTTATCTCATTTTTTATAAATCTTATACGTAAAAACGCTGGGTATTTACAAATATTGTAATATACACAGCGCCTGTTTTCAAATTATTTCTCAGATAATATTATAACGATGACCTCTGCAATTAAAGGGTCAATATAATAAATTGGCTATATTTTAAGTTTTTGCTTTAACTGGCTGCCATAAAATCTTATGAACAGGGTATAAATATAATCATATAGCAAAAATACAAGCTCCAATACGGCAGCAATTATATAAACCGGAGCCATAAGGTTTATACCGCCCAATATGATTTCTTTAAGAAAGAAAAGCCCCAGAACAAGACAAATATTAAAGTATATCAGCTTTAAAATATATTCGATAACCCTGCCGCGGAGCCTTTCAATGTACAGCTTTATCAGTCCGTACACGCCAAAAAATACAATAAACGGGATCACCTCAAGCCGTGGAACAAGTAATAAAGATAATAATGCCGAAGCCAGATAAAATGCCCAGCCCGCCTTTGTTCCGAATTCGATTATTATTACAGCCATAAACAATGAACTTAAAGCATATAAGGATAGTTTACTGGTGGGAAGGGTTGCAGCCAAAAAGACACTGATAACGGTAAATGCGAGCAGTATCCCGCTTAACGTGATTCTTTTGACCTTCGAGCCACTGTTCATTTTTTAACCTCCATGACTAAAGTCTTTCAAGCCATACCTCCCTAGCAGCATCCGATCAAATCGCCGCCCAGGCATTCACACATGGAGTCCGAGCACCATGCGCACATACACATATCGCAGAAGCTGGGACCTGCTCCGTATCCCCTGTTGTTTGCATTTCCACGGTACATGTTGTTATTTGCATTCATCCTGTTCAAGGCATCCCTGTATTCAT
>JAFABO010000133.1 GCA_023426005.1 Bacillota bacterium | reverse complement strand
TGCTACTATAAAAGCAAGCGTGAAAGAAATAAAATACTCATATACACTAGACATTTATACACCTTCCGTTCTTAGAGAAATCCCAGCTTCGAGCTTCTTAGGCTATTCTCCAAACTTTCAGGAAATTGAAAACTATAACTTCCCATACATCAAAATAGAGGGAGGTATTTAAACTCCCTCTGAATTTAAATCTTGTTACCCTCTATTAACAATATACAATACGTTTTTGAGCGGTAAATTTGCCCTGCGGCTGCGTTGAAGCCACTTGCAGGGCACAAAGCCTTTCTGCGCGCCTTTGCCTTGTCGCAAGGCAAGGACGACAACAAAGAAAAGTGGCAAAATAGCCGGCGTGAAGCTCGTTGTACATTATCAATAGAGGGTATTAAACTTTAAAAATTTCAATCCCTGCTTCCTCCAGCAAAGCCATGGAAAGCTCATCCGGATAATCGCCGTTAAACACTATGCGTGTTATTCCTGCGTTGATGGCAAGCTTGGCGCATAAAACACAGGGCTGGGTGGTCACATACAATGTGGCCCCATTGACGCTTGTTCCGCTGCAAGCAGCCTGCACTATTGCGTTCTGCTCGGCATGGATCGCTCTGCACAGTTCATGCCTTTGCCCGGAGGGGATATTGAGCTTTTCTCTAAGGCAGCCTACCTCGGAACAGTGCCTGCACCCCACAGGTGCACCGTTATAACCGGTTGCAAGTATCCTTTTATCCTTGACAATTATTGCTCCAACCTGTCTTCTCAGGCAAGTGGATCTTGTTTTTATCAAATCTACAATCTGCATAAAGTACTCATCCCAAGACGGCCTCATAAATACCCCCTACCAAAACTAAAAACCGGAAACCTTATAAAATAACATTACTTGGTTCCAAACAATCTGTCGCCCGCATCACCCAGTCCAGGAACAATATAAGCGTGGTCGTTCAAAACCTCATCTACGGCAGCACAGTAGATCTCAACGTCAGGATGATCCCTGCGGATTCTTTCTATACCTGTCTTTGCAGCTACAAGACACATCAGCTTAATATTTGAAACTCCCTTGTTCTTGATGAACTGGATAGCAGCCGATGCCGAACCTCCGGTTGCAAGCATGGGATCAAGCACAACTATTTCCCTCTCCTCCACATCCACCGGCAGCTTGCAGTAGTATTCAACAGGTTCATGTGTTTCGGGATCTCTATATAACCCTATATGTCCAACCTTTGCCATAGGCAGCAGGCTCAGCATACCGTCAACCATTCCAAGGCCGGCCCTCAATATGGGAACTATCCCCAACTTTTTGCCTGATATTACTTTTGTCTTCGCGATTCCAACAGGTGTTTCAATCTCCACTTCCTTAAGCGGCATATTTCTGGTTACTTCATAACCCATAAGCATTGCTATTTCCGAAACCAGCTCTCTAAATTCCTTGGTGTTTGTATTCTTATCCCTGAGTAAAGATATCTTATGCTGTATAAGTGGATGATCAAAAACAAATACGCTCTCCATTATTTAATTCCTCACTTTGTAAAATATTTTTTTTCAATATTTGTAATCTTTTCAACTCTATTGCCATGCCTGCCACCTAAAAATTCGGTTTCAAGCCAGGTTTCAATAATATCAAGTGCAACTCCCGGTCCAACCACTCTTTCACCTATGGCAAGAATATTTGCATCATTGTGCTGTCTGCTCATTTTAGCCATGTAGCTGTCGGTGCATAAAGCTGCTCTTATGCCGGGGACTTTGTTACATGCTATTGAAATCCCTATGCCCGTACCGCAAATAACAATACCTTTTTCGCATTCTTTTTTGCTCACCGCTTCTGCTACGGCTTGTCCATAATCCGGATAATCCACCGAATCAGGACAGTTGGTGCCAAAATCCTTAACTTCAAGTCCCTTGTCCTGAAGGAAACTTATAATATCTGCCTTAAGCAGGTACCCCGCATGATCGCTACCTATTGCTATCAAGTTTATCTCCATTTCCGGCTCAGGGTAACCAATTTACCCTGTTTTTAAAACTATATCTGTTTAAGATTGTCTGTCAGGGAAAATTGCCAGTGCCATTTTTCATAAATTATTGCGTATTGTTTTTTAACGTTTTTCCAATGCTATTCTTTATTATTTTATAGTATAAACTATTACATGTCAAAAAAAAGTGCCTTTAAACCTGCATTTTTTAACTGTCACCGGCCAGTTTTTTTATAACTGTCTGAACACTGTCAAAGATGTCTCTTGCACAGGTTTCATAGCTCTGGTAAGGCATTCCGAAGGGGTCGGCTATGTCCAGGCCACCGGCTTTAGTCAAAATATCCCCATATGCATATTCCTTTAACGTGAAAATATATGTTTTTTTGCCGGGAAATCTGTTCTTCAGATAATCCCTATGCTGTCTGGTCATTGTCAATACCAGCTCCGCCCTGTCCATATCAGCCCTGTCCAGAAGCTTTGCCTTATGAATGGATATATCAATGTCCCACAGCTTTTTCAGCGCGGCTACCGAATGCTCTGAAGCCGCCTCCCCATCGAAGGCCTGTATCCCCCTTGAGGAGACCGCTGCTTCCTTCAAAGCCTCCTCCTGCTGTGAAAAAGCCCTGAAAATCCCCTCTGCCATACAGCTTCTGCAAGTATTTCCGGTGCAGACAAATAAAACATTTATGGGTTTATGATTTTTTACTTCCATGTTTCCTCCAATACAGCCGTTCTCTTGGTTCAGGTCTTTATTTTATATTAACGTCACTCTGCTTGAATGATATCATAGCCGGCAGCCTTTACCATCCTGTTCATGATGGCCAGTCCTACCTCATGCTCTTCCACCGCTTCGGCAAAAATAATATCCACTCCTCTGTCATCAAACTCCCTCAGCAGCGAAAACAGCCTGGCCGCAATAGTCTCCGGCTTATTCCTGTCACCCATGGACAGGGTTTCAAAGCCGTGATACTCCGCTTTTGTCTGATCCGTAGCACATACACCCACCTTTTTGCCTTCTTTATCACTTGTTTTTGCAAGCTCTGTGATCCTGTCCACCTGCTTTTTCCTGTCTTCACTTCTCACTATTACAACATGTGCCTTCGGCGAGTAATGGGTATACTTCATTCCGGGGGATTTAGGTATATTTTCTGAACTTATTTTCCCCAAAATTGTTTTATCAATGTCTATGGAACCGATAATTCTCTCGATCTGCCCGGGTGTCACTCCGCCGGGTCTCAGCAGTACCGGAGGTTCAACCGTGACATCCAGCACTGTTGACTCCAGTCCCACGCGGCAGCTTCCCGCATCAACCACAATTTCAATCTTCCCGTCCATGTCGTCCAGCACGTGCTGCGCCGTGGTGGTACTCGGCCTGCCCGAGACATTTGCGCTGGGCGCAGCCACAGGTACCGCTGCCAGCCGGATAAGTTCCCGTGCCACAGGATGCTCCGGCATCCGGATTGCCACAGTTTCCAGCCCGGCCGTTATTATGCCGGGTATTATGGAGCTTTTTTTAAGCACCAGGGTAAGGGGGCCGGGCCACAGCTTGTCCATCAGCAGCAATGCCTTTTCAGGAATCCTCTCTGCCAGCTCATATACCTTTTCCTTATCTGCTATATGTACTATCAGCGGATTATCCGAAGGGCGGCCCTTGGCCTTGAATATCCTTTCAACGGCCCTGGGGTCAAGAGCATTGGCACCCAGTCCGTAAACAGTCTCGGTGGGAATTGCTACAACCTCCCCGGCGCGCAGGGCCCCGGCAGCCTCATTGAGTGCCTGCATGTCTATATTTAACGGGTCGACTTTTATAACTTTTGTTTTCATTCCGGTACAGCCTTTCCAACTCAAAAATAATTATATGCGGTTAATTCACACACCTGCCGGAAACAGCAGGGCGCAACTTAGCCAGAGTACTAATTAAGCATTGTTACTATTATACCACATAAAATCCCAAATACATTTCCCACCGAGGACATCCTTCCCAGGTAAATCCTTTTTGATTCGGGTATCAGTTCGCCGTATACCACGTAAAGCATTGCGCCCCCCGCAAAACCCAGGCACAAGCCTATAAACTGCTCCGAAACATGCCCGAGTGCAGCCCCGGCCAGAGCCCCGATACCCATCGGCACACCCGATAATATGGTCAGCGTAAAGGCTTTAACGGCCGAGAAGCCTCCCACTTTCATGGGCAGTGCCATGGCAATCCCCTCTGGAATGTCGTGTATGGCAATTATCAGTGTCAGTGTGATTCCCAGGCTCAATGAAGCCTCAAAACCCGAACCCACTGCGAAACCTTCCGGCAGATTGTGCATTGCAAGTCCTATGGAAACAAGTATCCCTGCCCTCAGCAGGTTTGAATTCCCATTTGCGTTTTTGACTGCATCAAGCTGCTTGACAAAATCATCAATTACAATTACAATCAATATTCCTGAAAGCACACCGATAAGCGTCAGGTTGAGTCCTGCTATCTCAACCGCCTCGGGTACAAGTTCGAAGCAAACCACAGAGGTCATAAGACCTGCTGAAAATTCCAGGATCGAGCTCAATATTCTATTGCTTATAGTTTTCCCCACAAAAAAGGCTATCAATCCACCAATACCTGTTCCGGTAATTCCTGATATCAAGCCTATAATCCCAATTTTTAAAATGTGTTCCACGGCAATTCCATCCTTTGATAGTAAGTCTATATGACATAATATTCACAAATCCCGTGGATTATTAATAATTCGTCCAACTTTTAATCTTCATCTTCACTGCCGCTGCCCAATTTTTCGGATTGGTCGGTGGTTATGAGCGCATCAATTATTTCATCAAGATCTCCGTCAAGTACCTGGTCAAGCTTGTAAAGCGTCAGATTTATCCTGTGGTCTGTAACTCTTCCCTGAGGATAGTTGTAGGTTCTGATCCTTTCACTTCTGTCACCTGTTCCGACCTGGCTTTTCCTGTCCTGGGCAACTTCGTTTGCCTGCTGCTGCTGTGCTATTTCATAGAGCTTTGACCTCAATATCTTCATGGCCCTGTCCTTATTCTTGTGCTGTGAGCGTTCATCCTGACAGGCGACGACCAAACCGGTAGGAATATGTGTTATTCTGATAGCCGAGTCGGTTTTGTTTATGTGCTGTCCACCTGCACCGCTGGCTCTGTAAGTATCAATCCTCAAGTCATTGGGATTTATATCAACATCCACCTCTTCGACCTCCGGCAGAACTGCAACCGTTATGGTGGAGGTGTGGATACGTCCGCTGGATTCTGTAGAAGGCACTCTCTGAACCCTGTGCACTCCGCTTTCAAACTTCAGGCGGCTGTATGCGCCCCTGCCTTCAATTGAAAACACTACTTCCTTAAAGCCCCCGAGCTCTGTGGGATTGGAGTCAAGTATTTCGGTTTTCCAGCGCTTCCGCTCAGCATATCTGGTCATAGCTCTGAAAAGCACTCCCGCAAAGAGTGCAGCTTCTTCCCCGCCTGCCCCGCCGCGGATTTCAATGATAACATTCTTGTCATCATTCGGGTCTCTGGGAACAATCATGATCTTCAGCTGTTTTTTGATTATTTCAAGCTTTTCCTGGGCTTCCTCGAACTCCGTCTGGACCATTTCCCGGAAATCCTTCTCCAGAGTGCCCTCCAGCAGCTCTCTGGCCTCTTCGATTTCGGAGGTGACCTTTTTGTACTCTCTGAACTTCTGAACTATTTCCTCCAGGTCGGAGTATTCCTTCATATATTTTTTATATTCCTCCTGATTGTTAACCACATCAGGATCACTTAATTTATGGCTTATTTCCTCGTACCTGTCCTCTGCCGACTGCAGCTTATCAAACATAAATTCCTCCACTGACCTTCACAAGCTAATTATGGCTTCTTTCAACGATTGGCTGATACTGTGCGTACAAATGCTTTTTAATGAAGTATTTTTTCCCAACCGCTCCTTGATTATTTGTACATTTAGTATTTGTAAATTTACTTAAGGTAAATCATAAAAGAATACGAGCTATCAACATTACGCAATTAGATATTATAACATGAACAAACCCCGGACGCAATAAAAGAACTATCTTTAAGTAGCCGTTAAAGATAGTTCTTTTTGGGGTTTTCTATATAAAATTATATCTCGTAAGCAATTAAGTTGTAAAAATGTAATCTTCGATAACTGTTACTTAACTATTTCAATTTGTCCGTTCATGGTTTCACCGGTAATATTAACCCTGTTGACTCCGGTTTCATAATTTCTGCTTTCAGCTTCAACAAAGCTTCCTGTAACACCCTTGCGGTTTACATTATGATATACTATTTCAGGAATAAGCAGGTTGATGGAACCGTTGCTGGCATGAGCCTTAACCTTGTAAACCCTGTTGTCCATATCGTTCATATTTACCTTGATACCACCGTTGGAGGTCTTGAGGTACATGCTCATATCTTCACTGTCGTCAACATTTTGAGCATTTTCGATATTGATTCTGCCATTTATGGTTACGGCGCTTACATCTCTGACTTTTACGTGTTTTATATCTATAACGGCATTACTTGTATTGATATCGATTTTATTTCCAATGATATAATTCATCTGGACCCTGCCGTTCTTTGTTGTAACCGATACATTATCACTGTTTACACCCATCAGCTCAATATGAGCATTTTTTGTAGTGGCTGTCACTTCCTGGGAAAGCGAATCCTCAATATAAATCTTTCCGTTGGAATTTTCAATCTTTATGGCATTGAATTTAATGTCCGGAACAAATACCTCATGAGAAACACTTGAATTAAAAGCCGTATTGTTAACTTTTATTGAAATGTTTGAGGGATCCTCTACAAAGCTTACAATGCCTTCACCTGTCGGTGACGGGCTCTTTATTCTTGAAATGATCATTACTTTGGGATCAAGGTGCTTTTTTATTGTTATGCTTCCGTTTACTCCCGAGATTTCAAGATTTGCCCCTTCAGCAGGAATAACTTCGAAATTTTTTTGAACTGTTTGCAGGCTTCCGAATATATTGAAGGAATTTGTATCTACAAAGCTTCCTACATAATCTATAACCTTGTCAACTATTCCGGCTGTTGTGCTGGCCACGTTCTTACCAAACTTTTCAGCCTTGTTTGCGAAATCATCGATCATGTCGTCAAAATCTGCCTGATTATAGTTGGTTTTGAACTCTTTCTTCCACTCATTTACTCTTTCTCTTACCTTTGCAGCTTCATCTGCAAAGCCGTTTGATCTATTTCTTCTATAATTGAAATTTTCGGTATTTTCCTTCTTGGGTTCATCTTCAAGTGCGGCCAAAAGCTTTGCAGCTTCTTCGGTGGATATTTTCTTCTCTTCCACCATTTTTAATATCAGTAATCTTTCTTCGCTATTAGACATTGTTAAATTCCCTCCTATTTCACCCGCATTTATTATTCCTTCATTTGGCTTAATGCTTCCTCAACACTTATTTCACCGGCATTTAGTTTATCAAGAATTTCCTTTCTTTTTCCGGGAACTTCAGGTACAGGCTCCCCCTTGTGACCCAGTGCCGACGCTACATCCTCCAGCTTATTCTTGACCGTAGGATATGAAACACCAAGCTCCTTTTCAACTTCCTTAATATTACCTCTGCATTTTATAAACACATCCAAAAAATTTCTTTGGTCAGTAGTTAGTTTACAAAATTTGCATAGCGAAAAGTGTCCTTCTATAACCGTATCACAACTGTTACAGGTTATCCTTGTTACCTCTGTTTCACTCCCGCAAACCGGGCACTTGCCGATAGCTTCTCTTGCCATAAAATCACCTCTTA
>JAFABO010000059.1 GCA_023426005.1 Bacillota bacterium | reverse complement strand
TACATGCTCAAAAAAAATTTTCCTTCTTATTCTGCACGATTGTATCTAAAAATATTAACTCCATAATATTTTTCTCAAGCCATGAACAATTTACTATTCAGTATAATTGAACCATAAATCGAAATTTAAAGAAAATGTTTTTCGGAACTGGTTCAAATTAGTAAGCAATAGATTTAGTTAATTTTTTCACTAACAATCTTAACATAGTAAACCATAAATTTCAACATCTGTTTTGTTACTAAACAAAATTTTTGGTTTTGATTATGCAATTTGAAATTAATAGAATTTCATGTATTTATTTTCATACAGGCAATTTTCATTGGCCAAATATATATTTCCCACTCTTTGTATATGGGGTTTACGGTCTATATTCGCTTGTTTGTAATTTAGTACAATAAATTAATAAATTAAAAAAACGAATAGTGCAGGTGATAAAATTGCACGTGCCATTTCTTAGCATTATTCACTCCTGCTGCATACACTATAATGAAGTGCATTAATCGAAAGGTGGAATATTTTTGGCTGCAAAATTCTTAAATTACTATGCCAGTGCAAATACGGCGCGGGGTTTTGTAACATACTTTGAGGACAATCTCATAGGTATTGACAAGATCATTCTATTGAAGGGCGGCTCTGATGATATTAAATCCTTACTCATGGTAAATATCGGGATCAACTGGTTCATAAAGGGTTATGATGTTGAACTGATTCACAGTGCTTCAGATGAAGAAGAGGTTGAAGCAGTGATTATTCCTGCCTTGGGTATAGCCGTTGTCAATGGAGATATACAGCACATAGAACAAACCCGGTCCTGCAGTTCTGCCGGTGAGGTAGTTGCTTTCAAGCCGGAAGACACCTCCAGAGGTTCGGCAACTCCTGAAGAGTTAATCGCATCGCTGCTTAAAAATGCCCAGGAGCTCTATAAACTGGCCTATAAACAACTTCAAAATGCTCTCAGGATACATGACGGGTGGGAAAAAATCTACCTGGATAACGTAGATTTCGGGAAACTGGATGAAATTGCAGATACTGCAATTAAAAACTTCTTAAGTGATATGTCCATGAAAAAGGAAGGTATCGTCAGGAACCGCTTTCTCGGCGGAGCCACCGCCAAAGGCGCTGTTGACTTTGTGATGGATCTGACAAAGGATTTAGGTAAGAGATACTTTTTAAAAGGCCGTCCCGGATCAGGGAAGTCCACGTTGCTCAGGAAAATAGCGGATACCGCACAGAAAAGAGGTTTTGATATTGAGATATACCACTGCGCTTTGGATCCTCAAAGTCTGGATATGGTAATTATAAGGGAACTGGATATCGCTGTTTTAGACAGCACTTCCCCCCATGAATATTTCCCCTCCAGGGACGGCGATGAAGTGATAGATCTCTATGGTCTGGCCATAACTCCCGGAACAGATGAAAAGTACAGGGATGAGCTTGACTCTATAATCGGCAAGTATAAAGAAGCCATCAGCTCGGGAGTTTCTTTCCTGGCAAAGGCAAAGGAGCTGCAAAATCAGATAAAAACCATTGTCGGAGACAAAATTACTCTGGAATCAATTGATAAAATGTATTTGGATCTGGTGGATAAATTAAATGCCTATGTCAACGACCTGATTGACAAAGCATAGAAGCACATAAAGTGGGGCTGCCTTCCTGGGACAGCCCCTCTTTATTGTAGTACGGTTTACTGCTTACAGCTTCATAAGAGCAGCGATTATAAAATTAAGTAAGAATAAACAGGTCACCACATATAGTATGGGATGAACCTCTCTTGCCTTACCCTTGCAGATTTTCATAATTACATAAAATATAAAGCCCGCTGCAATACCGTTTGAGATGCTGTAGGAAAAAGGCATTACCACAGCTGTAAAGAAAGCAGCCAGTGCTTCGTCAAAGTTTTCCCATTTTATTTTGGCAAAGGAACCCATCATCAAAATACCGACAACGATTAATGCGGGAGCAGTTGCCGCACCCGGAATAACCCCGGCCACAGGAGCAAACACCAGACATATTGCAAATAGGATTGCAGTAAATATTGAGGTCAATCCGGTTCTGCCGCCGGCTCCGATTCCTGCTGCGCTTTCAACATAGGTTGTTGTATTGGAGGTACCCAGCAGCGCACCTATGGAAGTTGCCGTAGCATCTGCAAAAAGCGCCCTGTCCATCTTGGATCTGAAGCCTTTCCCTGCAAACAGTTCGGCCTCATCCTTATCGTCAAATATACCGCTTTTTCTTCCGGTGCCTATAAAAGTACCGATTGTATCAAATGTGTCGGACAAGCTGAAGGCGAGTATGGTTACCAGTACCACCGCTATTTTTCCGGGATCGCTGAATAGTCCGGCAAAGTCGAGGGCAAAAGCGGTCTGGGATATGTCTGAAATTTTATATGGAGTGGCAGTAGACAGGGTTGTAACATGCATTGGAATGCCAATGATGGTGCTGGAGATTATTCCTATGAGTATGGCACTTTTGACCTTCAAAAGCATGAGCACAACGGTTATTACCAGACCTATCAATGCCAGCTGGGCAGCAGGGTTTGTAAAATTAACGAATGCAGGAACTACATTTGCGCCGCCGGCAATAACTGTAGCTGAATCCGCATTTTCGCCAAGTATGGTCAATGGAGCACCTGGCTTTGCTTCAGAGGTAAACTTCAAAAATCCCGCATCCTTAAACCCTATGTAAGCGATAAAAAGTCCGATACCACCGCTGATTGCCAATTGAAGAGTTTCTGGAATTGCTTTGATAATTGATTTTCTTACTTGTGTTACCGTAATTAGAATATTGATGATACCGCATATGAATACCATAGCCAGCGCTTGCTGCCAATTGTATCCAAGCCCGAAACACACCGTAAATGTGAAAAAAGCATTCAGGCCCATACCTGGGGCCTGTGCATAGGGGACGTTGGCAAACAACCCCATAACCAGTGTACCTATCACAGCTGCGAGTATGGTAGCAACATATACTCCGCCCTTTGGAATACCTGTTTGTCCCAAAATTGAAGGATTTACAAAAATAATGTACGCCATTGTAAAGAAAGTAGTTAACCCGGCTACGAACTCAGTCTTTACATTGGTTCCGCTTTCCTTTAACCGGAACTGTTTTTCAAAAAAACTCATGTTAGCTCTCCTCCTGTACTTTCTCCTCACTTTTATATTAACCATTCCATATTTGATTATTCAATCAAATATGGAATGAAAATAAAGTGGGCATAGACCTTTCGTCTCATAAAACACAGGAAATATTTTATCACATTCTGTCATATTGGCAAGCTTTATTTAACTAAAAAGAGCTTTACATGTATATCAGGACTTTTTATGTGAATGGTCAGTGTTGTCATTGACCTTCTGGCCCGGACCGGGTATTTGACCTTCTCCGGTTCTTACTCTTGACTTTCTTTGATCAGGCTGTTCCTTCTCTGCCATAAAATGTTACCTCCAACTTTCTATGTGTAACTATCTTTAGCTATTTAATGAAAAAGAATACCTGCAAAATTCATCTACATATTTTCTATAAACTGTATTTTCAGACCATCAGGGTCTGTCACATAAAAAAATTTCACATGCGGGTTTGGCTGAAAAGGTCCGCTGTGAACAGCTATTCCCTTTTCTTTTACAAAGGACATCATCTCATCGAGCGACTCAACTTCAAAGCCGAGTGATATATCCTTCCCAAGGTTTGCTTCATTTACACCTTTGTTATAAATAAGTTCAACCTGTGTTTCCCCTTCTCCCAAAAAAGCCAGTTCCATATCCGTACCCGCACCGAAATGCCTGTTTACAGGAAGCCCCACTATTTCCTGATAAAATCGAAGGGATTTCTCCATATTTGTTACCTTTATGGTAGTCCAGCAAAATTTCATGTCATTTTCCTCCCAAACTTGAAATTATTCTACTTCCGTAGCTCTACACTTATAATTATATTCAGTTTGGCAGACTTTATCAAACTTTTGGGGAACCTAGGAATTTTTCAATATGTGATCATAATCTCAAGACTATATTGTCAGCGAGAGCGGCACCTGTGATTTTGTCATCAACCTGGAAGAAATCAGTGCCGCCTACGAAAACTTCACCGTCAATATCACTCCCTTAAAAACAAATTGTACACAGATTATTTATCAACCTTTACAGTGGCTGCTTTTGCCATGAAAAATAAAAACCCATAAAGAAGGCCATTTCTGGACACTTCCCTACAGGTCACTTGGGGCTTCTAAATACCATTTATACAAAGTTTACAATCTGGGGACTTCCATTCCTCGTTATCTTCAGGAAAGTCGAACCCACCCTTACGATAGGATTAATAATTTCATGAGGAGGTATATATACAATTTCACCTACTTCTCCCGTATCAAGCTGTACCTTAGCTCCCACAAGATGGGTTGAAAAATTCACCAGAAATGTGTGCAATACCAATGTGTCGAATGTGCTAAGTCCTGAAGTAAGAAACATGTTGAAGGCTTCAAAAGGTGTTACCTTCTTCTTATACGGACGATCCGAGGTCATAGCATCATATACATCCGCTATGGCAACGATTTTGGCATATTCTCCTATCTCCTCATCCCTTGCGCCTGTTGGATATCCGGAACCATCTATCCTCTCATGATGCATAAGAACAGCATTCTTTATATCTATTCCAAAATGCGAGGATCCGTTGAGTATCTCGAAACCCAGATAACTATGGGTTTTGATAATTTCAAATTCTTCATCGGTCAGCTTACCTCTCTTGTTGAGAAGTTCATTGTCTATTTTCATTTTGCCTATATCGTGCAGCAGTCCGGCCTCTATCAGGTCAATCAGTTTTGAGTCCTGCATGTGGAGCCGCCTCCCGATAAGCATTGAATAAAAACCTACATTCACGCTGTGTGAATAAGTGTAATCATCATACCCTTTAAGCTGATTCATGTATTGTATAATAATGTCTATACCATCCAGATCATTATAAATTGATTCCGCAATACGTGTTATTTCCTTGTATTCAAACCTTTTTCCAGCTGCGATTTTATTAAAAACCTGTTTTACCGACAAAACTGTTTCCTTATACCCTGCAACCATCTTTTCCTTTTTTTCGTAATATCTATATGTGCGACTCGAATCTTTAAATATCCATACAGAGGTTATGCCGATAGTTTTTAATTTTGAAATAATGAAATCATTCAGTACTAAATTTTCTGCAGCCAAAATCAATCCTTTGTCGCTGATCACATCCCTGGCAATAACATCACCGCATCTGCAATCAAATACACTCACCCGTAATTTAGTCATATCAAACTCCCCAGGAAAATCTATCTTTGAACATAAAATATTGTCACATATAGTTAAAATATTGTAACCATTGTAGCATTTTGTATATTATAATACATATATGAAATAAAGATTTTTTACATTTAATTAATGTACTTTTGTACATTTACCCATAAGAAAGGAATAATTATGCACGAAAAAAGTACAATAGGCAAAATAATCGGCAACTATACCGGGACTACTCAGGTACCCGTTATGTACATTGAAGATCCCGATTCACCCCCCACCTTGTTTTCCGAGAATTTCGATTACACAGGCATTCTGGAATACGCCGACTTTGAAGAAATATCCCGCTTTCTTAAGGATTTATTCTTGCAGCCGGCCGAGTTTTCAAAGAATATAAATACATATCGCACAAAAGGATACCTGGCGTACA
The DNA here is from genome assembly GCA_023426005.1 of Bacillota bacterium. Classification (GTDB taxonomy): domain Bacteria; phylum Bacillota; class Clostridia; order Acetivibrionales; family DSM-1351; genus Ruminiclostridium. The sequence continues at coordinate 6,390 of JAFABO010000059.1, read as the reverse complement.
TTGTCGTACCCATCAGCAGTGAAAAAACAATCAAAGCTGCCTATGTTGCCGGACCCATGCTCTCATATATCCCGGATACAAAAAAAATTGAGGATATCTCCGCTAACAAATCCTTACCTCTCCATAAAAAAGTTAAATATGAAAATCTGATAAGGACCTTGCCCATTGTCTCTGAAGAAAGACTTTATCACCTTGGCCAGCTTTTGCTGATTTTGAGCGAATCGGAGGAAAACAGCTGGTATTCTCCTGTCCGCGAGGAATACGGAAATAATGATATTAAAGTTACGGCACTGCCGGCTAAATTGAAGGAGCACACTACAAACATATCGGAAAATGACGAGTATAACGCACTTTATGCCTTTTGCCTTAAATTGAAAGATAAGATCATACAGGGAAATATGGACGACATCGTAGATTTGCTGAACAGCCATTCAAATCTTTTATGGGATACCAGGGTCATCGACGACAATTTCCGGATATTAAAAAATAAATCCATAGTGCTATGTGCCGTCTCATGTGTTTTTGCCATCCTGGGAAATGCACCTTATAAAAGGGTAATTGGATTGATTGAGAGTTTTTCTGCAAGTGTTGTCAATATGAAGCAGCCCCAGGAGATTATTTTAAAAACTGCATATACCATTGAAACCCTGGCGTACCTGGTTTCAGTTTCAAACAGCAGCAATTATTCACTTCATATAAAGCGTGTAATGCAATATATTAAAAACCACTATAAAGAAAAAATCACTCTTACTGTACTGGCTGAATATGTAAATCTCAATTCGGTCTATCTGTCCAGTCTGATAAAAAAAGAGACTAATTTATCACTGCTGGACAATATAAACCTTATACGGGTGGAGGAAGGAAAAAACCTGCTGATATTCACAAATAAATCCATACAGGAAATTTCATTTGCACTGGGATATAATTATCAGAATCATTTCAACAATGTATTTAAAAAATTTACAGGTATGACACCTTTGGAATTCCGCCAGAACTACGGCCGCAACTCCTTTGAGCTGTGAGAAGCGTGCCGCGGAACGATAAATTGCAATACATGATTTACTATGATTATAGTGCGCAGTACAATATTTTTTTCATATGTATGTATTTCAATTATTTTAGTTTCGAGGCAGCTCCCCTATTTTGTATTATCTTTTTGATGCTGTACACGGAAAGGTGATAGCTGTCGGCAATTTCCTCCTTGCTGACACCGCTTTTATAAAGCATTATGATTTCATTATTCCTTATAATGTATTTCTCCCTGGTTCCGTTTGCTTCTCCCCAGCCGGCCCGCGATGAATCATCACCTGGGACATATATCATTTCCCCTCTGACATATTGCTGAAGTTCCCTTAACAGACACTCAGGAAGAACTGTTTTGGCATTTTTATATTTTATCAAGAAAATTCACTCCTCAATATGCGTATTAAATGTTACAAAAAAACCGCAGAGAACAACCCCTGCGGACATGAAAAAAGTACGATAACCATACCGTACTTCAGCTCTGACAAATAAATAATCGGTTTTAGGGTTATTACAGGTTGTTTGCTGCAAAAGGCACACAAAAAGACCAATAAAACAATTGGTTTTTAGAACAGCAGCGCCTTTCACATATATTCAGTTATATAAAGGCCACCTCATTACTAAATATACTAATCATATTTCAACACTCCCTTTCACTAGAATTTTCGAAAAAAACGAATAGTTATTCCTATTCTTATTCTATTATGTGATTTCGTCAGCAGTCAAGACAAAGAACTGCTATAACCGTTTATGATCACAGGTTTTAAAAAAGGGCGCTCAACCCTTTCAGGCTGAACACCCCGGGCCGTCAAACGGCGGCCACCCCCATTATAGTCTTCAATGCAAACCACTCCTTTCATATAGGATTCGGTTCCGGATACCGTTGCACACAATTGTGTACAATCTCATTATAAACCTTGAAACGAGCGGTCTCAAGCCACTAATCAGCTATAGTCAAATTCTATCTGAAAAATTGCCGATGGGCAGCCTATTCCCCTTTATAGGTTATCTTAAGCTCGCCCAATTCCATACCGCTCTGACCGAAAAACAGTCTCAGATAGGCATATTTGCTTCTATAAGGGCCTATTTCCAGGGAGCTGTTTATCCATTCACCGTCTGCCGACCCGTTAATAGTCAGTATCTTTATCAGATGCTGATTTATAAATATTGACATGGGCAGCTGTGCAAGTTCGGAAGAGATAGCTCTGATTTTAAAACTCAGAGTGTAAATGCCTTGACTTGATAATTCAAGTCCGAACATTGCGTCAGAGCCCCTGTCGGTATTAACATTCGAGACATCAATAATCAGCTGGCCGCCGACCGGAATGCAGCTGAGGTCGGGCTTTGACTTTTCTTCCGACTCCGCCTGCCACATATCTGCAGTTTCTTCCTCTGAAAGCCTTCCAAGATACCGGTCCATAACAGGAAGTCTCATAAGTGCCCTGCATATATTTCCAGCGGCTCTCTGAAGTTCTCCGCGGGTAACAGTTCCCCGTTCCAGGCCTTCCAGCGTATTGTCCCTGCCGCTGTTGGTCAGGGAGTCGCTCACAACCATATATACGTCATTCTGCCCTCTTATCATGGCCGCAGTATTGTCCAGGCGTCCATCCTCACCCTCATCATTGATCTTTGCCCACCAATCGGTCATGACCAATCCGTCGAACCCCCACTCCTTCCGGAGCACAGTGGTTAGAAGATCATAGTTTCCGGCCGTCCACAACCCATTCAAGGATCCATAGGTGGACATCACCAGAAAGGCATGTCCTTCATCAACAGCGATTTTGAAGCCCTTTAAATAAATCTCCCGGAGTGCCCTTTCCGAGATGACGGAATCTATAAAGCTGCGCCTGAACTCCTGATTATTGGCAGTGAAGTGCTTGATGGTTCCGGTAGTTCCGTAGCGGTGCATGCCGCGCAGCTGGGCTGCCGCTATTTTTCCCGTCAGTAAGGGATCCTCTGAAAAATATTCGAAATTTCTCCCGTTCAGAGGATTCCGGTGTATGTTCATGCCGGGCCCAAGCAGAGTATCTATCTGATTTTTTCGAAGCTCAAGACCCAGCATTTCAAATAATTTTTCTACCAGCCCCGTATTAAAGGTTGCCGCCACAGCAGTCCCGTTGGGCAGGCTGAAGGCAAGCGTCCCGCAGTCCATGCGTATACCTGAAGGGCCATCGGCACAGCAACCCACCGGAATGCCTAATTTCTGCAGGTTTTCGGTCACACCTCCGAACGCGGCAGCAGTTCCGGGCGTTACTTTTGGAGAGCACATGCCTTCCCCGCGGACCAGGCATGCCAGATCCTCATCCGAAAGCTGGCTCAGGAAATCCTCCATGTCCGCCTTTCGGTCATACACCGACTCCAGCCTGATTCCCCGGTCTCCCTTATAAGGTATACCGTCAGGACGATTGGCTTTAATTCTCTCCGGCAAATTGATGGTGCGGAGAGGTACCTCCTCCTCCGCCCTTGCGATTCCGCTGCCGGTATCAATTCCTTCAGCTGTCCCAACAGCTTTCAGCCTCTTGAAGGGTTTTACGGGAGCCATCGCTTCCTGGAGGCGTTCGGTAACAACTGTTTTCTCTATCTCAAAGTTTCCTGCCGGGCCGGCACTCCTGACATCACTTCCTGCATATATGACATAGTTTCCCGCTTCCAGGACATAACATGACTTGCATCCGGTGCAGCCGCCGTCATCATAGGAGGCCATATCCTTCTTGAATAAGGTGAAGCTGAGTACTTCCTTTTCTCCCGGCTGCAGCAGCTTTGTCTTTTCAAAGGCCGCAAGACTCCTGGCAGGCTTTCCCAGCTTCCCCTGGGGGGCGGATACATATATTTGTATAACTTCCTTGCCTGCCATTTCCCCCCTGTTGGTTACTTCTACAGAAAGAGAGACCTTTTCCTCATGGACTTCAAAGCTTGTGGCTCCGGCGGTGAATTCGGTATAGGACAGCCCAAATCCGAAGGGATACAGCACCCTGTCCTTCGCAAAGGTTTCAAAATAGCGGTAACCCACATAAATATCCTCGGCGTAGAAAACCTCGTTCTCATCTCCGAAATTTTCAGTGGAAGGGTAATCCGAAATATCGCCGGCAATGGTATCCGGGAGCTTCCCGCTGGGATTGACCTTGCCTGTCAGCACATCCACAGCACCGTTTCCGCCTTCCATCCCGCCCTGCCATACATAGAGCACTGCCTGCGGCTCATACTTTCCGACCCATTTCATGTCAAGAACATTGCCCGCATTCAGCACAACCGCAGTACGCTTAAAATGGCGGCACACCTTTTGCAGCATTTCCTCTTCAAGGTCACTGAGCAGATAGCTTCCCTTTTCAGCCTTATTATCCTGATCTTCTCCGGCGGTACGTCCGATTATGACTATGGCAATATCCGAGCGTTTTGCAGCAGCTTCCACTATTTCATCTGTCAGGGGCATTTCCTGCTGTGACCAGGGTTCCTTTCCCCAGCCCTTGCCCTGGTCGAAAGGCTGCTCCTCAACCCATTTTTCATATATACCCAGCAGTTCCGCATCTATAGAAATATCATCACAGGCCTTTAAAGCCTCCAAAATGCCTGTGACATATTTCGTATTAACCATTCCGCCCGAGCCTGTCCCGCTTTTGTAATAATTGAACTGTATCCTGCCAAAGACAGAAATTGTCTCACCGCTTTTTACAGGCAATGCCTGTGCATCATTTTTTAATAAAACCGAACTTTCTGCGGATACCGCTCTTCCAAGAGCAGCATACTTTTTCATATCCAGCGTATATTTTCCCATGTTCTTCCTCTCCAATACAGTATGTATATAACAGTAAATGTAACAACAAACTAACAGCATTTAATGTAAGTTTAAACAGATATATTATACTGAATTTATTCTGGAATTGATAGTGGGTAAGGCATATTTGCAGTGATTTGATATGCTGGAATAAGAATTGAACAAAAATAAAAAGCTACCGGTCAGATAGCTTTTGTCTTGTCATTTAAAATTTGAATTTTTTATATCATGGTATGTAATTTGTTCTTTAATAGTTGCTACTTCATCAATGATCATGTCTAACTTTTGATGTGTAACCTTGCCTTCAGTTTTTAAAGTGTTGATATCGGCCTCGAGTTTATCCAGCTTTCCCAGCTTCTCAAGTATGAGGTCCAATGTTTCTTCCATAATTACAGCCCTCCGGAGAATAATTATATCATGAGTCAATATAAGAAACCCACACCTTTTTGGAGAGTGAAGCGGCATAAGTTTACTTATGGGAATAAGAATTGAACAAAAATAAAAAGCTACCGGTCAGATAGCTTTTGTCTTGTCATTTAAAATTTGAATTTTCATATCATGGTATGTAATTTGTTCTTTAATAGTTGCTACTTCATTGGCAATGTTATCAAGCTTATTATGTATTGTTTCTCTATCCTCAAATAATGCCTGAATTTTAACATTTACTGAATTCTCAATTAATGTTTCCATCTTGGTAAGCCTATTATTGGTTTCATCCTGCTTATTACTTACACTCTGTAACTTGCTGGACATAACCTGCATTTGTGAAAGTATCTCTTTTAAAATTTCTTCCATAATTACAGCCCTCCAGAGAATAATTATATCATGAGTCAACATAAGAAATCCACACTTATTGCGATATTTTATTTACAGGTTTAAAATGGTATATATAGGAGGTAACAGACATGAACAGAATTAAAAGAATAATCCTGGGCTTATTGGCCGCATTGCTTTTACTTACCACAGCACCGATTTCAGCCGACAATCACATTTATAATCCGGAAGCGCAAACATCCAATATATCAAGTTCCCTGCAGACCGACCGTTTGGCGTCAAGCAATAAGAAATCGGTAACCGTTTACATAACAAAAACTGGTGAAAAATATCACCGTTCGAACTGCAGGTATCTTAAAAAAAGTAAAATTTCAATAAGTTTAAGCGATGCCAAAAAGAACGGCTATACTGCATGCAAGGTGTGTAAACCGCCAAAATAGGGAAGCTGGCGTCCAGAACAACTTCTTCTGCACGCAAATAAAAAACAAAACTCAAGGCTCCGGGCACCTTGGGTTTTGTTTTTTCTCTTTTATTTGTGTGTGTAATAACTATATCCTATTTAATATTATTTTTTGCCGCAAAATCGTCTATCTGCTTCTGGGTATCATCTAATATCTTCTGGATACCGGCAGCTTTAAGGTTTTTAATAACCCTGTCATAGTCTTCCTCACTCTGCTTTGCACCGAAGAACAATGGAATCACTTCATCGGTCATAACCTTTTCTACTGCCGCCTTTTCAGCCTTTACATTTTCACTTGAGTATGAGAAGGTCGAAAGAGGTGCTGTCTCAGGCTTTAAGCTGTTCCAGAAATCCAATGCCT
>JAFABO010000212.1 GCA_023426005.1 Bacillota bacterium | reverse complement strand
TAAAACGTGACAATAATCACTTCATTCTATAACGGCTCGTCACCGGCACACCTTACCTACGTTTCATTCAGGCTGCAACTCATGGATGATTTTCAAAAGCTTGAACCTGTGAACTCCCACCAAATGTCCACTCTCTTTGAAGCCAATTGCCTTCTACTCTTTCCAGTCATCATATTTATAATATTATCTTATTTATCAGCCAATTTATTGTTCATAGCCAATAAAACCGACTTTGTAGTTTATAAATTATCATACATCAACAGAAAATATTCGTCAAGGTCAAAACAATGCTTTTTGTATGCTTTTTTATATGTTTTTATTTATTGTAACACACCTGACATTCGGCTAATATCCTATAGTATGATTAAAAATTATTGTGTGATATATGGACTATAATTATCAGGATATTCTAAATAAAATTAAAAACAGTGAATACAGGCTTATTGGTTTTGGCTCCTGCAGGCGGGTGTTCAGTATGAATAACGGATATGTTGTAAAAGTTGCAAAAGATATCCGTGGTATAGAGCAAAACAAAACCGAATACGATATTTATAACAGCAGCAGCTCCCGGCTTTTTGCCGAAATACCCTATATTTCTGAGGACAACAGGCTTCTGATCATGGCCCGGGCAAAAAGGATCAGGAAAATTAGAACAGTTTATTCCTACTATAAAGTTAATAATATTAATTCATTGTTAAAAGTAAACAATCTCTACGCAGATTTAAAAAATAATGATCTGGGTACGGGTGATCTTCGGCGGGCATCCAGTTGGGGTTTTATTAACGGAACCCCTGTTATAATTGACTATGGCCTTACACATAATCTGTTCAGAAAATATTACAAGGGAAACTTATTTCTAAAAAAGAGATTTCCCCCGTTAATCTACATGTAATTACATAATGTCAACAGCAGGTATTATTTAGAATGTCCTGGTTTGCACATCCAGACACTTTTCCAGAACTTCCATACCGCACCTTATTTCTTCAATGTTTGAGGATGCAAAGCTCAATCTTAGACTTCTGTCCTTGCTTTTATTATCCAGTTCGTAAAAAACTCCCGAAGGTATCAGCACCAATCCGTTTGCCCTGCATTCATTATAAATGTCCTGTGCCGAAAGCTGCTTAGGCAGGCTGATCCAGAAATACAATCCTCCGTTGGGCCTGTGATATTTAACCCCCAACTTCTCCAATCTTTCGAGCTGGGCCAGCATAAACTCATATTTTCCCCTGTATATCTCTTTCATATACTGGAGGTGTTCCTCCCATTTTCCTGTTCTGAAATATAAATCTAAAGCCCTCTGTATAAGCCCGGATGACGATAAGTCACTGTTGTGTTTGATTTTAGTGAAATCCTTCACTAAAGTATCGGGAATTATCATACACCCCGCCCTCAATCCCGGCATAAGTATTTTGGAAAAGCTTTTCAAATAAATTACATAGGCATTCTCTTTATCCAGGCACTTTAATGTTGCCAACTCCCCATCGTCAAAATTAAGCTCTGACATGGAATCGTCTTCTACCGCATAAATATTGTACTTTTTAATCAACTGAAGGACCTGATGCAATTTTTGCCGGCTGTAGCTCACTGTTGTGGGATTTTGATAGCAGGGCATAAGGTATATGAGCTTGGGCTTGCATATTCTGATCTTTTTTTCCAGATCAATCAAATCAATGCCATCCTCCTCCATGTTGACCCCCACCACACGGGCTCCCCTTGATTTGAATACGGCAACGGCACCGTCATAAGTGGGGTTTTCAGTAATGACATAATCCCCCGGATTTAATAATGCCTTTCCCACAAGGTCAATTCCCTGCTGTGCCCCCGAGACTATCAGCAAATTCTCCTCATCTCCTGCTCTGATATTATACTTTTTTATGAGATATTCACGAATGGAGTTTCTCAAAGGCATAAATCCATTGCTCTCCTGGTATCCGAAGGCAAAGCCCCTGTCTCTTTCAAGAACTTCGATTATGCATTCCTTGAAGGATTCTGCCGGGAAAATGGATGGATGCGGCGTGGCACTGGCAAAGTTTATTGTATCAGGAGCAATTGACATTCCAAGATCACCGGAGGAAAGTGTATCTTCCTTCTGTATCTTTATATTTGAGACAAAATAGCCGCTTCCTTTTTTAGCAGTTATGTATTTATGGATTTCCAGCTGCTTATATGCATTTACAACCGTAATATTGTTTATATTCAGGCTATGGGACAGGTTCCGGACGGTTGGAAGCCTCTCTCCGGGTTTTAATTCACCTGCGGTTATCAATTTTTTAATATGTTCGAATAGCTGTAAATACTTAGGCTGCTTGTCATTCTTGAATTGTATCGTTACAATATTCATTTTTCCTCCATTATCTTATTAAATATATTGACTTATTGACTCCCTTATGTAAGAATATACAAAATTTCAATGAAATATATCTAAATTGTTTCGATACAATTTAGTATAATAAAAATTCTTTAATATGTAAAGGAGAATGCTGCAATGACTGAAAGATATGAATTAAACAAAAACCTGGCACAAATGCTTAAAGGCGGAGTAATAATGGACGTTGTAAACGCAAAAGAAGCCGAGATAGCCCAAAAGGCCGGTGCTGTTGCTGTTATGGCTCTTGAAAGAGTCCCCTCCGACATCAGAAAAATGGGGGGAGTTGCCAGAATGTCCGATCCAAAAATGATCAAGGAAATACAAAGCGCGGTGTCCATCCCTGTCATGGCTAAAGTGCGCATAGGCCACTTTGTTGAGGCTCAGATACTGGAATCCCTGTCAATTGACTACATAGATGAAAGTGAAGTTCTCACTCCTGCCGATGAAGATTTTCATATAGATAAGCATGCCTTCAAAGTACCCTTTGTCTGCGGTGCCAAAAATCTTGGTGAAGCCTTAAGAAGAATAGGCGAAGGCGCCTCTATGATAAGAACAAAAGGTGAAGCTGGCACAGGCAATGTGGTGGAAGCCGTAAGGCACATGCGGACCGTCACTTCCGAAATGCGCAAGGTGCAAAGCGCCTCAAAGCAGGAACTTATGACTATTGCAAAAGAATTTGGCGCACCCTACGATCTGGTGGTCTATGTCCATGAGCACGGCAAGCTTCCTGTCATCAATTTTGCTGCCGGCGGTATAGCTACACCTGCCGACGCGGCTCTCATGATGCAGCTGGGCTGTGACGGCGTTTTTGTGGGGTCAGGCATTTTCAAATCCTCGGACCCGGAGAAGAGAGCCCGCGCAATAGTAAAGGCTACAACCTACTTCAACGATCCGGCCGTTATTGCAGAAGTATCTGAAGAGCTGGGTACTGCCATGGATTCCATAGATGTGAGAGAATTATCGGGAAACAGCCTCCTTGCATCGAGAGGCTGGTAAAAAGGAAAGATTGTAAAATGAAATTTCTTTCTTTTTACAATCTTCCCATTCAATTTGTATGTTTATATGTTTTGCATCAGTCCATTGGAAAAGTCCTCAATTTTTCTTCAAAACATATAATCAATGTTGCTCACGAAAGGAAATTTTTATGAAAAAAATAGGAGTGCTAGGCCTGCAGGGGGCGGTTCAGGAACATCTCGAGATGCTGGGCCGGGTAGAGAATGTAGAACCTGTCCTTGTAAAATATAAAAGTGATATCGAATACATAGACGGACTTATTATCCCTGGTGGCGAAAGCACTGCCATCGGCAGGCTGCTGGCCGACTTTGAGCTTACCGGCCCGCTTAAAGTCCGCATAGAGAGCGGAATGCCGGTATGGGGTACCTGTGCAGGCATGATTATTCTGGCCAAAAACATCGCCAATGATGAGAGAAGATATCTTGAGGCAATGGATATAGAAGTTATGAGAAACGCTTACGGAAGGCAGCTGGACAGCTTTACCACCAGTGTGGATCTGCCCGGGCTGTCAGCCGGCAAAATACCTCTGGTATTCATCAGGGCACCCTATGTGGTGGACGTTTCCCCTCAGATTGAAATTTTATTAAAGCTGGATGAACACATTGTCGCCTGCCGCCAGGGACATATGCTGGCAACGTCCTTCCATCCCGAACTGACGGCCGACTTGAGCTTTCACAGATACTTTGCCGGGATGATAAAAGAATAGCCGGTCTGTAACATCTAAGACGTATTGTCCGGCGGGGAAAATTTTCTCAGGATTAGACCGATGTTACAGACTACTTAAGCAGAATGTCACCAATACTTTCCAAAAGGGTTTTTACTGCTGCTGCACAAATAAAAACTGCTTCTGTTTTACCAAAAGCAGTTTATTAATATCTGTTATAAATGTTTAATTGAAGAGTGAACGGAAAGTTCAGTGAATCAGCAGTTTACATCCATTCGCGGTAGGAAGCCTTAACTAATTAAGCCTTAAAACGAACAGCTGTGTTTATCAATTGCTATTTAAGGGATGCTGATGCCGAAAAGCTGCCTTCTGCTTTCCAATCATCCTTGAATATTCCTTCCTTGCTTAAATTCACTAAATTGTTGGGATTACCGTTATCTGCGATTGAGCGGACATTCGTAAAGGTAAATGACAAATCCTTGGAATTTGACAGATACTCCTGAGGAGCTCCTATGCCCTTAAGCAGAGGGAGTGAATTCATATATATGCTTTGATCCGCGCTTTGAGAATCTTGCAGAGTCATGGTCTCACCCAGTGTGTATGGGTTTGGAGACCAACTGGTCAATACTCCCTCTTTAAAGCCAATACCCAGAATGTCTGCATTTACGCCGGGGTTGACATGTGTAAATAGCATTTCGGAATAGACCTTCCATACATGCAGGTATTGTGGACCGATATGGTATACTTGATAATCGTAGGCTTCGGCTTTCAAGTTGAGATTTGATAAGAATGTCACCGTACCTCCATAATTATCATTGTTCAAATCAACCATCAGGTCTACTTCAGCTTTGCTGCTGAAAGTATTACTACCGCCGAAACCTGTGAAAGTAGGCCCGTTGTGATAGGTATCCGAGGCAAAACTGAATAGTGTGGTGGGGAGTTCCAACGGTACCAGCTGAACATTTGTTGAATCAACTTCTTGCGCAAAACACGGAATTGCAGAGGCCAGTAGAAACAGAATCAATACTAAGCTAACAAATTTCTTCATAACAAAACCTCCTTATTAACTTTTGTGCTTTTACCCAAATGGATGTCATTAAAACCAGTCCAAGCTTCCACCTACATTATATAATATATGCTATAGACAATATGCTCCGTGGAAATATTCCCCACATATTTTTTATTAAATTATCTTGTTTTTGTTTTGCTTTACAGATACATTTAAAATAGAATCAACTGATACACCAGGGCAACTTTATGAAATAGGAAGCCGGTTAAAAACGCTAATTATTTATTTAGCCGGTGCTTCAATTTTGGATAACATCTGGTTAATTGTATCAATATATGGGGATTCCAGTTCCTTGGCTTTCTGAAGGTGTTCACGGGCAGCGTCATACTGTGCCGAATTAAAATACATAAATCCCAGCAGAAAGTGGCCGTCAACAGGGCTGATTTTTGCAAGCTGCTCTGCATGCGGTATTCCCTCTTGATACTTCCGCTGATTGATCTCAGCTCTTGTAATGCTCCAAAGCACACTTGTACGGATGTTTTTGCTGGAAGGTTTTAAATCCATAATATTTTCTCCCAACTTTTCAGCCTGTGCCCAATTTTCCTGTATTTCAAAGGTCTGCAGTTCTGTCAGCATTGGAACGATTTTGTTGTTCTGATTGGTAAATCCATACAGTGCAGCTGCTATTGTAATAATTACAGCCATTATAAGAGACACAGCTTTCACAAGCCTGTCCCTTGAGGTTTCCTGCTTTGAATTATATACTATGCCGGTAGTTAAAAAACCGCCTGCAAACCCGCCCAAATGCGCATTATTATCTATTTGACTGTTCATAAAGCCATAGACAAGATTTATGACCACAGTAGTGACCAGGTTTGCTCCAAAACCGCTTTTTAAAAGAGACGGCCGCTTGAAAGCAAAAAACAGCATTGCACCCATCAATCCGAATATGGCTCCTGACGCCCCCACAGCAGCATTTATTGAAAAGGCAAAGCTCACAATATTGCCAAGTATGCCCGAAAACAGATATATAAATGCGAAGCGTCCCCGTCCGAAAAGCTTCTCAACCTGTGAACCGACAATAAATAACGAGTAGCAATTCACAGCCAGATGGATTTCATTGGCGTGTAAAAACATGGGGGTAAAAAACCTCCAATATTGTCCCTGCAATATATATGAATTGATTTTTGCTCCAAAAGGATCCAGAAGATTGGAATAGCTCTGTCCGCTCTTTATGGATACAAGTTTGATTATCAGCCATACAATAATATTTATAACTATGAGCCCATAAGTCAGCCAGGGCTTTTTTACCTTTAGCTGTATTTCATAGTCTTTTTTACGTTTTTCAAGAAGACTATGAATATCTTCAATCGTAGCTCCGCTTTTATCAAGCTTTTTTGAAAAAAATCCCTTTACCGTCCTGACGATATTGGCATCAAAGGCCGGTACGGTAAAATGCTTCTGAATTGTACCTTCTGAACAATTTACCGAAAATGCCCTTAAGAACTTTCTTTCTGCAGTAATTTCCGCCTGTCCCCTCGATATAATCTCAAGCTTTTCAGTATCCGGTTGATTTTCAAATAAGAACAGCTTGAACATGGTAGCATTCTGGCCGTTTATATTATTGATAAGAGCAGTTCCATGCTCCATGGACATGACTACCTGCCGGGTGTCCATCCTATCTGCATCAATAATTTCAAGCAGGACCGAAGTACCGTGAAAGTCCTTTATAAGGCTTGTAGTACCGCTGCTGAAATCCAATTCCCCTGTTTCAGGACTTATCAAGTTGAAATATTCCTTCTCAATCAGAAACCCCACAAGTGATATAATAAAACTATTTTTCATTGATTAAAAAGCCTCCGCAATCAACAGCACCGTATTTTTTAAACATTTCAGCCGCCTTGGGAATATTTGATATATATCCCGCCCTTCCCTTATAAACTCTCAGTGCGGCATCAAGCAATTTTATATTGTTGGATTTTAAGATAAAAGGCTGCTTCAGATACGTTTGTGCTTCCTTGACAACCTTTGCCAGCAGCAGAGAGTCCTCTGAATTCTCCAGGTCTGCATCTGCTATTATAATATCGCTCTCTTCATCCAGAAGATCCATTGCGGCATCGGTAACAGCACCTATATCCCCAGCCTTCAAAGAATCTCTTAATGCCGTATCCGTGCTGACATCAATCCTCCCCGGCCCGGCGGCGCCTATGGCTGAAAAGGCTATCTTCTGTGAAGCCGAAGTGAGGTAATCAATATCGGGCTCTACGCCTGTAAAGTCTTTATTTTCAGCCTCAGATGTCCTGACCAGTTTTGCAATCTCCGCTATATACTGAGGGGTTGTACCGCAGCAGCCGCCCAGCAGTCTTGCACCGTTCCTCAAAAAAACGGGTACAAACCCTGCAAAGCCTTCGGGTGTTTCCTTGTATACCTGTTTGCCGTCAACTATTTCCGGCAGCCCGGCATTTGGTTTTACACTGAAGGGGAGCCCTGTCTTTCCATAGCTTTCTGCTATCCCGATCATATATTCAGACCCGAAGGAACAGTTAGTGCCTATCAAATCAGCCCCCATGGAATGCAGTATAGCGGCACATATGCCGGGTTCAGTCCCCATCAGGGTTCTTCCGTTCTGTTCGTAGGAAACGGAACATATAGCAGGAAGGCTGCAATTTTCCTTTGCTGCAAGCAGTGCAATTCTCAATTCGCTTATATCTGTAAAGGTTTCAAAACTGATAATATCTGCTCCCCCATCCGCAACAGCAATAATCTGATCTTTAAAGGTATCATATGCCTTTTCAAAAGTCAGCTCTCCGAACGGCTCCAGTAATTTACCCAGAGGCCCGATAGATGCGGCAACATAGCACTTTCCGCCGGCAACCTCTTTTGCAAGCTTTGCAGCCTGATAATTTATCTCATAATGCCTGTCCTTAAGTCCATATTCCTCCAACTTTATACTATGGGACTGGAAGGTGTTTGTCTGAATAATATCCGAACCGGCATCCACATACCCCTTGTATATCTTCCTTAATATCCCGGGATGCGTCAAATTCCATTCTTCGGGACAGGTTCCGGCACCAAGACCGTTTTCAAAAAGCATCCTTCCCATAGAACCGTCAAATACCAAAACTTTTTGTTTTAAATCATCTCTAAAAGACATTGTTCCTCCACAATTAAAATTTCTATACATTAAAACAAATTGCCAGTTTTTTAGACTGGCAATCATGAGCTTATTAATAAATTATAATAGTGTATCAACCTAATGTAAAGGCAAGCTGACCCAATTGCTGAGATAAAACTGCTAAAAATCAATTGTAACTGTAATTATCAAGCCGTCTCAATACTGGCTTCATCCTGCAGGCCCAGCTGAACTATGGCATTTTCACGCATCTTGTACTTCTGTATCTTACCGCTTGCAGTCATTGGGAAGCTGTCAACAAAGCTTACATATTTAGGGGTCTTATGCCTTGCCATATGTAACCTCACTGCATTTTTAACCTCATCTTCGGTCATGGTACAGCCTTCCTTCAATACAACGCAAGCCATTATTTCTTCACCGTACGCCCTGGATGGGACACCGATTACCTGAACATCCTTTATTTCAGGCAGCGTGTACAAAAATTCCTCGATTTCCTTAGGATAAATATTTTCTCCGCCTCTTATAATCATGTCCTTGATCCTTCCGGTAATTTTGTAATAGCCATGCTCATCCCTGACGGCAAGGTCACCAGTGTGGAGCCAGCCGTCTGCGTCAATGGCCTGGGACGTGGCTTCGGGCATTTTGTAATAACCCTTCATAACATTATAACCTCTTGCAACAAACTCTCCAGGTACCCCGTCAGGCAAATCCCTGCCTGTCTCGGGGTTCACTATCTTGCACTCAATAAATGGAAGTGCACGGCCTACTGTTGCAACCCTGCGCTCCAGGCTGTCCCCTATTCTGGTCTGGGTGCAAACAGGCGAAGCCTCGGTCTGCCCGTAAGGAATGGTGATATCTTTCATATTCATTTTGTCCACCACCAGCTCCATATATTTTACAGGACATGGGGAACCGGACATGATACCTGTTCTCAGTGAAGAATAGTCATAATTATTAAATTCAGGATGTTCGAGTATACCTATAAACATGGTGGGCACCCCGTATACAGCGGTGCATTTTTCCTGCTGTATTGTCTGCATAACCTTTAGCGGCTGATAGTATTCAAGGGGTATCATTGTGGTTCCGTGGGTAACGCAGGCCATTACAGCAAGTACAAGACCAAAGCAGTGAAAAAACGGAACCGGAATGCACAATCTGTCCTCGTGGGTAAAGTGCATACAGTCGCCGATGCACTTTCCGTTATTAATTATATTGTAATGTGTCAGCATGACACCTTTAGGAAAGCCTGTGGTCCCGGAGGTGTACTGCATATTGATAACGTCATGGCAGTCAAGGGAGCTGCTTATTGCATAGAGCTCATCATCTGAAATATCACTTCCCATGTCTAACATATCAGACCAGCCGAACATTCCCGGATATTTGTTTTCACTTACGCTGATAACATTTTTCAGGAAAGGAAACTTTTCAATATTGAGCTCGCCCGGTTTTGAATCCTTTATTTCAGGACATAGTTCATTTAATATTTGAATATAATTGGAATCCTTAAAGCCGTCGATTAAAACCAGAGTATTGCTGTCCGATTGCTTGAGCAGGTATTCCAGTTCGAAAATCTTGTAATTTGTGTTTACAGTCACCAGAACAGCACCGATTTTCGCAGTAGCGAAAAGCGTAATCAGCCATTCCGGAACATTTGTCGCCCACATGGCTACGTGGTCTCCTTTTTTAATACCCATTTTCATAAAGCTTTTTGCAACGCTGTTGCATATGGAATTAAATTCCGAGTACGTTTTTCTAAATGGGCGATCAGAGTATAAAAGGCACTCGTGGCCGGGGTATCTTTCTGCCATTTCCTCAAGCATTCCACCAACTGTTATTTCAATAAGCTTTTGCATATAAGCACCTCCAAAAATAATAAATGTCTAAATCAGATAAATTACGGCAATAAAAAAGCTCTTCATCTCAGGATTGAGACGAAAAGCATATTCCGCGGTACCACTCAAATTAATTCAACCAATCAGTTAATTGGGTTATTGAATTCTCTTTTTAATCATATAACGGTGAAAACCGTTCCGGCCTGAATGTTCAGCCGGAATGCTCCCGGGCGAGCTTCAACCGTTCAAAATCACTATCTCTCACCGTACAATAGCTCTCTTTGGATTTTTAACAGTCTACTGTTCCCGTTCTCAGCAGCTTTTATTCAAATTATTAATATAATACTATGTAAATTGTACAAATGTCAATACATTTATTAATGCTTTAATTTAATAAAATCCGCAGCCGGAACTGTCAAATCAGGCCTTAATGTTATGTTTGAATGCATAAATGGCAGCTTGTGTCCTGTCGTTTACATCAAGCTTTTTAAATATATTCGATATATGGTTCTTGACTGTCTTTTCACTTATGTAAAGATTCTTTGCAATTTCTTTATTTATCATGCCTTCAGCTATAAGCTTTAAAACCTCTATTTCTCTGGTGGTCAAATTGTTTGTCAAAGATCTGTCATGCTCATACAGCGTAACTCTGTTAAATTCCTTAACCAGTTCACTTGTCATATTTGGCTGGATAAAGGTCTGATCAAGGTATACACTCCTTATTGCCTCAATCAGCACCGATGACTCGGCATCCTTTAATACGTATCCCTCACAGCCCATTTGCAGGGTTTTAAATAAATATTCTCTATCCTGATGCAAGGTTAAAACTATTATTTTGAAGCGGTCATCTCCCTCCTTCAACATTTTAATAGCCTGCAGCCCATTTAATACGGGCATGTTTATGTCCATTAAAATAATATCGGGCTTAAGCGATTTTGCAAGATCCACTGCCTCACCGCCGTTAGAAGCCTGGGCTACAACACATATATCCTCCTCCAGCTCAAGAATTGTTTTTAATCCCTGCCTCACCATGGCATGATCATCTGCAATCATTACTTTAATCTTATCCATTTACGAGTGCCTCCCCTTCGTCAATGAGTGGTATTTGTATATTTATTCTGGTACCTTTCTGTTCTTCAGACACTACGTTAAATTCTCCTTCAAGCAAGGCAACTCTCTCCTTCATACTAAAAAGACCAAACCCTCCGGACAAATCCGAATTAGTCATACGTATGGTTTTTGTATCAAAGCCCACACCGCTGTCAAATATGATGATACTGAGTTTCTTGTCGATTTTCTCCAAAGCAACACCTGCTGTCTTGGATTTTGAATGTTTAAGCACATTATTCAGCGCTTCCTGTACAATTCTGAAAACCGTAAGTGAGATAACCGGCTTTATTTCTTCATCTATTCCCCTGCACTTGAATGTTACATTTATTCCAGTTGTCTCCTTAAAAGAAATAACATATCTTTCTAAAGTTGGCAATAGACCCAGATCATCAAGTGCCATAGGTCTCAGGTTATAGATGATTTTCCTGACCTCCTGTAAGCTGTCTCTCATAACCTTTTTCAGGTTCTGAAGTTCTGTTTTGGCCTCTGTAATATTTTTCTCCAATAACCTCTCACATATCTCTGCCTTGATTACGGCATTTGAAATTGACTGTGCAGGCCCGTCGTGAATTTCCCTGGCAACCCGCTTTCTCTCATCCTCCTGAGCTTCGATTATTCTCAGTCCGAGGAATTGTTTCTGCTGCAGATTATCCAGCTGTTCTCCCACGCCTTTCAGATCACTGCTCAGGTATTCCAGTGCTATACCTACATGTCCAATGAGATTATCGGCCCTTTCAAGGGTCTTTAAAGAATCCCTGATCCTTATTTCAAGGTCATTGCGCCTTTTTATCAAAAAGCTTTCCTGTTCGCGTTTTACAGCGAGCTTTACTCTCAAATCATCTGCCGACTGATAGGCCTTCGCCAGATCTTCCTGGCTGTATCTCTTAAACTCCCTGTTTACATCGGACAACTTTTTCTTGCTTGTCTTTAATGCAAATTCAAGATTTTCAATTTCGTTAATACTGCCGACCACCTGCATTTTTAAGCTTTCCAGTTCTTCTTTAAGACGAGAACATTCTTTTCTGGAATTTTCCGCGATCTCAATTATTTCCATCTTACCCGAATCAAGAGCCTTTATGGTCTTATTAATTATTTCATCCATTTGTATGGCATTATGTTTAAAATTCGGCATTATTCCACCATTTTTCATCCATAAGATTTTTTCCCTTTATTCAAACTGATAAAACACTTACGTAACTTTTCTGTAACTATTATGTAACTTTATAGAACTATTTTAACCAATATGTTCCTCTCTCACAATAGGGTTGACCACTTTTGTTAATATTTTCTTAAAAATATCATTACTCTTCATACAGTTGTTACATTATCCGACAGCAAAAAATTAAAACTTTCGTAGACAATAAAAAAACTTCTACTTTTGTAGAAGTCTTCTGGTGCGCCATCACGGGTTCGAACCGGGGACACCCTGATTAAGAGTCAGGTGCTCTACCAACTGAGCTAATGGCGCATTTTCAAGCGTTTTGGAGCATTTGTTTCCCGAACACTTTTATATTATAAGAGCTAAGTATGGTATTGTCAACACTTATTTTTATTTTTCATCCCGTTTAAATGTCAATTCTTGCTATTGCTCTGACCATACTGGAATCGGCATTGATTTTCAACGGAAATGCAAATACTTCAAATATATGGGCTTCAGATATCAAATCAAGATTTGTGAGATTTTCCAATATAAAAATATTGTTTTGAAGCAAAAATTTATGAATTTCGAAGGGAATTCTGTCAGGAGATGGCATATCAACTCCAATCAGCTTTATTTTGTTGGCTGCAAGACATTTACAGATTGAAATGTCCAGAACAGGATGGTCATAATAATATTTTTCACTTCCATAAAACTTGTCCATTCCGGTATGAAACAGAATAATATCCTTTCCTTTAATAGTTTCCTGATAACCGGGCCTCATTGAAATAACACTCTCATTTTCAGAACGTATTATACCCCCTCTTCCACAGAAATGCTCGGGAGGCATATTTCCAATATACTCGTCAGCATCAAGCAGATGCATCCTTCCGTCAATATGGGTTCCTGCGTGCATTCCGGCCTCAAGGCTGTGGTTATTGTAATGATCCCTGCTGTAGAGCCTGTCATGCTTAAGTATAACCGCACTGTCTCCGGGGTATACCGGCATACCTGTATGTATGGGCTGTGACAAATCTACATATTTCATCCGGATCTACCTTCTTTCATGAACACCAATTATTATATTTAATAAACGGCATAATTACAATCTCCTAAAAGTCAATTTACTATCGGCTTTCAGCCGATAGTTTGGGTTTGGGGCCAAAGCCTCCTGAATCAAAATCAAAATTCAAACCCAAACTGCGTTCAAAGCCAGCTTGAAAGCATAATCCGCTTGGAAGGCGAAGGCTTTGGACCGTAATTGACTTTAGTAAACATGGTACATTTACTTATTGTGCATTCACCTATTGTACACTTACTTATTTTAGCATACTATTTTCAGACATAAAAGAGGCTGCCTCAAAACGCATGCAATACATGAATGAATGCATTGTCCTATTATGAGACAGCCGTTTTTCCCTTTTCATTATTGAACGACATAGTTTGTAACAAGCCGGTTTCCTCCGCTGACCACTTCAATCTGGTAGGTGCCTGTATCGGTATTTTTGTCGACTTTCCAGGTACAGAGAACACTGCCGTCATTACCGGCAACTATATTTCTTGTGGTTGTAAAATCCTGGCCTCTTATTTTATAGCTGCATATAATCATGCAATTGTTGTTGGGAGTACATCTTAAGGCTAAGACTCCTACTTCCCCCCTTCTGATATACGGTCTTTTGGCTATGACCTGAATTTGATTTCCATTCGCTTGTGTAAGCAAATATTTATTTTGCTGCATAACCTGTCTGCTTTCATTAACTTTATGAACTGCAAAAAAAATGTTAAATAACAAGCTGACACATAATAAATAAGGTAAAATACGTTTCATGCTATCACCTCAAAAAAGTATTTTACCTTATTTTCTCCACTGCATATTTTTTTATTTACAGGTAATTCATACAAGTTTTTCCTGTACCTTTTCTATTATTAAAGTAAATACCCCGAGCCAAAACACCCCAAGAGAAAAACCTCCCAAAACATCACTGGAATAATGAACGCCCAGATATATCCGGCTGAAACCGATAAGGACAATCAGTATGGCAAGCGGAAAAATAATCAGGTTTTTATATTTACCTTTACAGAATCTGCTGCACAGGTAGATTATAAACCCGTAAAAACTAATTGATGCCATTGAATGTCCGCTTGGAAAACTTAGCCCGGTTACCTCTACCAGCTTTAAAATATCTGGCCTGTTTCTGTCGATTAACCATTTTAATCCTACATTGATTATTGAGCTAAGAGATATATTTATAATTGACATTGCTGCATAGAAGGAATACTTTTGCTTTTTAGTAAAGATACTCAAGAATATAAGTACGGAAATTATACCCAAAAACTGTTGTGAAGCCAGAAAAGTAATGAATTTCATGAAAGTGGTCATTTTTTCAGATATAATTTTGGAAACTATCGAATAAACATAGGCATCAAAAGCCTGAATGTTATTGTTCAGAACATTAACAGCCAGAAATAAAAAAATCAGGAGTGGTAAAACAATTGTCAAAATATATCTTGTAAATTTCAATTTGGTACTCCATTCGTGTTTATTCTCTATATAAATAGGTCTGATATTAATATATGTTACAAATTAATAAAAAATATTATAGATAATTATTCTCAGTTCGTCAAATCAGAATAAAGCCGTAAATTTTTTTCCTGCTCTGAGCAGCTAACGGATTATTTTGATTGAAACCGGGTATAAATTTAAAAGTATTTAGTATATGCTTATATATAAAACAGCTGTATTGCCAGCTGGTTGAAAATATAATATACGTAAAAGTGCCCAGCTAGGAGGTTAGGATGGACAAAAAAATATATAAAAAAGTTTCTGATTCAAAAACAGAGCAAATACAAATAATCATGCCCGAACATATTAATGGCTTTAACCGGCTTTTTGGAGGCAGACTTATGGAATGGATTGATATTGTTGCTGCTGTGGTAGCCAGAAGGCATTCCGGCTGTAATGTGACCACCGCTTCAATAGATAATCTGCAATTTAAGGCTGCTGCTTATGTTAACAGCACAATCTTCCTCATAGGGCAGATTACTTATGTAGGGAATACTTCCATGGAAGTACGGGTATCCACCTATGTTGAAAAGCTTGATGGAATGCGGTATATGATAAACCGTGCCTATCTTGTCCTTGTGGCATTGGATGAAAATGACCAGCCTGTCCGGGTTCCGGGTCTGACTCCGGAAACCGAGGAAGAAAAACTGGAATGGGAAGCAGGCAAAAAGCGGTGTGAATTAAGAAAACAAAGAAGACTTGAAGCTTTTTAGTTTCATATTTCATTAAATAAATATTCCAGCATTTTTTCGGGATTATTTAAAAATTGCCTGGTTATATTGTAGTGATCCGTTTCTTTATAAAGAGTTTTTGTTATTCCGCCGTCATCCAGCATTAAAATATCGGAGTCGGGATATGCCAGCAATATGGGCGAATGTGTCGCAATAATAAATTGTGAATTATCCTTTGCCAAGTCATTTATATATACCAGTAAGGACAGCTGTCTTGCGGGAGACAGGGCAGCTTCCGGCTCATCCAGAATATAAAGGCCCTTTCCCTTAAACCTGTTTTGAACAAGTGCCATGAAGCTTTCTCCATGAGATTGATTATGAAGGGATTTGCCGCCGTATACATGTATAAGAGGATTGAATGCCATCTTATCCAATCTGTCAATTTCGGTTGCAACATTGTAAAAACTCTCCGCCCTGAGAAAAAAACCATCTTTAGGCCGCTTTACACCTTTGACCAAAGTCATGCTCTTATAAAGTGCCGAATGAGTTTCCTGAGATGCAAAATTAAAATTCCTGGTCCCGCCTTCGGCATTAAAGCCCATATTTATGGCAATTGCCTCAAGAAGAGTGGATTTTCCCGAACCGTTTTCACCGATGAAAAAAGTGACTTTTTTGTTAAAAGACAGTTGTTCCACATTCTTTAGACTTGGAAGCTCAAAAACATATGAATCCTGACATTCGGTATTTTTTTGCAATTTTAATCCACTAATATATAAATCACTGAACATTATTTCCGGCTCTCTCATTTCTTATTGGATTGATTCTGCCAATTATTACAGTTATTACAACTATTATTATACAATATATACATAATAACTTCAAGAACATTTGTTCGCATTTTTTATAGCATTTCAAAAAATTCTATTAAAGCGTGCTATTTTTCCTGGAATATGAAATAATTACTTTATCAATGGTAAGTAAATTAACCTATTGTGCTGATTGAAATTTTGTTTTGCTTTACAGATAGATTTAATTGGAGTCAAATGGTATGCGACGGCAACTTCATGAAATAAGAAACACGGTTAAAAACAATTGTGAAAAATTGCCGTCACAGGTAAAGCAAAATTTAAATTAATTAGCACAACGCGTTAAATTAATAAGCAGATGGAGATGATTTTGTGGACGTAAAGCAATTATCTGAAATTTTAAGAGGCAGTAATAACATCGTATTTTTTGGAGGTGCAGGTATGAGCACCGAGTCGGGAATTGCCGATTTCCGCTCCGAGAACGGTCTTTACAAGACAACCCAGGGGTTTGAATACCCTCCTGAAACCATGCTTTCCCATAGTTTTTTTATATCTCACACGGCTGAGTTTTTCAAGTATTATAAAGAAAAAATGCTCTTCAAAAACGCATCCCCAAACCCGGGGCATAAAGCACTTGCAATTCTGGAGGAAAAGGGAAAACTCAAAGCCGTTATTACCCAAAACATTGACGGACTTCACCAGCTTGCAGGAAGTAAAAAAGTTTATGAACTGCACGGATCAGTCCATCGTAACTTTTGCATGAACTGCAATAAGTTTTACGGTCTCGAATATATAGTCGGTTCGGAGGACATCCCCCTCTGTACTGTCTGCGGGGGCATTATAAAACCTGATGTCGTCCTGTATGAAGAGGCCCTGGAGGACAGTGTCGTAAACGGCGCCGTCAGTGCCATAAAACAGGCCGATATTATGATAATAGGCGGTACCTCACTGGTAGTTTATCCGGCCGCCGGCCTGATAAATTACTTCCACGGAAGTAAGCTGGTATTGATCAATAAAAGCCCGACACCGTATGATTCCAGAGCGGATCTCGTTATCAACGACTCAGTAGGCAAAATGTTGGGCACTGCAGTAGAAATGCTGTAAGCACTGATAAATTATGTGCTGGCAATAACTCCAGCCAGCATTTTTCCCAGAAATGCACCTGAAATACAAAAAATAATGCTAAAAATTATATTTAATGCAGCATAGAGCATATTTCCGTTCTGGTATAAGTTTACTGTTTCCAGACTGAAAGTTGAGAAGGTTGTAAATCCTCCTAAAATCCCTGTTGTCAAAAAAAGGAGCAGTCTTTTATTGTCCGGATAGAGATTGAAAAAAAGCTGGGTTAAAAAGCCTATCAAAAACGAGCCCAATATATTAATGATTAATGTTGATACCGGGAAGTTACCGGTATTAAATCTATTCACAAATACAGAAAACAAGTATCTTGCAGCTGCGCCTATGAATCCACCGCAGCCGACGGCAAGAGCATTCTTGAGCATAAAGTTTCCCCTTAAGCAAAAATAATAATATGATTACTAACTGTAATTATACTATTTTGAAATTCTTACATCAAATTAATTATTTAATTCCAGTCCTGACAGGGAGCAAAAGCTCTTGTGTCTTTAGATATTATTTACTAAAATTCCGCCTTCTATTTAGTTGTATTGCCAAATTTGCCAACTGCCAAAAAAACTTTTGCCCTCCAAAGTATTTTAAAAAGCTCAGAGAACAGAAATTAAAATAAGAATGACAAAAAAGAATGGGTTTCATTCTTGAAACCCATTCTTTTTTGGTTTGGTCGGAATGACGTGACTTGAACACGCGACCTCTTGCACCCCAAGCAAGCACTCTAGCCAAACTGAGCTACATCCCGATAACGCTCAATCATTATAACATATCATATTTTTAATGTAAAGCTAAAAAACAAACTTTTGTCTAAAAAGCAAACCTCCCGCCTCCGCCCACCAAATAACCATAATAACTCATTAACAGTGAGTTATTATATCATTTTTTTGCAAGGATTGTGGGGGAATTACTGTGTTTCATGATTCTGGCTTTGTTTATTAGTTATAGCAGCTTTATCTCTTTTTTTCAACAACAGGGCTTTTTCAAAATCTCTGTCCTCCTTTTCCTTTTTCTGGCTCCTTTGGTGTATCAAGCTGTCGGTTTTTAAAATTCTTGACACCGGATATACCTTTGATACTCTGTCAATTTTCATAGTGCCGCCTCCTCACCAGTTATGAAAATACATAGGTTTCATATTATATATATCGGCATAGAAACAAAAGTGCCAAAGCCGCTTTTATTTATTGAGTACTGAAAAAACAGCCCTTATTGATTTCCAATAACGGCTGTTCATCTAAAATATTTAAGTGAAGGTACAGTATCATTAATATTTTCGAGCACTGCCTTTGTTTATGAGTCTGAAAATAATGTAACCAATCACACCTATAATTGCAACAGGTAAAATCAGATTGAGTACCCAGCCTACAATTCTCAATGCAATTATAAATAAAAAGATCATAACGATAACAGTTATCAGTTTTTTAAATTTATTATCCATTTTCTTTACCTCCAAGATCAATATAGGTAAATTATACACCCTGATGATATATTTGTCTATAAGTAATTTAAAAATATTTAATTACTTTATTAATATTTTTAATATTTTAATCAATTTACTTAATATTTATTAACCATATCATATATTATACGATTAATTGCTAAAATTGTATTATCAATTTCCCCCATTGTATTAAAATATCCTACACTCAACCTGATCATGCCTGTCTTATTTGTATTGAAGTGCTTGTGGGCAAGAGGAGCACAGTGCAGTCCGGCTCTGCATTCTATTGAATATCTTTTGTCCAGAAGTGCACATATCTCGGACGAGTCGGTATCCTTGACATTAAACGCCACAATCCCGGAATTTTCATTAACGTCTTGAGGATTGTACAACTTAATGCTTCTGTTTTGTGAAAGGCCATCATTCAGTCTCTTTATCAGCATATCCTTTTTCTTCTTTATTTCAGATAAACCTGTTTTAAGTACAAATTCAACACCGGCGCCCAGCCCAACTATACCCGGAGTGTTGAGAGTCCCGCTTTCAAATCTGTCAGGTATTATATCAGGCTGCAGCAAATATTCCGATTTACTCCCTGTTCCGCCGCTCATCAAGGGGTTCAGACTGACTCCGGGCGAGACGTACAGGCCCCCTGTTCCCTGGGGGCCCAGCAGGCCTTTATGTCCGGGAAAGGCAAGCATGCTTGTGTAAATCCTCCCAAGGTTTATATCTATGCTGCCCAGGCCCTGGGATGCATCCAACAGGAATAAGAGCTCTTTGTTTTCTGCTATTTTACTTATTTCCCGGACAGGCATAATAATCCCGTTTACATTTGACGAAAGGGTACATGCTATAAGTCTGGTTTTCTTGTTTATATGTCTCTTTATTATAAACGGATCTATTCTGCCCACCCCGTCACCGTCAACTACAGTCAGCTTTATACCGTTATATTTTTCCAGGGTTTTTAGAGGCCGCAGCACAGAATTATGCTCCATGCATGTTGTTATAACGTGGTCACCTTCTTTCAGGCATCCCAGAATAGCTATATTTAAAGCCTCGGTGGCATTTTTTGTAAAACATATGTTTAGAGAATCGTTTGTCTTAAGCAGTGAAGCCAATTTTTCACGGGTGTTATTTACCGCCAGCGAACTTTGGACGGACATGGAATGGCTTCCTCTCCCGGGATTGGCACAGTAGGTTTTAATGCAATTCTCCATTGAAGTATAGACATTTTCAGGCTTTGGAAAGGATGTAGCGGCATTGTCCAGATATATCATAATGTTAACCTCGTCTTTTTTAATTTACTTAATATATGGTATGAATCCGGGGTTAACATGTTTACAATAGTTGATTTTAGCGGGATACAATGATAAGAAATTATTATGGTAAAGTCTTTATTTATCAATTTCTTCCTTCAGTATTTCTCCCAGGATACTGATGCCTTTTCTGATTTTATCCTCCCTGATTCCTGAAAAATTCAAACGCATTGTATTTTCGTGACCTCCATTGGGGAAAAATGCACTTCCTTGAACAAAAGCCACCCCTCTTTTCAAGGACTTTACCAAAAGTTCTTTGGTGTTGATGCTTTCCGGCAATGTAACCCACAGGAACATGCCGCCTTCAGGTCTGGTATACTCCACCTCCCCGGGAAAGGTCTTTTCAATGGTATCAAGCATTGTATCCCTCCTGCTTTTATAAATTTCTATATTGCTCTTTAAGTGTTCCTTGATATCGTATTTCTCATAGTAGCGGGCAATTTGCATTTGAGCGAAGAAATTTGTATGAATATCCGTTCCCTGCTTAAAAAGTACATACTTGTTGATAATTTCCTGCGGCGCACATGCCCATCCGATCCTGTAGCCGGGACAAACCGTCTTTGAAAACGTGCTGAGGTATATTACCCTTCCCTGGGTATCAAAGCTTTTTAAAGGAGGGAGTTTTCTGTTGTCAAAACAGAGTTCACTATATGGATTATCTTCAATTATTATAAGTTTATATTTGTTTGCAATCTCTATTATTTCTTTTCTTCGCTCCAGGCTCAGGCGTCTTCCGGTTGGGTTTTGATAATCAGGTACGGTATATAAAAATTTTATTCTGTCTTTTGATTCGATTTTTCTTATAAGATCTTCAGGAACAAGTCCCTCCTCATCCATATCGATCTCGTCAAATCTAGGATAGAAAGGCTTAAATGCATTAATGGCAGACAAATATGTGGGACTTTCACAGAGTATGGTATCACCCTCATCCAAAAAAACCTTGGCAGTCAAATCAAGGCCTTGCTGAGAGCCTGAGGTTATAAGAATGTCGTCAGGGTTTGTATGTATTCCCTTTTCCTCCATCAGCTTTACAATAATATTCCGAAGGCCGGCATGTCCCTCGGATATTGCATATTGCATGGACTTTACGCCGCTCTCCTCCAATATTTCATTGCATATTTCATTGCATATTTCACGCATTTCTCCCACAGGAAAAGATTCTTCAGCCGGCAGTCCTCCCCCGAAGGATATAATTTCATCCGAATCGGAAAGTTTCAGCAGTTCCCTTACCTCCGATGCTTTTACAAATTCAGTTCTCCTAGCAAACATAATAACCTCCGTCTGCTGCCCTGGCAGCACAAATTATAAATATTCAAAGTTGTATAGTGCTGATTACAAATATGGATTTAATACTGTTTCCACCGGATGTCGGAGCTTGACATTGCTGTTTGAGCATTTAATTATACAGTCAAGCAGTTTTTCTATCCCATCTTTTATATCCTGCTCTCTGGGATAGGAAAAATTCAGCCTTATGAAGTTGCTTTCTATGTTGTATTTGGGATAAAAAACATCCCCGGGCATTACCATTACCCCCTTATCCCCCAGGAGTTTGATCAGTTCACTCATTCTGATATTGTTGGGAAGTTCAAGCCAGATAAAATATCCGCCGGCAGGGACAAAAATTCTCATGCCTTCAATATTGCATTTATTGAGTTGGGCTATCATAATATCTCTCTTCTTCCTGTATTTGTTTCTGATTTTTTCAAGATGAGCTTTCAAGCAGCCCTGTGATACAAACTCATATACAAAATACTGGGAAAGCGTGTTGGTCTGTATGTCTGTAATCTGTTTGAACTTTATGAACCTGTTGATTATGTTTTCACCTGCAACAACATAACCGACTCTCAAACTAAAGGAAATGGTTTTTGAAAATGAGCTGACATATATAACATAATCGTTATTGTCCAGACTTTTCAGAGCAGGAAGCTTTTCTCCCTCGTAATAAAGCTCTCCATACGGGTTATCCTCAAGTATTGGAATATTGTAATAATATGCAAGCTTCAGCAATTCCTTTCTCCTTTTAAGACTCATTGTCATCCCGGTTGGATTGTGGAAGGTGGGCTGTGTGTAAATAAATTTCGGTCTGTATTTAACAAGGCAGGTCTCAAGTATGTCCAGTCTGATACCCTCTTCATCCATCGGGATGCCTACCAGCCGGGCATCATAGCTTTCAAAAGCCTGAATGGCACCTATATAGGTCGGCTCCTCCACCAGAACAACATCCCCCGGCTCAATCAGCATCCGGGCGAAAAACTCAACTGCCTGCTGGGAACCCGAAGTGACCATTATTTGCTTTATACCTGCATTAATCCCATTCTGCTGAAGATAGGACCTTATTGTATGCTTAAGCTCGGAAAAACCGTCCACAGGTGTCGGCATGAGAACTTTTTCCCTGTGTTTTTCCAGCAGCCGGGTCTGAATGCCTTGCAGCAGTTCCATATCATAACTGTCTTCTGAAGCAACTCCCGAAGCAAAGGAGATTACCTTTTCCTTCTCGAATACCGACAGGATATTATTTATGGTTTGTTCATTTGATTTGGTGACTCTTCTGCTTTCCAGCTGATTCCATCTGAGCGGAGGAACGTACATTTTTTCCTGAATGCCATCCTTTGAAAAAGGCGCCAAAACCACTGTTCCGCTTCCTACCCTGGACTCCGCCAGGCCCTCTGCCTTGAGCTCCATATATGCCTTGATGACGGTACTCCTGTTGATCTTAAGCCTTTCGCCCAGCACTCTCTCTGCAGGAAGGATAAAATTTGGAGGGAGCTTTCCGGAATTGATCATGTCTTCTATTTGTTTCTTTATTTGCAGGTATATTGGTGTTTTAGAATCCCTGTTTATGGTAATTTCCATATGGTATTGTCCTCCATTTACAGATTGGCATCATCCAATTACATTATATATTTTTATTTTTAATTGCAAAACATCCAATTTTCACATTTTAAAACCATCCAATTATTTTTTGGATGGTTTATAATATATTCTGACATTTGGATGGTCATATGAAAATTTTATCTAAAAATTCATCTGTATTATCTGATTTTAAGTGCCTTTCTTACACTGTAAATCACAGGTATTGCCGCCAGCCCTCCTACGATTGCGGTTACAAGCTGCGGCCAGCTGAACAGCTCAAAGAGCTTTTGGGTAAACTTGGGAAACGTGAAAATGTTCAGAAATATTCTTATCCCCAGGAAAAGCACCCCAAACTTAAGTACGGCTCCAACTCCCAGGCCTATGAATTTATTTTTATTATATAAAAGATAAAATGCCAGCACAAAGATTATATTGCCTATAGCTATAACCGGCGCAAATGGCAGCAGTGCTGCCGCAATGGGAGCATTATTGTTGATAAGCGAAGTAAAGGGCGAAAGAATTGCTATTGTAATTCCCCCGGCGGCACCTGCGGTCATTGCAGCCAGCAGCAGACACATATTCACCAGGGGACCTACTATAAAATTATTGTTGGGCAGGCTTCTTCCCACTATCTGAACTACTACCACAACCGCCAGCAATACCGCTGTTCTTGTTATCATTCTTATATTGTTTCGATTATCTGCTTGATTCATATGTTCCTCCTATATATGCGACCATTACGAAATTAATTATAAAATAAACTCCCGTGTGATTCAAGCACTCATTGCACACAGGTGGTTATACTACCGTCCGAAAATGAAATCACAATAAATGATATACCACAATATTGTAATTTATAACGTATTTCTAATTATTTCAACAAAACTTCTACATTTTATCAATGTATTATGGTAAATTAATTTTTTCTATAGACTTTTTTTTTGAAAAGTAGCATAATAAAACTTGTAATTTTCCTTTTTGATTGCGTCTTTCTCTGGAATAAGATATTTACTGTTCCATACTACAATCAATTTTTAAAATAAATACTTTGAAGGGAGTATTATAAATAATGAATATTTCTATTACAAAAACATCACATCCTAAACAGAAACCTGATAAAAACAATCTGGGCTTCGGACAATATTTTACCGACCATATGTTTATCATGGATTATACCGAAGGAAAGGGCTGGCATGACCCCAGAATAGTCCCTTATGCTCCTCTGGAGCTGGATCCCAGCTGTATGGTGCTGCATTACGGTCAAGCCATTTTTGAAGGTTTGAAAGCATATAAAACAAAAAATGGTGAAATATTATTATTCAGACCCGAAAAGAATATGGAAAGAGTAAACAACTCCAATGACCGTCTGGTTATTCCCAGAATTGATGTGGATTTTGGCGTACAGGCCATTAAAGAACTGGTCGGAGTTGACGCCGGCTGGATACCGGATGCTCCGGGAACCTCGCTCTATATACGCCCCTTTATAATAGCTACCGATCCATATCTCGGAGTAAGGCCCTCAGACACCTATAAATTTATCATAATTCTCTCTCCTGTCGGCGCTTACTATAAGGAAGGTATAAATCCGGTAAAGATCTATGTTGAAAGCAACTATGTGCGCGCTGTCAAGGGTGGTCTGGGCTATGCAAAAACAGTGGCAAACTACGCTTCCAGCTTAAAAGCGCAGGTAGAGGCAAAGCATGCCGGCTATACCCAGGTTCTCTGGCTGGATGGTATTGAAAAAAAATATATTGAAGAAGTCGGCACAATGAATGTATTCTTTAAAATAGACGGAGAAGTTATCACTCCGGCCCTGGAAGGTTCAATACTCCCCGGAATCACCCGAATGTCAACTATTGAATTGTTAAAAAAATCAGGAATTCCTGTTACCGAACGCAAAATCTCCATTCAGGAATTATACGATGCACATGCTTCCGGAAAGCTGGATGAAGCTTTCGGAACAGGAACTGCAGCGGTAATCTCCCCCATCGGTGAATTCAACTGGAATGGCAGCTCAATCACTGTTAACGGAGGGAAGATCGGTCCTGTGGCTTCAAAAGTGTACGAAACCATCACTGGTATACAAAGCGGTGATCTTGTTGACACTTACGGATGGACACAGAAAGTTTTATAATAAAAAAGACAGATAAAAAGATGCCGGCAATAGCCGGCATCTTTTTATCGTAAATAATTCTCAAGCCCCACTCTTTCACGATTTTCTTCGGTCTTTAAAAGGCTTTAATGAACTTCTGGTTATATTCTTATCCTCCGGAGTATATATTTTATAACGAGGCAATAGACGTCCATGGCGTCCTTCAGAACACATTTGCCTCCACCGGTGTCGGGTACCTCTTTGGGTTTCAGGCGGCAAGCACATATCTCCTGCCTCGTTGAAACGCGCAAAGGTAATAAAATGTCCGGGTTTAATTCCCGATCAAATGGAAGAATAGCCGCAGAAATGGCTTAGGAGGCTTGCTTGAATTGGTTTTTTTTATCATCGTTCATATTCCTGCTTTCAACTATTTTCTTAAGTTATAAGAAAACAGTTTTTGCTTATTTGAAGAATAGCTTTCTGCCCATAATGGCTTTCCTCTTTATAGCCTCGCTTATTATATTTCCGAAAACAGCTGTAGACTCTGCTTCAAAAGGCATCAAGCTGTGGCTTGAAATAGTTTTTCCATCTCTATTCCCCTTTTTTGTAGCCACACAACTTCTGAGCAGATCCGGGGTTGTCGGTCTTTTCGGAGTCATCCTGGAACCGGTAATGCGGCCGCTCTTCAATGTCCCGGGCTGCGGTTCCTTTGCTCTGGCCATGGGAATAGTCAGCGGTTACCCGGTGGGGGCCTCCATTACGGCAGATCTCAGGAAGCAAGAGATGATAACGCGTTTGGAAGCAGAAAGACTTCTTACCTTTACAAATAATTCAGGTCCGCTGTTCATTATGGGTGCCGTGGGAGTCGGTATGTTTAATCAGCCCAGGCTGGGCTATTTACTTTACATAAGCCATATCACAGCTTGTTTGACGGTGGGCTTCATTTTCAGATATTATAAAAAAAGGCAAACCGGATCTATTAATAAATCAAAGACAAATATACCTGATAATATAAAAATTGAATTAAAGAAATTGAAAAATTCCCATACCAATCCCTGGACGCTTTTCGGTGATTGCATAAAAAACTCGGTATATACTATATTGGCAATTGGCGGATTTATAATATTCTTTTCCGTTTTGATAAATATAATGCTCACAAGCGGCCTGATAGGAGCTATGAGCAGGATGCTTCCGGATTTTGCCGGTTTGGCGGGGCTGGACTCTAAAACTGTGGAGGGATTCCTTTGCGGAATATTTGAGATAACTACCGGAGCTAACTATATAACCCACTCGCCGTCAGCCCTGGCGGTAAAACTTTGCTGTGCCAGCCTCATAATAGGCTGGGCGGGCTTTTCCGTTCACACTCAGGTCATGAGTATTGTAAGCACAACCGATATAAGAGTTAAACCTTACCTGCTTGGTAAAGCCCTTCAAGGTGTTATTTCCTGCTTCTACACTTTTATCGGCTACTCCCTTTTCAGCAGCCTGCTGCCCGGGGAATCAGCCGTTTTTGCACACAGCTCTGGCAGTATTACGAAAGGATGGGGAAATATATTTGCAAGCTCCATACAATACATTGGTCTCTCTGCCTTGATAATGATAATAATAACGGTTATATCTATATGTATAATCAGCTTATCATCAAAAAAAAGCCTATTTTAACTCAGACCTGTTAGTTCTGATAACATCAGTTGCATCAGTCAATATTTCTTCAACCTTGTTCAGAACACTGTCTGCATATTCCCTGGCTCCAAGCCGGATCTCCCTGGCATTTTTCTGGGCACTTGCAATTATCTCATTAGCTTGTTCATAAGCCTTTTTGGTAATTTCATGTTCATCAACCAGGGACGCGATCTTGTTCTCTGCGTCCTTCAATATATTATTGGCTTCCTTCTGTGCTTCCAGCAATATTCTCTGGCGCTCTTCCTTCACCCATTTGGCCTGTTTGATATCATCAGGCAGCTTTATCCTCATCTCTTTTATTATTTCAAAAACTTCTTCCCTGTCTATGAGACACTTGCCGGAAAAAGGTACGCTGGCGCTTCTTTCAACCAGTTCCTCCAATGTTTCCAGTATGGTAAGTATTTCCATGTTAACCTCCCAAGCCATATTATGGCTTTGAGCCGCATAGCGGCCGCAAAATGTAATGAAATCTATATCCTTTATTGCTATAAGGCGAATAAAGGAGGTTAATTGGCCATGTGCGCTTTCCAAGTATTTGTTAAATACTTTGGTATTTGCTAAATACTTGGAATATTTCGTACGGCCAAAAATTCACAGGTTAGTTTGGAAGACGAGCATTAGCGGAGTCTTTCAAGCCAATCTCCCCAGGTTTCTATTTTTTAAACTTGTTTAATACATCCTCTTCTATACATTCAGGAACAAGTCCCCTGATATTTCCGCCATACCTGGCCAGTTCCTTGACCATGCTGGAACTTAAAAATGAAAAATTAATATTTGACATCATAAAAAGCGTTTCAATATCCGGTGCCATTTTTTGATTCAACAGGGCCATTTGCAGTTCATATTCAAAATCAGACACAGCTCTGAGACCTTTTATGATCACATTTGCATTTCTTTGAGCCACGTAGTCCACAAGCAGTCCCGAAAAACAATCTATCTCCACGTTTTTACAGTGGCTGACCGCCCTTTTCAGTAAATTTACCCTCTCCTCCATTGAAAACAGGGGCTGTTTGTTATGGCTGATCAGTACAGCTACTATTAATTTGTCACATATCTTTGAGGCCCTCTCTATTATGTCCATATGTCCGTTTGTTACAGGGTCAAAGCTGCCTGGATATATAAATGTATTCAAATCGATTCATCCTTTATTAATTCTTTTATAAAAAGTCAATTTCGTACTCCCATATGCCTGCAGCTTTGAAATTATCATGCAGCCGATACTTTCCGGAAGTTCATCCGAAATATCTGTTTCAGCAATAATAATAAATTTTTCATTCAAGATTCCATATTCTTCCAAATACCGCAGGATTTGAGGTATGATTCCCTTTTTGTACGGTGGATCTAGGAAAATTATATCAAATTTTTGCCGGTGTTGGGAGAGTTTTTTTAATATTAATGCCGCTTCTCCCAAAAAAACTCCGGCTTTGTCAGCCATTTTAGTGTGTTCAAGGTTTTTTTTAATTATTTGAATACATTTTTCATTCTGGTCCGAGAATACAGCGCCTTCCGCACCTCTGCTCAAGGCCTCTATTCCAAGTCCCCCTGAGCCGGCAAACAGATCCAGCACTTTTGAATTTTCAACATAGGGCGCCAGTATATTAAACAGATTCTCTTTTACCCTGTCTGTAGTAGGCCTGGTGCCCGCACCTTCAAGAGTCTGAAGTTTCAAGCCCTTAGCACTTCCTGATATAACTCTGAGAATGGTTATCCCCCCTGTCGCATGCGGTTTTGTTTTTGTTTATGACAGTGTTACTTTTTCTTCAAAATAATTGGACAGATACCCCTTCAGCTTTTTATTCCCTTCAAGTCCCGGATCAAGCTCCAGCAGTTCTTTGGCACTTTCCTGGGCAAGCTTCAGCACTTCAATATCCCTGTACAGGTTTGCAATTTTCAACTCCGGCAGGCCGTGCTGTTTTGTTCCGAAAAAATCACCGGGCCCCCTGATCTCAAGGTCTTTTTCAGAAATTACAAAACCGTCATTGGATTGTGACATTATCTTCATACGCTCACGTGAAACCTGGGATTTTGACTGGTTAAAAAGAACACAATAGGATTGTTCGGCTCCTCTGCCCACCCTTCCCCTCAACTGGTGCAGCTGTGCCAGTCCAAATCTCTCGGCATTTTCTATTACCATAAGTGTGGCATTGGGCACATTTACCCCCACTTCAATTATAGTGGTAGATACCAGGATACTGATTTCGCCCGAAACAAAGCTCTTCATAATGGCTTCCTTTTCCGCGGCTTTCATTTTGCCGTGAATTATCCCGACTTTGAGATCCTTAAAAACATTATTGCTTATTTCCTCGGCTGTCATAACAGCCGACTTTGCCTCTATTTCCTCAGATTCCTCCACCAGCGGACAGACGATGTATACCTGTCTGCCCTCCAGAACCTTTTCCCTTATAAATTTATTTATACGGTCTCTCATAGCCTCATTTACCGGATAGGTCTTAATGGGTTTTCTGCCCGGAGGCAGCTGGTCTATTATGGAAATGTCCAGATCCCCATAAAGTATCAGTGCCAGTGTTCGCGGTATGGGCGTGGCAGTCATGACCAGAACATCCGGATTCTGTCCCTTTTCGGCCAGTATGGTTCTCTGGCGGACACCGAACCGGTGCTGTTCGTCGGTTACTACCAGTCCCAGTTTTCGAAATTGTACCGTATCCTCTATCAGGGCATGTGTTCCAATGACAACATCAATACCTCCCTCACTCAAACCTTCAAAAACTGATCGCTTTTGCTTCTTTGGCTGACTGCTGGACAAAAGTTCTACAGAGATATTATACTTCTCAAATAAAGGTTTTATAGATTTAAAATGCTGTTCAGCCAAAATTTCAGTGGGCACCATCAAAGCGCCCTGGTATCCGCACTTAACAGCTTTGAACAGGGCCAGCACGGCAATTATTGTCTTACCCGAACCCACATCCCCCTGTACCAGCCTGTTCATTACATTTTCGCTTTCCATGTCCTTTTCAACTTCATACAGAACTCTTTTCTGCGCATCAGTCAGCTCAAAAGGCAGTGAGTGCAGGAAAGAATCCATTTCCGGAGGTTTGTCAAAGCGTATGCCAAAACCGGAATTGGACGCAAGGCTTTTATAATTGAGCAAACCAAGCTGGAGCATGAAAAGCTCCTCAAAAACCAGCCGGTATCTGGCTTCTTCTTTTTGAGCAAAAGATTCAGGAAAATGTATATACTTTATACATTCAGCAAATCCGGAAAGGTTGTACTTCTTTTTAATACCTTCGGGCAGTATGTCCTCCAGCTGTGTGCCCTCAAGGGTTTTTAGAGCCTCTTGCATAATAACCCTTATTACATTCTGTCCCAGATTTTTAGTGGAAGGATATACGGGAAATATTTTCAGACTCTTCTTCATATCGTCGCTTCCAACCAATTCAAATACCGGATTTACAATCTGAAGCTTATTTAATTTCCTGTCCGCCTTCCCATAAAAAACATAATTTGAACCCACTGCAAGTGAATTTTTAATATATTGCTGGTTAAACCATACTGCGGTTACTTTACCAGTACTGTCCCGCACAGAAACTTTTGATATTACCATACCCCTTCTCGGCCTGGCTTCACTGACATTTGAAACCACCGTACCTTCAAAAGAGCAGACTTCCCCATGCTCAAGATCAGCTATGTTTTTTATCCTGCTCCTGTCTTCATAATCCTTGGGATAATAGGTCAAAAGATCATATATTGATCTGATGTCAAGCTTTTCAAAAAGTGACATCCGGGATTCTCCAACTCCCTTGACATATCCGACTGATTTATTTTTTAAATCTTCAAAAGCACTAAGTTTCAAGCCTACCTCCAGAGATCCTTCAACAGGTAATCAACATGTAAATTAATTTTATCATAAAAGCTGTAAAGAACAAAACTTATATCAAAAATGTAAACAAACTGAAAAACCTCTAAAAACAAAGTACATGCTTGAAATTTGTACAATTTCAAGCATACTTTTAGTAGAGCTTTTCTGTTATTATATGGTTCCATTAAAATTTGAATTTATTTAAATTATCCTGTATTTCTTTGGCAAGCTCTGCCAATTCCCTGCTTATATCGGCTATCCCGGAAATGCTGGAGGTCTGTGATTCAACAGTAGCCAGGGTTTGTTCCGTCGCCGCCGCATTTTCCTCTGAAATAGCCGACAGATTCCCCAATATCAGAACCATATCATTTTTCTTGTTTTCCATGTCATTTCCCGACGCATTCAATGCATCTATAACGGATTTTACCTTGTTGAGGGCTTCGGATATTCCGTCAAACTTCTCTTTTGTCTCTCCTACTATCCCCGTTTGATTTTCAATGGTATTATTCACTTCATCTATGGTCTTTACCGTAAATTCTATCTTCTGGGCAAGTTCCTTTATCACATTGTTTATCTGCTGTGTAAAGCTATGGGACTGTTCGGCAAGCTTGCCTATTTCCTCGGCAACCACTGCAAAACCTTTACCTGCTTCTCCTGCCCGGGCAGCTTCTATAGATGCATTCAGTGCCAGCATATTTGTCTGCTGGGTAATCTTCCCGATCATTTGACT
This sequence comes from Bacillota bacterium, assembly GCA_023426005.1. Classification (GTDB taxonomy): domain Bacteria; phylum Bacillota; class Clostridia; order Acetivibrionales; family DSM-1351; genus Ruminiclostridium. Next base: position 16,328 of record JAFABO010000212.1, on the reverse strand, counting down.
GGCACTCTGTATCTTTTGAAAACTCTCCTGGGTTTCATATATTACTTTTTGGATTTCACCGGTAGCCGAATTTGTAATTTTGGATTTTTCCAGCAATACCTCCACTGTTTTAGAACCTTCCTCCTTTATCCTGTCTGCATAATCAGCTGTTTCATTTAAAAGCTCCCTGTTCCTGCCGTCACCTGCCATCATCTCACTCAAGGCATACATATTACTTGAACCCCGTTCGGTATCTTTGGCCTGATCATATGCACCCCTGGCAATCTCATTTATACTTTCGGAGGTTTGCCCCGACATGACAGCAATCTGCTGAGTTGCAGAATTCACCTCATTTGAAGAAGCTGCTACCCTGTCTGAAATATGGGAAATGCCTCTGATCAAACTCAAAAGGTGCTCCTCATCGTCAGGAGTGCCCGGTTGATCTGACCGATTTCATCTTTCCTTTCAGAATATTTTAATAACACATCATTTTTATTTGTAAAATCATATCCGGCCAGATCATTGAGCTTTTTCGAAACTTCAACAACCGGCCTGCTTATTGATATGCTTAATAATGATGATGATACTATTCCTATGAGAATGAATACCAAACTGACAATTATAATAATCAATTCCAGCTTGCTGACAGCATCCCCCACTTCCTGTTTTTGTACGGCTGTACACAGTATCCATCCTGTTGACTTGACAGGTGTCAGTACGGCAATATATCCGGTATCTTTAAAAGAATATTCTATTTTTGACTACTTCTCAAGATTAACTTCCTTCAGTTTCCGGGCCATATCAGAAAAAGTCCTGTCAGTTTCGGCAGCCTTGAAAATGTTGATCTGCTTGAGCACAAAATCCTTCTCCGGATATGAGTAAAAGGTTGTATCTTTTCCGATTATATAAGCCAGATCGTGTTCATCATATTTTAGTTCATCTGTAAAGTTGTTCAGGGAATTGCCGTCAGTCCGCCCCACAAGTGCACCGACAATCCTTCCGTCACTCTGGATTGGAACAGCATACATGAGCACCGCTTCACCTGTAACCTTACTGATAATGACATCCGATACACTTCCCTGGCCGTTTAGTGCTTTCTTTACATAATCCCTGTCACCAAGATTGGATTTATCACCACTGAGTACATAACTTGCATCTCCGGAGGGTAAAACAACTGCCAGATCAAGATACCCAAGCCTTTCAACAGCATTCTTCAGGGTATCCTTCTGCTGCTCCCATTCCATACCTATTACTTCTTTCTGGTTTGCAATCTCTTGCAGTATCTGAATTTTTGCAGATACTCTGTAATCGATATATTTTGAGTCTTCATTACCCAACCTGATCAAGTTGGACTCCACCTGACTATAAAGTGCCTCACTGCTGAAATAAGATGCTACAACACCCAAGCCCAATGCTATCACTGCTACTAATGCACCCACATAAACGGCAATCTTCATTGACAGTTTCATAGTTTCACTCCCTCATAATTGATCTTAATAATATATCGGAACTTTAGGTGGGAGATAATAGTAAAATTCAACATCATTTTTCTTTTTTCGAGCTTTTTACAAAATTTTTGAAATTTTGGTTTAGATAAATTTTGAAAAGGAATTTAAAATTTCATTTTACTTTTTAGATAACTTTAGGATAAATTTAATAGAATTTTTGCATGAAAAGGCTTGTTTATTAGGTGTTGTTGTGTTAAAATAATTATTGCTTTGATGCCGATTTATGAGAAAGAAAAATTCTCCAATAATAAAAGGAGGTGTTATATATGGCAAAGTGTGAAGTATGCAATAAAGCAACTACTTTTGGAAACAGCAGAAGCCATGCGTTAAATGCTACTAGCCGTACATGGAAACCTAATGTAAGAAAAATAAAGATAATTGATAATGGCACACCAAAATCAATTAAAATATGCACAAGGTGTCTTCGTTCAAACAAAGTTACCAGAGCTATCTAATTTTATTACGTTAAATATTTCATAAAAAAATAAAAAAGCGTTCTTGCGCTTTTTTATTTTTTTATAATGAGGATTTTATTTTTTGTTGCTTAAAAATCTCGTCTATAAGATGAAATGACAGCCATCAATCCATCATAAAGTCAATTACTATCGGCTGAAAGCCGATAGTATGGGTTTGAGGCTGAAGCCGCCTGATGCATAAAAAATCATACAAACCCAAACTGCGTTGAAAGCAGGCTTAAAAGCAATATTTGCCCGGAAGGCGAAGGCTTTCAACCGTAATTGACTTTGGTAATTAACCTATCCTGAATACCTTTTTTAATATGTTTCCGAAAAATTTAGGCATCTTGACAACTACTATTTTCATTCCAATTACACTCCCCCCAATATGGCTCCTCACTATTTATCATATTCCCGTATTTTTGTTTTCGTGAATATTATTGGAAAAATCTTTTGATTTTTACTGTCTAATTTTTAAACAAGCCGAATAAATATATAGTACAAGTATTGATTTTGATAGTGGAGTGATTTTATGAATATAGTTATTATTTCAAATTATAAACGAAAATTACTGATATTTATCACTGTTGTTATACTATGGGCACTTTTTATAATTGCAGCGGGACATCTGTATGACAGTAAAATTCAATATACCTTATACATTAACAGCAATGTTTCACTTTCCTACCCCTCAACCATCGGTATCAAAAATGTATACTCCAAATACAACGACTCTGCACCATATGTACAGGCCAGCAATACCAACTACAAAAATTTTATTGAGTTTAAGTCGCAGGAAGAAGGTTTTGAATTTAGCTATCCATCCATATTCAAATTGAATCAGCAAAGTTTTCCCGGAAGCGAAATTTTATACCATATTGATTTCCAAAATAAAGAAGACAGGAAATTTTATGGCTTTGTTCAGGTTTGGAGTATGCCCCAGTCACTGGAACAATTCCTTGAGGCCTCAAAAGAAGCAGCCACGACCGAGTTTATCAACTTCACCTCAAAAAAGATCAAAGTAAATGGATTAAGCGGTTATTTCTGGGAATATACCGTAGACAGCGCTGATGAGAAATACAAGGCCCTTGAGGTATTTCTTGCAAAGGGCTCCAAGTTCTATAGGATCAGTTATTATATGCCTGAAAAGGATTATGGAAAAAATGATTATGATATGTTCTGGAGGATGGTTGATTCATTTAAGATCGGATAGATAATTTTCGCCTTTATGAGCAGGTGCAGCTATTTTGAAACAGTTCCTCCCGCACTCCTTTGCTTTGTATAGTGCATTGTCGGCATCCCTTATGAGTTCCATCTGGTTCACGGATATATCGGGAAAGCATGAAATACCAAAGCTTGCTGTTACCGAAACTGCAATAAGATTGTCCTTAATAATGTTATTTTCAATTTTCAAACGAAGGTCTTCAACTTTTTCAATACCTTCCTCAATAGAAGTCCTGGGAAGCAATATGACAAATTCTTCCCCGCCGAATCTGGCTATTGTGTCTGTGGATCTGAGATTATTTCTCACCGTCTGGGCTACACTCTTTAAAACCACATCACCAAACATATGTCCGTATGTATCATTAAATTTCTTGAATTTATCAATATCCAGAATAACCAGTGTCAAATCATAGCCCAGTGTCCTGGCTGCATTGAACTCCTCCTCGAATTTCTGGTGGAAATAAACCCTGTTGTATACACCTGTAAGGCCGTCTATGGTAGCCAAATCCTGCAAATTGGCATATAACTCGGCATTTTCTATAGCCATGCTGACCTGTTTCCCGATAGTTGTCAGCAGCCTGAGGTTATCTTCATCAAAAGTATTGATATTCTTATGCTCAATTAAAGTCAGTCCAAATTTTCTGGACTTTGAGCTCAATGGCAGACATATGAAGGAACCTATTTTACGGGTTCTGATAAAATCAAACCGCCCGGGTGTTACCAAGTTTTCCATAACGGGTTTCCCGTTTTCCAAAATATCAAGTAACAGCTTACAGTTTATATTATCATTTAAGACTGCCAGATCCTCCTTATTCCGAATATTGGTAAACTGAACCTTAAGCCTGTTTTTTTTATGATCCAGCAGAACTATCGTCGAGTAATTAACACCCATGACACCGATTATTACATCATTGACAAAGTTTAAAAGGTCATTGATATCCAAAATAGAACCTATTGCTTCACTGATCTGCTGAAGGGTATAAAATTCCGCAATGCTTGAAGTTAGCCGGCGGTTGGTGTCTTCAAGCTTGTGATTTGTTTCCATAAGCTTATGATATTGATTTTTGATCTCATCCTGTGCAACTTCAAGCTGTTCATATTTTTCGCCCAATTCAATAACAAGTCTGGCATTTTCCATTTCATTCCGGATACTGCTGTTATATACTGCCGTGCTTATTTTGAGCAATGCTGCAAGTACGAGATACAGACAGGTTATTTTAAATAAATCATAAATAAATAATCTGTAATCAGGGATAGAGGTTTTCAGCCAAAGGAAGCCTGTAATAAGATAAGCAAATTTTAAGACCGCACTGAAGGCTAAAAGTGTGTAACCTGCCTTAATACCTCTGTGGAGTGTCAAAAATATGAGAGGAATCAATAATATTGCAGCTTCAATCCCCTCATAAAAATTAATTGTTACAATATTCAAAATTGCTGCTTCTGTATATCTGAAGATCATAAACAACTTTTCCGAATACAGGTTTGAACTGTTTATAACGGTTGTCTTTATAACATTGAATAAAAATAGAATTATTATGGAGATATTCAACATCAAACCTTGTTTGATCAATATGATAGACTCAATATTAAAAATATCCCTGAGGACATAGCCTGTTATAAGCAATATAATAAATACCCAACCAAGGTTAATTAAAACCTTTTCAAATTTGTGTATCTTATTCATAGTTCCTCCATGAGCTACACGGCAGTCATTTATTTCAGAATGCTAAATCTTAAATTTCTCCCAGTAAATTTCGATTACGTCGCCCGGCACTATGCTGTCAGTAAAGTTTGCAACTTTTCCGTTAAGTTTTAATATTATATTTCCTTTTGGAGAGGTCAAGTCAAAATCTATGTAACTGAAAACATCCACAAAAATATATTGTTTCCCCTCATTTAACCTGACTTTTTCACCATTAACAGTTATGATAAAACCCTCATCCCTCAAACCACTTTCCATTGCTTTTCCATTCAAATCCGGGATCGCTTCAGCTGAATCCGGCAGTTTTTGGGGCTCCTTTTCTGCTCCGGTACAGGATATGCTGTCATTTTCGGCCAGACAATAATCCATTTCTTTATGCTCACCGTTTACAGTCAGAACATTATTTGTCAGATCCAGATTAAATTCTGCCGCAAACTGTCCAAGGGTTATTATCTCTTTAACTGCCACATCATCCCCGTCATTTATGTCGGTGTATGGATTCTTGTCCTCCCCATTGACCGTTACCTGTGGTACAAGCTTCAAAGTATCATTATTAAGACTTATTTTAAGTCCATTAGGGTTAATTATGTATTCTCTGAGCTGTTTGGCGGCATTTCTTCCGTTTACGGCAGCTTTGACCGTAATATCGTCACCGACCTTAATATTTGTATCAAGACTTGCAGGTGATTCATTTACCAGGATCTCGGCTGCCTCACCATGCCCTCCCTTAATAAACACGGGTTTTCCGTTATAATTAAATTTTAAAGACTTACCCGTTCTTCCGATAAGTTTGTTCGGATTGAAACCCACCAGTATCAAAGCATCTGCAACAGTAAGGTTTTTAGAGTTCAAAAGCTGTATCTTTTCCCCATTTACACTGACTGATAAAAAATCCTGTCCTTTTGTAGAATGAGCCATCATTGCAATCCCAAACGGTGTTATCGACTCCGGCCCGGACAGTTTTTTCAATTTTGTTTTTATATTATGTATAACGTCCCTGCCCCTTACAGCCACTCGGTCACTATTAATCCCAAGCCTCTCGGCAATCTTGCTTGTGAGACCGGGAATCTGGCTTCCCCCGCCTATGAGGAATACAGCATTGGGAGCCTTCTGATTAAAATCAAGTATTTTATCCGCGATACTGTTTGCAAGAACTTCTATTGCAGGCAGAAGTGTCTCCAAAGCCTGTGCGTTATTAACTTCCCTTTTATTGCCCAATATGTCGGTGTACTTAATAGATTCAACTCCTGATGTTATTGATATCTTTATTTTCTCAGCAGCATTAAAATCTACAAGGAATTCCTGAGCAATTTTTTCAGTGATTTCGTCACCGGCAATGGGTACCATACCATATGCAACAACTGAGCCGTCCTTTGTGATTGCAATATCCGAAGTTCCTGCCCCAATATCCACCAGCACCAGATTCAGCAGTCTCAGGTCCTTGGGTATTGTCACACTGATTGCTGCAATAGGCTCAAGTGTGAGGCCGGCAACTTTAAGCCCCACCTTCTCCATAACGGTATAAAGGCTGTCTACTACTACATGGGGCAAAAAGGTTGCTAAAACCTCAACCCCTATTTTTTTCCCTTTATGCCCTATAAGTGATGAGATCATATAACCGTTGAGAAAGTAGTTGACAACACTGTAGCCTACACAGTAAAAGGGGACTTTCTCCTCGGCCGAAAGCTCGCTGTCAAGCTGTATCTGAGCATTTTGAACAGCATCAACTTCCATACTTCCTACAATGTCGGGTGTTATTTCCCTGCCCTGTTCAATTTCATATTCCAATTTAGCCTGGCTGGTTTTTAAAACCCTTCCCGCGGCTGCAATGGCAACCTTTGTCAACTTCACCCCCAGAGCTGCCTCAAGTCTTTCCTTAACCTCATTTACAACCTCTGCAACTTTGCTTATATCATGCACCTGACCGTCAAGCATGGCACGGCTTCTATGTTCATATACCTCAGCCGCTACAACTTTAAAATACTCATTTTCATAAAACCCGACAATGCCCACGACTGTCCTTGTTCCGATATCCAGAGCAAAAATAAGATCTTCCTGGCTATAATTTTCTTTTATTTCAACTTTTTTAGCTGTCTTTGGTTTATTTGGCATGTAATATCCCCGCTTTAATAGTAGTTTTAACGCTAATGCTTACCAAAGTCAATTACGTTTGAAAGCAGCCTTCGCCGGTCAGGCGAATATTGCTTTTAGCCGGCTTTCAGCCGATAGTAATTGACTTGTAGTAATCACATAAGCTATTAATCCTGCAATTTTCACAATCAGGCTTTCGTGCATTACAAACTTCTCTTCCATGAAAGACAAGTTTATGGCAAAAATCCGCCCAGCTTTCCTTTGGCACGATTTTTTGCAAATCATATTCAATTTTTTCCGGCTCCTGATTTTTGGTTAATCCTATGCGATTTGAAAGCCTTTTGGCATGTGTATCCACCACTACACCCGGTATACCGTATACCTCATATAATACGAGATTTGCCGTCTTCCTTCCCACACCCGGAAGCTGCAGCATCTCCTCCATATTATCGGGGATTCTGCCGCCGTACTTCTCTACCAGCAGCTTGCAGCAGGCAATGATATTTTTTGCCTTGTTCCTGTAAAAACCTGTTGATTTAATGTCCTGTTCAAGCTCAGCTTGTTCGGCATTTGCAAAATCTTCAGCCGACCTGTACTTTTGATACAGGTCTTTTGCAACAAGGTTAACCCTTGCATCGGTGCACTGGGCTGCCAGCTGTGTTGATAGGAGCAGCTGCAGGGGGTCTCTGTATTCAAGTGAGCATTCTGCCGCAGGATACAGTTCATCAAAAATTTTCAGTATTTCGACTACTTTTTGTTTTTTATTCATCGTAAGTTACCTCATTATTTATTCTTTCCAGGGCAAGCTCATATAGCTCCAGATATTCCCTGCCCGGCTTTTTCCAGGAAAAATCACAGTTCAGGGCCCGGCGCACAAGTTTCGCCCATACATCAGGCTTATCATTATATACGTTAATTGCTCTTTGCAGTGTCTCCCTGAAAGCTGTTACAGAAAACTCTTTAAATGAAAAACCATTGCCCTTTTCATTATCTTCATCATAATCTATTATTGTTTCGGCTAAACCGCCGGTTGCCCTCACTACGGGTATAGTTCCATATCTCAGGCTTATTATCTGCCCCAGCCCGCAGGGTTCAAACCTTGACGGCATTAAAAACATGTCGCTGGCAGAGTAAATTCTCTTTGCCAGATCAGAATTAAACTCAAACAGCGCAGCAACATTGTCCGGATATTTAAGCTGCAGTCTGGAAAACACTTTATAATAATAGTCATCTCCCAGTCCTAAAACGGCAAGCTGGACATTTTCCTTTTCAATAAGCTCCTCTATACACCCTATCAACAGTTCCAGCCCCTTTTGACCGGTCAGCCTCGTAACCAGCCCCAATAAAGGAGAAGAACTTTCCTTCAGGCCCAATTCCTTTTGCAGGGCTTTTTTGTTTTCCTTTTTCAAAGCTGCGCTGTTTATATCGTAATTGACCTTCAGACACCGGTCCTTCCCGGGATTAAACTCTTCATAGGATATGCCGTTTACTATTCCAAAAAGCTCCTTCTTTCTCTTAACCAGCACACCCTCCATTCTTTCACCGTAGGCAGAGGTTTGTATTTCTTCGGCATACTGCTTGCTTACAGTATTGATAATGTCGGCATATACCAACCCGCACTTCATAAAGCTGAACATTCCATAGAACTCCGCTTTTTCAGGAGTGAAGTACTCATTCTCCAGGTTTAAGTATTCCGTTATCTCTGCGCTAAAATTGCCCTGGTATTCAAGATTGTGAATGGTATAGACTGTAGCAATATCCTTGTATAATTCCCGGCTGCAATAGCTTTCCTTCAGCAGGAGACAGACAGGTCCCGTATGCCAATCGTTGCAGTGGATTACATTGGGTTTAAAATCAACATATTTAAGCATCTCCAGTGCGGACTTGCACATTAAAATAAATCGTTGTCCATCGTCGTGATAACAGTAGATACCCTCCCTGTTAAAATAATGGTGATTCTCAATGAAATAAACAGGTATCGTTTTATCCCTGCTGTCGGAAAAGCCACCTTGTTTGATAATACAGGTTTCCATTCTGCCGCCCATTTCAACAGGAAAATCACAGACATAATCCATATCCCGACTGATAAACCCATACCGGGGCATTACTACTCTGACCTCATGGCCAAGCAGAGACAATTCTTTCGGCAAGGAACCTGCCACATCCGCCAGGCCTCCTGTCTTTGCATAAGGATCCACCTCGGCGGATACAAAAAGAATATTAAGTTTTTTATTATTAAGATTCACTACTACCTCCAGAATTAATTAAACTAGTTCTCTTATCATTTTAATGAATACGTCTGAAATTTCAGGATCGAATTGAATCCCTTTGCACCGTTCAATTTCGTTGATAGCTACTTCCATGGACATGCCTTTCCTGTAAGTTCTGTCACTGGTCATAGCGTCAAAAGCATCCGCTATACATAATATTCTACCCAATAAGCTTATTTCCTCACCTTTTAATTTATTTGGATAGCCGCCGCCGTTATATTTTTCATGATGCTCAAGAATGGCCCTTAATCCCCTGCCTAAAAACTCTACATTCTTTAATATGTTATAGGAAATCTGTGGATGTTTCTTGATTTCTTCATATTCCTGATCGGTAAGTTTGTCGGTTTTATTCAAGATCGACGCAGAAATGCCTATTTTACCAATATCGTGAAGAATTGCCGCATATCTTAAATCCTGAATGACTTCCTCCTCAAGATTCATATGAGCAGCTATTTCACAGGAGATTTCCATAACTCTTTGGCAATGACCGCTGGTATAGGAATCCTTGGCTTCAATGGCGTTAACCAATGACATAACTGTTTGAATATATCCGGTATTCAAACTTTCCGAGTACTTTAACAATTCTTCATTCTTTAATCTAAGTTCTTCTTTTGCAATGTTTAAATTATTAATATTGTCATTCAGATCATCATTAACAGCGGCTGTCTCTTCATATAGTGCTTCGATTTCCTGCTTTTGAGCATATACATCGTTAAACAGCTGGGATTTGTTTATGGCCACAGCCGCATAATTTGCAATACTCATTAAAAAAGACAGGTTAACTTTTTTAAATGAATTTTTTAAAGTGGTTTCAATAAAGATTACACCCAGCTGCTCATTTGATATGCTCAAAGGGATAGCCAGCTTATCTCCGATTATTCCTCTTTTTTTAATTAAAATATTCGAATTAACCACTATGGAGTTTGTATTAAAGCACTTTGTTACAACAGAATCCGGTGTAAAAGCCTTTCCTACATCATTAAAAACACAGCCCAGCTCATACTTGCAAAATATTTCTGAGGAATCCACATCCTTGATACAGATAAGGCATCTGTCACAGCCGGTAAATTTTCTGAAAACATCAAAAACATATTCTACTATATTGCCCATATCAATTGTCGAATTGAATTTTTCAGAGGTGAATCTGAGAACTTCAAGTTCATTTTGTTTTTCAACCAGCAATTTGAAAGTTTTCAGAGCATTTCTTTCACTGACCGGGTATGAGAACCGTCTATGTGTATTATATAAACCCGTATACTTGCCTATAACCTTTTTTGCCTTATTATTTCTCCTTATAACCAATATACCAAAATCAATCAAATCCAACAACAGAATAATGACTCCCAGAACAAAACTAAAATATAGTATACTTTTAATTCCTTCAGTTATACCATACAGAAATAGGGGTATAGCAATTATTCCTACCACATACTTGGCGATATGGGAATAATACCTAAAAAAGTTCATGTATCCCTCCATCAGATTAGTATAAGTGCAGTATATATTACATATTAATTTTAAGGTTTTTTACCAATATTAGCAATATAAATAGCATTTTTTATATAATTTATATTTATTTGGGCTATTTTAAAGCAAAAAAATACTGCTATTTTTAGCAGTATTTTGGGCTGTAAATTCTTCAGCAATATTTATTTTGTTTCACCCAGTTTGACCTGGACGGTTTTGTTCTTTCCATCCCTGTAGATTTCAATCTGTACAGTATCACCGGGTTTATGTTTATTCTTTTCGTCTTCCAGCTCCGCATAAGATTTTACAGACTTACCGGCAAATTTTATAATGACATCTCCGGCCTGTATACCCGCTTTTTCAGCAGCCCCAAGAATTTCAACATTAGATACGTATACTCCCATTGGCATTTTATTTTCTTTTGCCACATCTTCAGTATATCTCTGATCAACTGTTATTCCCAAATAGGGTTTTGATATATAGGTGTTCTTTATAAGCTCATCTGCAATCCTCTTCGCGTCATTAACCGGAATAGCAAATCCAAGTCCTTCAAAGCCTGTGGCAACCATTTTAACGGTATTTACACCAATGAGCTGCCCTTTTATATTAACCAGAGCTCCTCCGCTGTTTCCGGGATTTATGGCTGCATCTGTTTGTACAAGTTTTATTTTTCTGCCGCCATCAAGCTGTACCGTCCTGTTTAAACCGCTTATCACGCCTTGAGTAACAGAGCCCATATACTCAAGTCCGCCCGGATTTCCTATTGCTATGGCAGGTTCTCCGATTTTTAAATTATCAGAATTGCCGAATTCAATTGCATTTAAATTCTTTTCGTTTATTTTCAGAACAGCAAGGTCAGTCTTGGAGTCATATCCCTTCACTTCTGCAACATAGGGCTTATCAATTTTATTTGGAAGAAATACCTCTATTTTCGCACCTGCCTGAACTCTTCTTGTTCTGTCATTTAATGCATTTTCTATTACGTGATGGTTGGTCAGTATATATCCATCCGTACTGATAACAATACCGGAACCTTCTCCGCCTTCAGACTGCACTCCGAACAAATCATTGGTGTTCTGATAAGTGGTTCTGATACCCACAACGGAAGGTCCTACTTTTTCTGCAACACTCGTAACAGCAGACTCGGCCGTCTGGACAATTTCCACTCTTTTAAGTTCACCGGCGGGAGCTTGACTATTCTGCTTTTCATTCTCCGCATTTCCTCCGAAAAAGCTTTTCAGTTCAGGCTGGACGGCAGGTGCCACCACTAAAAGCATGGTTGCCAGAATAGCTCCGCCGAGGATTGAACTGACAACGGATACCAGAATGTACTTCCAGGCATCTGATTTCTTTGGAGACTTCTTATAATTTTCCTTATAAAAGTTATTATAGCCCTGAGAATTATAATTTGGTGCGTTATAATTTGGAGGGGTAAAATTCTGAGTATTTGAAAATCCCTGCGGATTGTTCATCTGCCATATTCTCTGAGTCTCATTTATTTTATTCTGACCAGTCTGATCTGGCAGAGCTTGAAAGTTATGGTTGTCATCCTGATTTGCCTGAAAATCTGTATTTTCTGCAGCTTTGTTTTCCACTGATTCGGAATGCCCGGTATCTGCATTAATGACATTTGAAGCTCTGTCATTTGAATTATCTCCGGTATCAACGGGATTACTTTCAGCAGGGACGCCTTCTGTTGGATTGTTTTCTACTGTAGTATTGTCTGCTGTGGCATTGTTATATACTTCAGATGTATTGTCATGCTGAACACTTTCCTCTGTCCGTTCTATATTGTTCAGCCGGTTGTTAAGTTCTTCTGTTACATCATCTTTTTCAATTTTGTCATCATTCATTAAAAAGTCCCCTTTCTCATCAATATATTTAATATTTTAATCACGTTATTTTAAAAAACTATGAACAAAGTGTTAATCTTCCACGCTATTTTTAAAGTAGTCCAGTGTAAATGTAAATTTTGTTCCGGTTCCAATTCCGCTTTCGACCCATATTTCCTGCTTGTGTTCGCCTATTATGTTTTTAACTATTGCAAGCCCCAGGCCGGTGCCGGTTTTATCTTTTCCTCTGGATTTGTCGGATTTGTAAAATCTGTCAAAGATCCGTTTTTGTTCATCTTGATCAATTCCAACACCATTATCCTGAACTGATATTAAAACCTTATCTTTATTCTTTACAGTTTCTAAAATAATTCTCCCGTTTTCGTTTGAAAATTTAACTGCATTGTGCAAAAGATTAATTATGACTCTTTCGATAGAATCTCTGTCTCCTATGACTATCAAATTTTCAGAGTCAAAATTCGCTTCAATCTCCAGGTTTTTAGAAGTTATTAATGTCTCATTTTTAATTACGCATAATCTTACAAGTTCATTTATATCAAAGGGCATAAAATTAAGTTTTAGTTCTCCCGCCTCCATTTTTGCCAGATCCAGAAGATCATTCACAAGTCTGTTCAGGCGGTTTATTTCATCTCTGACAATGACCAGATAATTTTCATGCTTATCTTCCGGAATAGTACCGTCAAGTATCCCTTCAATAAAACCACGTATTGATGTCATTGGTGTTCTGAGTTCATGAGAGACATTGGCAATAAAGCCGCGCCGCATTTCCTCCAATTTTTGCAGATCATCGATCATCTGGTTAAAGCTGGTAGCCAGCTGTCCGATTTCATCATCGTTTTTTACCGTAAGCCTGTTTCTGAATTCTCCTGCCGCTATGATTTTTGCAGCATTGTTAATCTGCTTTAACGGTTTGGTAAACCGCAATGAGAAAACATAAACCAAAACTATGGCCAGAAAAATCGCAACTCCACCCGACCACATAAACAACTGGAATACCTGGGTTCTCAGCTTCTGTATCTCCGGCATGGGCGTATGAAGATATATGGCTGCTATGGTCTGCTGTTTGCCGCTGCTGGGCGTAATCTGAAAAGGCACCTGAATTGTCAGCCAGGAATCCCCATATCGTTTGTATTCGTCTGTGCTGAACAATCCAAAAAAATCTCCGATTTTTTGAATGGTTTTACCGCCGTTATTCATCACATCTTCGTACATCTTAGGTTCAGGCAGCTGCGGGTAATTGTATTCATTTTCATATTTTTCCAGGGCTGCATCTGCCCATTCCGGTGTACAGAATGCCACCTGTCCTTTGCCGTCTACAATCCATATGATGGAATGACTGAATTCGCTGGTCTGCGCCAGAGAATTTTTAAAATATTGCTGTACTACCAATGAATCCAGGTTTTTTAAATAAAACACAAAGTTATTCTTTATATCTGCAGCTGCCTGCTCCAGTGTACTTACCTTTTCTTTTGTTGAATAATTATTCAGGAAGTAATACAAAAACCCACCTGTGACAATATAGCTTAAAATAAGCAGGCCTATAAAAATACTCACAAGTTTTTTAAAGATAGTCTGTTTAAATTTAAATTTTGCCATTAATTATTTCACCTCAAACTTGTAGCCGACACCCCAAACTGTTTTGAGCTGCCAGGGCTGTCCTTCGAGGTCTATCTTCTCCCTTACCCTTTTCACATGAACATCCACCGTCCTGGAATCACCATAGAAATCAAAGCCCCACACATGTTCCAGCAGTTGTTCCCTGGTAAATACCTTGTTGGGATTTGAAGCCAGGAAAAACAGAAGCTCCAGTTCTTTTGGAGGCAATTCAATAAGATTGCCCTTCAATCTGATGGTATAATTGCTTTTATTGACGATCAGATTGGGGAATACCACCTCCTGTGTATCCACATCCTTATGTTCATATCTTCTTAACACGGCTTTTATTCTGGCAACAAGCTCCTTCGGTTCAAAAGGCTTGACCATGTAATCGTCCGCGCCCAGCTCCAGGCCAAGCACTTTGTCAAAGGTCTCCCCCTTCGCCGTAAGCATTATAATAGGGATGGAACTGACTTTCCGTATCTCCCTGCACACCTGCCAGCCGTCAATTCCCGGCAGCATTATGTCCAGCACAACCAGACTGGGAGTATGTGTTTTAAATACGTCAACGGCATTTATCCCATTATATGCATATAAAACTTCGTAACCTTCCTTTTGGAGGTACAATCCTATCAGCTCGCAAATATTTCTGTCATCATCCACAATTAATACTTTACTTTTGTTATTCATAAAAGCTCCTTAATATTGCATTTATAAAGTAGTTAACTTTATTATAACAATAGTGTCCTAAAAAGGAATATCAAAATAAAATTGTTATCAAAAAATTAATAAATTATTGGCACCCATTAAATAAAAAACTTCCCAATTACAATACAATATAAACCTTTTATAAAATTCTTTAACCATTACTTAGTTCTCATGAATCGTCAAGTGTATAAAAATTCATCTTCATCACTATTGTAATATTGCTCCTGCTATGTATAGTCTCAAATCTTCATAATCTGAATATGCCTTTTAGTGACTGTAATACTGCTGTGACCTAATATTTTACTGAGGATATGTATCATCACCTGACTGTTTTAAAAATCGTTTAGCGAAGTTATTACGAAAAACATGAGGGTGTATGTGTGCAAAATAATGTTCACTATCTCTGTAACGATTTTTAAAAGCAAGCCACGCTTTAAAACTTTTGACATCTCATTGCTAAAAAAACTAATAAAAAAACTCCTTGATATTATATTTAAGCATTTTACATGCTCCCTATAAATCAAGAAGTTTAATGGATTTTTAAGATTTATTTATTGGATTACGAAGCAAAATCTAAGCATTTATCACAAATTTCATTCCAATAAATCATAGAATTAGTTGCTATGGAATCACTTCTCTGAATTCTCTCTAATGCAGTAAAACAAATAATTAAAATCACCCAACTTTTAATTCCAATCTCAATTTATCGGCTATCATTGCAATAAATTCCGAATTTGTCGGTTTACCTTTTCCAATGTTGACGGTATAGCCGAACAGTGCATCAATAGCTTCAACCTGCCCTCTGCTCCATGCAACTTCTATTGCATGACGGATGGCTCTTTCAACCCTGCTTGGAGTTGTATTATATTCTTTTGCTATGCTGGGGTAGAGAAGTTTTGTGATAGAATTTATCACGTCCAAATCCTTGACCACCATCATTATTGCATCTCTGAGATACTGGTAACCCTTGATATGGGCAGGAACACCTATTTCGTGCATAATGTTGGTTACTTCTACTTCAAGGCTTCTGGATGTATTTGATATATGTACCGGTTTCTTTTCACTAAAATTTTCATTTTTATGAACTGATATAGACGAAGACATAGAAGTTGAAACAGAAGGAACATATGTACTATCTTTTAATTGTCTGATTCTGTTGACCAGAACATCCATATCAAAAGGCTTTACAATGTAGTATTCAGCACCCAGTGCAAGAGCGCGCTGTGTGATTTTATCCTGTCCAACAGCCGATAGTACAATAAATAAAGGTCTCTTGTCCATGTTTGATGATGCTATCTTTTCCAAAACTCCCAACCCATCAAGATGTGGCATAATAATGTCCAGAATAGCAATATCCGGAGTATTCTGCAGTATTAAATCAACTGCTTCAAAACCGTCCCTTGCCAGACCGACAACCTCAATATCGCTCTGATTTGATAAGTATTCGCACAAAATGTCGCCGAACTCCCTATTAT
>JAFABO010000172.1 GCA_023426005.1 Bacillota bacterium | reverse complement strand
GCAAAAAGCACCAGGCCTAAAATTTCATTCCTGTACTTTGAAAAACCGCTTTCAACTCTCCTGTATTTTTTCTTCTTTTGAACCTTTTTGACTTTCAAAAGTAACACCCCTCATTAGTAGATAATCTTAGGTCAAACCATTGTGCATATTGCCTATTGCTGGCACACGAAGAAATTATATCACATTTTCGAGAATTATTCCACACGGGTTAATTCAAATAAAAACCCCAAAAATGAACCAAGCTTCAACGCTGCCTGGTTCATTTCCGGGGGTTTGAGTAACTATGAGAAATATACATGCGTCAATTATTCTATATCATCCTCAGTATTAAAGACCTGCTTCAACAGTTCAAGCTGTGACAGCAGAAGAGTTTCGGACTTGGTTTTAAATAAATGCAGTCTTTTTTTCATTTCTTCATATTCAAAACGGATCCTTATTACTTCCTGATTTGCATCATTAATAATCTTTTGGGCCTTTAATTCAGCCTCTTTAACAATATTTTCGGCTTTGGAATAGGAATTCTTCTTGATTTCCTCACCTGTCTGCTGTGCTACGATCAATGTGTTCTGCAAGGACTCTTCTATATTTTTGTAATGCTGTATGCCTTCGTTCAAAACAGAAATTCTGTCCTTGAGTTCAATGTTTTCCTTTATGTATAGTTCGTAGTCCTGTATAATGCTGTCCAGAACTTCGTTAACCTGGTCTTCCTTATAGCCCATGAAGTTCTTTTTAAACTTAATATTATCAAGATCATTTGGAGTATAGTTCATAATAAGCCAACCTTTCCAAGGAACTGAAAGCTCCTTGATATAATATCTTATTCAAAACGTTTGATAACTATATTAATGCGATCCTTTTTAGTAGTTCCGCCAACCTTGTCCAATACAATCCTTCCCTTGCCCCGAATGGAAATTACATCGCCTTCCGACAGCTGCTTCGACGGATTTGAGACCGCCTCCCAGTTTACATTTACCCGCTGGGCTTTAAAATACTCCATAACCTTGGTCCTGGACATGCCAAAACCGCTGGCGGTCACAGAATCAGCTCTTACCGACGCAACTGTGGTATTGATTATTTTTTCCTTCCTTTCGGGAGGTGTGTACCGGTAGACCTGCTGAAGTTCGCATTCAACCTTTGTATTACCAATTTTGTCCAGATTGTATGAAATATATTCCGCAATTTTGTCAATTAAAAATACATCGCCATAGTTCTCGTAGACAAGTATATCTCCTACCTTTTCCCTCTTTATACCAAGGCCCAGAATGGAACCGAGATAATCCCTGTGAGATAAGTTCTTATCAATAACAGGAGTTATCCTCAGATAACTTATGGGAGCATTGTCCAGAGCTTCATCCGCATCTATAAAGTCAGCGTTCATAACAGCCATAACCCGCTCAGCTCCTTCAAACCCACCCGTAAAGGTATAAAATACCCCGTTGACCTTGTCCAATACACGTTTGGCAATAACTGCCTCATGAGGAGAAAGAAAATCCGAATATACAAAAGAGGAATAACGGCATTGTTCTGCTTTATCTAAAAGACGCGAAACCATTACCCTATCCTCAATCCCGGAAACCATTTTTAATAATTCGTTTTTATTCATATACAGCATCAAAAATAAAACATGTTAAACAGCATATAAATTACTCTTCTCAGCACACCTATAAGTATAAAGGCAACTATGGGAGAAAAATCAATCATGGATAACATGGAATTATTCATTAACCTGGATTGATTCAACATTTTTCTTATAGGTGCAAGCACCGGCTCGGTGATTGTATACAACAAATCAACCGCCTTGTTATATCTTGACACCGGCAGCCATGAGATAAGCACTCTGGCAATCAGTGCAAGCTCAAATATCTTCAATACCCAATTTATAGCGTATAAAACTGCATCCATCAAAATTCCTCCGAAATAAGAAAACCTTATTTTCAGCCCCAAATATCACCCGTCAATGTTCTCCTATTTAGCCCATGGAAATACCGTTTTATTTTTGAGTTCTTCCTTTAAGTCTCCGCTGACATCCACATTGTTTGGAGCTATAACAAATATGTCACTGGACACCTTCTGTATGCTTCCGTCAAGAGCATAGATAGAACCGCTTAAGAAGTCGATTATCCTCTGGGCATCTGCTTTTTCTATGCCCTCCAGATTAATAACCACAGGCTTCTTGCTCTTCAGGTGGTCACAGATGTCCTGAGCATCGTCAAATGTATCAGGCTGAGAAACAACCATCTTAAACTGATTTGCAGAATGAATATTTACTACTTTGCCCGACTGCTGCTGCTTTTTGGAATTGTTGAAAAAGTGAGTTTGAATAGGTTCGCTTTTAATATCATCCCTATAGTCGGTATCACGAAAATCTAAATCTTCGTCCTCTTCCTCGTCAATTGCTTCCCATCCAACGAAATTAAAAACTTTGTTTAGAAGTTTTGACATTTCAAATACCTCCTGCGTCTTTAGTAATTTATTTAATCTTTTCGCTTGTAAAATTTACTTCTTTGTATAATCCCTCTTTCCAAATATGCCGGTACCGATCCTGACGATGTTTGCCCCCTCTTCAATGGCTATCTCAAAATCGTTGCTCATACCCATGGAAAGATAACCCATATTAACATTATCTATATTTTTACGCTTTATGTCAATATATATATTATAAAGTTTCCTAAATACAGGCCTTATGACCTCTGGGTCCTGAGAAAATGGGGCCATGGTCATAAGCCCTTTGAGAGAAATATTTTCCATCCGGGAAATTATAACTGTGTATTCCTCCACATCGGCAGGACTTATTCCAAATTTTGTCTCCTCTCCCGAAACATTGACCTGCAAAAGAATATCGACTTTCTTTCCACGTTTTGCAGCCCTTGAGTTAATTTCTTTCGCAAGCTCCATACTGTCCACAGAATGTATCATTTCAACCTTGTCGATTATATATTTGACTTTATTGGTCTGCAGATGCCCGATCAGATGCCATTTACAGTCTGCTGGAAGTTTATCATATTTCTCGGTCAACTCCTGCACCCTGTTCTCCCCCATATCAAGGAGACCGTATTCATATACATTTTTGATCCTGTCAACCTCAACGGTCTTGGTAACGGCTATTACCCTGATGTCTTCCATGGTGCGGCCGCTCTTTTCCGCCGCCGCTCCCACTCTTTTAAAAATATTATCCAGATTGTCTCTAATCTCTGTATCAATCAACTGTCTGTCCCTCCTGTATATTTTTAGGATTTAGGATATATGTGTTATACAGGGCGATGGTATTTGTATTTTCGCCCTCTAAATTGTCAATAATAACAGCACTTTCATTCATCCCCACAATCCTCACCTTTTTTATGGCGGCCGTATGACCCTTGACAAGGGTGATCGACGCAGTTTTGTTTTTGGTATCAATGTTCTGCAGGGAACTGTAAGGTACTTTTAAACCTGTATAGCTGGATAATATTATATCTGCGTTTACCCTTCTCAAACCGACTGTTTCATTTAAACCTGCATCAAATTTAAAGGCTATGATTCTCTTTCCGTCAATAAGGTCAGAGCTGTAAACTATCTTTGCTTCAATATTCAAACCCGTATCATTGATCCTGAGGGTGACAATTCTGTCAAGCTGCAGGGATTTGCAATATTTTTCATCCACGGCTGTCACCATATAGCTGTCCAGATCTTTGACCAGCTTTGCAACAGGCTTTCCCTTGGCTGCATCAACGACATTGAAGTCCCTGTTGGTCTCTTTGGTTGTTATTTTCTCAAGTTCCTTCGGTGTAATATTCCTGATGGCCTCCGGGTTAAGTAGGGTTTCATAGCCGTCTATGGCATAGGATATAAGTCCTGAACTCTTTGTCCGTATTTCTTTAATATTGTTGTTCAACTTGCCCTGTATAGCGGCTTTTTCGTTCTTAAGCTTATTTATATATGCCGCCGACTTGCTGCTGTCACCAAAAATATCAGACTTCCTGTAAACGATCCTGTCTATGCCGGAAAGGCTGTTGTAGCTTTCAACAAGGCTGCCGCGGATGGATTGCTGGGCAAGATTTTTAACCTCTTCAATTATTTCCGAATCCAGTTTTTTTATGTCACTGGAAAACATATTTA
>JAFABO010000119.1 GCA_023426005.1 Bacillota bacterium | reverse complement strand
TTCAAATCGAGACAGGATGTCGAGTTTGAGCGACGGAAAAAACGTTTTAAATGAGGCGATACAATTACCGCAATTGTTTTGGGTGCAGCTTCATTTTATGAAGTTAGTGCGGGAGTTACCAGTTGGTCCCCAATCTATCAGTAAATCAAACAAGATTTTAATTAGCACGACAAGTTAATTCAGCCTCAAGCATTAGTATTGCACGAGGCTGATATCCATTGTTGGATACCGGCCGGGAGCAATATTGATATGCAGTATTGATTAATTTAGCTGCAAATTCTGTTAACAGTTCATGCCTGCCAGATATCCCGTCGAAAAGGCAATGGTAAGGTTAAAGCCTCCGGTATAGGCATCTACATCAATAATCTCTCCTGCAAAAAAAAGACCTTTGATCTTCCTGGATTCCATTGTAGAGGGGTTTATTTCGTTGGTCTTTATGCCTCCGGCCGTGACAATAGCTTCTTTTATGGGTCTGGCGGCCACTATTGTGACCTCCAGATGCTTTAAAAGCACAACCAGCCTTTTGCGCTCCTCCTTTGTTATCTGATGTACAGGCTTATACGGATCTATTGCGGAAAGCTCAATTACAACCGGAATAAGTTTCTGGGGCAGCAACTCATCAAGTGAATTCTTGAATTGTTTCCTGCTGTATTTTTCAAAATCCCGCTGTACACGTTCATCCAGCTTTTCTTCTGAAAGGGCCGGCTTTAAATCAACCGACAGTATTATGTCTTTGAAATCATATGAAAGCAGATGCCTGCTGGCACTCAGAATAACCGGTCCCGAAACGCCAAAATGGGTAAATATCATTTCGCCGAAATCGCTGTAAATCTCTTTTCCTCTGTTATTTTTAAAGCTTACGGAGATATTTTTCAGGGACAAGCCCTGTAAATCCCCGACCCATTCCTCCCCTGTCACAAGGGGTACAAGAGAAGGCTTTAAGGGTATAACGGTATGGCCCAGTTTTTTAGCCATTTCATAGCCGTCACCTGTGGAACCTGTGCCGGGATAGGACATGCCGCCTGCCGCAAGCACGACACTGTCGGCTTCCATCACTGTGCCGTCCGGGAGTTCCACACCCCTGACCTTGCCATTTTCAGAAATTATATTTCTTGCCGGAGAAGCGGTCATTATTTTTACATTATTTTTATTTAAAAACTGCATTAAGGCTGCAACAACATCCCTGGCTGAATCGGTTACCGGGAACACTCTTCCTCCCCGTTCAACCTTTGTTTCAAGCCCTAACCCATTTATAAAATTTATAAGATCCTGGTTGGAAAATGTATAAAAAGCAGAATATAAAAAATTTCCGTTGCCGGGAGTGTTTTCTATCAGTCCCTCAATATCGGTGTCATTTGTGATATTACAGCGGCCTTTTCCCGATATCAGCAGTTTCTTTCCCGGGCGGTCGTTCTTTTCCAGCAGTACAACCTTATTTCCTCTATGCGCAGCAATGCCTGCAGCCATGATGCCTGCAGGCCCCCCTCCGACAACAATCACGTTTTTAGTATTCATATTATTCCTTCCGAATATTTAAATTAGAGCTTTTCGTCATTATAGCCGTCATCTTTTTCATATACCTGATACTCGTCCCATATTTTTTCAAGCTTTTCAAATGTATTATACACCTCATTTTTACGTCTCATCCCTATTGCCACAATAAGGGCATTAATAAGACTGAGTGGTGCGACAAGGGAGTCTACGAATGATGCCATATCACTTCTTGCCAGAAGGGATAAATCAGCCGACTTGGCCACGGGCGATTCCGCGCTGTCAGTTAATGCGATGGTCTTAACTCCCTGCTTCCTGGCAAACTGCATGGCCTTAATTGTTCTCTTGGAGTAACGCGGGAAGCTGACGCCAATAACAACATCACCCTCCTGAGCCCTGATAATCTGCTCAAACATTTCACTGACACTTGTTGTATGAACAAGTCTTACATTGTCGAAAATCAAATTGAAATAAAAACCCAAAAAGCTTGCAAGAGGCGCTGAACTTCTGACTCCCAGTATGAATATGCGTTTGGAGCCAAGAAGAGTTTCGACAATATTATTAAAGTCGGAATTATCAATCTGTTCAAGTGTTATTTTTATTTTATCCATATCGGACTGCATTACACTCTTTAATATGTTATCTTCATTTATTCTGTTTGAAGATACCTCGATTCTTTGAACTGCAGTCAGCTTGCTTTTAATAAGTTCCTGGAGCACCTTCTGGAGTTTTGGATAACCGTCAAAGCCCAATTCTATTGCGAACCTCACAACGGTTGATTCGCTGACGCCAACTATTTCACCAAGCTTTGCCGCCGTAACGTAGGCTGCCTTATCATAATGGTTTACAATATAGTTGGCAATAAGCTTCTGGCCTTTACTGAAATCATCGTATTTTTGCTGAATGATATTAATGAGATCATTGTTTTTCTGAGTACTGTTCATATTTCCTCCAAGCTATAGTCGTTAAATCCCTATGTATAAATTGTAAAGCCTTTCTGTAGATTTCATACTATAATATTACCTTCTTGCAGTTTAAAAATCAAGCAACTGCATTTTTGGATTTAAATACTTATAATATTCTGATCTTTATACGTTCAATGTTTTACTTTAATCAATCTTACGAGGTATTGCATTGAGTTGCGGTGCTTTCATCATATAAAGTACATGCTGAACAGAGCAAGAGTCAGTATCCTTGAATATTTTTATATTGTACCAGACATATAAATTTAAAATTTACCAATACTATTCTAAAGAAACTTACAAATACGGAGTACTTATGATCCAGATAGATGACGCAGGCAGCGGAAGTTTTGTGGGAGGAACCTGTATCGGGTTCTACCGTCCTGAAACCAATGAATATTATTTTGACATTATACCTGTCGAATTGTATGCCACAGACAACTTTAAGAAAAAGCTTTACCTGGATAATGTGGTTAAAATAGCCGAAAAGGCTTTTAATGCACTGAAGGTCAATCAGCATGAAACAATTGAGATTTGCCGCGGCTATATGTTTGAAAAGCTGAAGCCCTGGCTTACAAGTAATGGGTTTTGCTGGTACGTTACCCAGATAACCGGGAGGATTCAGGAAGTGGTTGAAAAAAACTTTGAGCTCTATACCATCCAGCTTGGATTGCCTGAAGAATATATCAAATATACCCGCTATCCCTTCCATTTCCACAAACTGCTAAGATGGGTGCTTTCTGATTACAGCAACAGGATACCGCTGTGCAAGGTTGGCTGGAAGAGCTGGCAGAAGCTTAAGGATATAAATCCTTCCATCTCATATGACAAAATGGAGCATACAAATTATTACTGCCTGAAGTGCGGCAAACGTATCAGAAAGGGTTCTAACGTGGCAGTTCTGAAGTTTTACAGCAACCAGCTGAATTATATTTATTTGCATAAAGGCTGTGAGGTTCAGCATCTGACGGCCGGCGAGGTGGATCTGACAGCCCGAACTGTGCGGTAATTGACTTTTCAAATATACTTATACAGATTCTATGGCTATTTTAGTTATACGAATATAAGCAAAAAAGCTGCCGTCATGCTTTTCATGCAATGACGGCAGCTTTTTTTGTCTGGGATATATTTACGAGATAATATTGAAATTTTTCCGGTTTAAAGCTTGGTTCTGAATCTTTCCAGCATACCGTACAGACCCCATCTGTTCTGATCATTCGGCCTGGAGATATTACCAACTGCATACCGTCTCCCGTCTCTGGCGCCCATATCTGCCACAACAGCGGATATGGCGGCAACCACCTCAGGGTTTATTCCTTCAGCTTTTTGAGCGGGAGCAGCAGCCTTCTGCCTGTCCTCTATCCTCTGTTTAAAGAACTTCTCGGCAACCTGCGGCAGCATTGCGTATGAGAGAATATCCTCATCCTGCTCTATATACTCATGGGCCGTATCCTTTATCTTTTCCAGCTCGGGCTCAATGAGATCGGCAGGCCTGCAGGTTATAGGCTGTTCGTCTCCAAGAATTTTTTTACGGATTTCTTCACTGACGGGTGCGGGCGTTTTGCCGTATTCTCCTTTAACAATACCCTTTGATTCCTTTGGAACCATTTTGTATCTTTCTCCGGTTATAACATTGAGTACTGCCTGTGTTCCAACGATCTGGCTGGTTGGGGTTACAAGGGGAGGATACCCGAAGTCCTCTCTCACCCTCGGCACTTCCTTGAGCACCTCTTCATATTTATCAAGTGCATTTGACTGCTTCAGCTGTGAAACCAGGTTTGAAAGCATTCCGCCCGGAACCTGATAAATAAGCGCATTGACATCTACCCCCATAACTTTTACGTCAAGGAGTCCGCTTTCAATATATTTTTCCTTCAAAGGTCTGAAATAATCTGCTATCTCACTTAATTTGGCCAGATTCAGCCCGGTGTCGAAAGGTGTGTCCTTAAAAGTTGCAACCAAAGGTTCGGTAGGTGGCTGCGAAGTTCCCATAGCCATGGGCGATATGGCGCAATCCACGATATCCACACCTGCCTCGATAGCCTTAATATAGGTCATTGAAGCCACACCGCTGGTATAGTGTGTGTGCAGCTGGACAGGAATTTTTACATTCTCC
Organism: Bacillota bacterium; assembly: GCA_023426005.1. Lineage (GTDB taxonomy): Bacteria > Bacillota > Clostridia > Acetivibrionales > DSM-1351 > Ruminiclostridium. The sequence goes on along the minus strand of JAFABO010000119.1, from coordinate 574 downwards.
TTTAAAGCCTTAACCAGCTCATATGCCTGATATGGAACCAAAAGTCCGGCCATGTCCTTTATGCATATTGAGTCGGCTCCCATGCCTTCTATCCTCTTTGCATCTTTTACAAAGAGTTCCAGGCTGTGCACAGGGCTTACGGTATAGCATATACATCCCTGGGCATGACCGCCTTCCTTTTTGCATGCCTTTATGGCTGTTTCTATGTTTCTGGGATCGTTCAGGGCATCAAATATTCTCATTATATCCATGCCGTTGGCAATGGCCTTTTGTATGAAATATTGGACCACATCATCCGCATAATGTTTGTAGCCGAGAAGATTTTGGCCTCTCAGCAGCATCTGCAGAGGTGTTTTCTTAGCTGCCGCTTTTATTTTTCTGAGTCTCTCCCAGGGATCTTCATTCAAGAATCTCATAGATGCATCAAAAGTAGCTCCGCCCCATGCCTCCAGTGAATGATAGCCGATATCATCAAGTTTTTCGACAATGGGAAGCATATCTTCGGTTCTCATCCTGGTAGCTATAAGTGACTGATGTGCATCTCTTAATACTGTTTCAGTAATTCTTACTCCCA
>JAFABO010000108.1 GCA_023426005.1 Bacillota bacterium | reverse complement strand
AATAATCCAGGATTCTTTCCTTGTCTTTTGACAGCACCAGATCTGAAACCAGCTCTATTATTTTCTTTGCCAGCTTGTTGGAATCATGTCTGACATAATTGTTGGTTACTGCTTTAAAATCACCTGTTATCAATTCTATTCCCATTTTTTCAACAACCTCGGAATCAACCTTTACAAGCTCGGCACCGTCCTGCCTGTATCTTTCATTTAACTCCTGGGGAATGGGTGCGGTATTTACCACACAGAAATCAATAATGCCCTTTTTGGAGTGTTTTTCAATGGCCCTGATGTGGTCACTGAGTGTATACTCCTCGGTTTCACAGGGCTGTGTCATAACATTGCAGACATAGACTACAATTGCCCTGGTTTTGAGCAGAGCTTCACAGACCCCTTCCACCAGAAGGTTTGGAATTATGCTTGTATAGAGGCTTCCGGGGCCCAGAACAACTATATCTGCCTCCATTATGGAAGCAACCGCTTCTTCCAGCGGCCTGACATTGGACTGATTAAAAAAGACCTTATTTATCCTTGCCCTGCTTTCACGGTTTCTATGTCCGATATTGTGCTCACCCAGTATGGTCTCTCCGTTTTCGATCTCGGCGCACAGTCTGACGTCATCAAGTGTTATTGGAAGTACCGTTCCTGTAACGGCAAGTACGTCACTCATCTTTTTGACCGCCTCTTCAAAGCTGTCGGATATCCCGTCCATGGCGGCAAGAAAAAGGTTGCCGAAGCTCTGACCCTTGAGCATTCCGTCCTGAAACCTGTACTGAAGCAGCTTCTGCATAATGGGTTCAGTATCGGCCAGCGCCAGGATACAGTTTCGAATGTCTCCCGGCGGAAGCATACCCAGATCTTCTCTCAGTATACCCGAGCCGCCCCCGTCATCCGCTACCGTAACAAGTGCGGTAAGGTTTGAGGTGTATTGCTTTAAACCCCTGAGCATTGTGGAAAGACCTGTTCCTCCGCCAATTGCAACAATTTTCGGGCCCTTTACCAGGATCCTTTTTTCATGCAGAAGATTGCTCAAACCCTCCGCATTTAAGGTGGAACTTATATTCCTGTGATTAATGTCTTTTAATACCGAGTTTATCAGGGCCTTCAATGAGCCCACAACCGTTGCGGCTCCCGCACAGGCAAGCAAAATCATTAAAATAATAAACAGAGCGCCGTAACTGTAATACTTAAGCACCAGTATAACAGCAAAGCATATTAATGACAGGCCCGCAACAAGCAGCAAACTCCACCTTCTGATTCCAAAGCCCGGAATCAATAAATCTGAAGCCTTCATTTTACAACCCCTCTACCATCTTTCTCTATATCTCTATGTTCAATAATAACCCTGTGCAGCTTGGCTTCAAGCCTTCTGAACAGCTCGTCGGCAATGGCGACCGACCTGTGTCTTCCTCCGGTACAGCCTATTCCGATATCAAGCTGCGATTTACCTTCCTTGATGTAATTGGGAATAAGAAAATCCAGCATGTCATCGATTTTTGCCAGAAACATCTTTGTCTCTGAAGCCTCGAGCACAAAATCCCTTACCATATCATCCTTGCCGGTTTTGTGTTTCATAGGCGCAATGTAGTATGGATTGGGGATAAATCTCACATCAAATACCAGATCACAGTCAGTGGGTATTCCGTATTTGAAACCAAAAGATAATATATTGATTATAATGCCCTTGAAAGTCTTGCCTTCTACAAAAATACTGTTGATCTCCTGCTTCAGCTGCCTCGGTGCAAGTGTTGAAGTATCTATTATATAATTTGCCTTTGATTTTATTGTCTCAAGAGCTTTTCTTTCCTCCTTGATTCCTTTGACAAGACGGCCTTCGGGTGACAGAGGATGCTGCCTCCTGCTCTCCTTGTACCTCTTGACCAGCGCATCGTCGTTGGCCTCAAGAAAAAGAATCTCGTAAGAGAAGCCCGACTGCTTTACCTCATTAAGTGCCGGAAACAGGTCATGGAGCAATTCACCGCCTCTTATATCTATAACCAGTGCGATTTTTTCCATTTTTCCTTCACTTTGTGCACTTATTTCAGCAAACTTCGGTATCAGTGCCGGAGGCAGATTATCCACACAGAAAAAGCCGATGTCTTCCAGATATTTAGTTACAAGGCTTTTCCCAGCCCCGGACATTCCAGTTACTATTACAAATCTCATGTCTTTCGAGCCCCCATATCTTCTGTATATATTATCCTATACCGTCACTGTTATGGCAATGTATATTAAGAATGATTAAATTATGAAAAATCTCCTATAATTCTTATTTCAGGTTCCAGCTGTATGTTAAATTTCCGATTTACGGTATTTTGTATATGTTTAATCAATTCAAGGACATCGTGACAGGTTGCATTCCCCCGGTTGATTATAAAGCCGCTGTGCTTTTCGGAGATTTGAGCCCCTCCGATGCCAAAGCCCCTCAAACCGCTGTCATCTATCAGCTTTCCTACGAAATGTCCCGCAGGCCTTTTAAATACACTCCCGGCGCTGGGCCATTCCAAAGGCTGCTTATCCCGGCGTTTGAAATTAAAATCGTCCATAAATGCCTTTATTTTTTCAGGGTCATCTTTTTTTAGCTTTAACCGTGTTTTGAGAACTATTCCCTTTGATTTTTGAATCATGCTTGATCTATAGGAAAAACAATGCTCTTCTCCTCTGACAGTTTTAATATTCCCTTCCCCGTCCATATACTCGGTCTCCTGGACAACCATGGACATCTCGCCCGTATAGGCGCCGGCATTCATTGTGACGGCTCCTCCCACAGTCCCCGGGATTCCTTCTGCAAACTCCAGACCCGAGAGTGAATTTGCCAGGGCAATTTTAGCTGCCCTTGCTATAAGTATTCCTGCTTCAAATTCCAAAAATTCATCCTGCACGGTATAATTTTGAAGATTGTCAAAAATCTTAACAACCACTCCTCTGATGCCGCGGTCTGAAACCAGCAGATTTGTGCCGTTTCCCATAATCATATATGGCGTGCCCGAGCTCGCAAAGTACTTTACAATTTCCCCCAGTTGAACCGTATTGTCAGGGACTGCCATTATGTCAGCCGGTCCTCCGATTTTAAATGATGTGTGCCCGCTCATAAGTTCATTAATTAAAACTCTTTCTTCTCCCAATAATGAAGTAAGCTTTTTAACCAATTCTTTATTATCCAAATCTCAGCACTCAACCTTTCTCAAAGATGAATAAACTCAATTAGTCATCTCTTTATTCTTTTCTGCCTTTCCAGCAGATAATCTTCCATTTTTTCAACAGAAGTGGTTATGACCAGTTCCTCAGGCATACCAATTTCTGCAAGCAAACTTTCTACATTTTCAAACTTTCCGACATTAAAACTGAAATGCGCATCACTTCCAGTTGTTATCCTGACACCGTATTTTTTGCACATGCGCAGGATTTCCCTGCAATTGTTTTCACTTCCCGGTCTGGCATAAAAGGAGTGGTTGTTTATTTCTATAAGCTTGTTATTTTCTTTTGCAGCTTTTACCACTTTTTCGATGTCTATCTGGAACTGGGGATTTCCCGGATGTGCCAGTATATCGATATATGGATTTTCCAGGACTTTTATTGCAGCCTTTGTATGGTTTTCCACAGTTGAAGGTACTATACATATGTCGTGAAAGCTTGCAAGCACCAACTCCAGTCTTTTTAAATACCTACGGGGCAAATCCACCTCTCCGTCATAGCTGACGATGTTCAGTTCCACACCTTTTATGATGCGTACCCCGTAGAGTACCTGGGGTATTACTCCCAAATTTCCGAAATGGTACAAAAACGGTGCCCCGTTCATTGCCGGACCATGATCCGACATATTTATCAGCCTTATCCCTTTTTCATAAGCTTCCCGAGCATTTTCCTGTATTGTGCTGTATGCATGCCCGCTTGATATTGTGTGCGTGTGTGTATCTGCTATTAAATTCAAAATGTACCTCCTTGACCTGCTTTTATAATAAATAGGACTCCTGTAAGGCATTTGGACCGATGTATGCGGTAAAATAATTCCAATAGGACAATTTGTATAAATGCGGAAGTATGGTTAAAAACAGTTAGAGAAATCATAAATGAGAATTTCACTAACTGTTCTGCGTCCGGCACATTTATATACGCTTGTTCGGGAGTGGACCCGGTAAGGTGTTTCTCTGCATACATTAATCTTAAGTTTTACAGCACTCCCGTTTTTAGTCTTTAAAACCTGTATCCTTGTATTCAGTGGACTTGTTAATGTTGCCCAGCACTCTTTCACTGAGTACCTTGGCAGCGTTATATCCCATTTTCTTCTGTCTGTTGTTCATTGCGGCAACTTCAACTATGACTGCCAGATTTCTTCCCGGACTGACGGGGATCGTCAGACAGGGTACCGTTATGCCCAGTACTTCGGTAAATTCTTCCTCAAGTCCAAGCCTGTCATAAACCTTTTTATCATTCCAATGTTCAAATTTCATGACCAGGTTGATATTTTCAGTCATTTTAACTGAACCGACACCATAAAGGTTCTTTACATCAAGTATACCTATACCCCTTATTTCTATAAAGTGCCGGATTATATCAGGTGCCGTGCCCACAAGAGTCTTGTCGGACACCTTTCTGATCTCTACATTGTCATCGGCCACAAGTCTGTGCCCTCTTTTTACAAGTTCAAGTGCAATTTCGCTCTTGCCCACTCCGCTTTCTCCAAGAATGAGTATACCTTCTCCATAGACTTCCACCAGAACTCCATGGGTACTGGTTCTGGGGGCCAGCTGCAGGTTTAGGTATCGGATGACTCCGCTCATGAATCTGGAGGTTACGTCATCTGTCCTCAGCACGGGTATATTATATTTTCTGCCCACCTCTATCATTTCCGGAAATATTCCCAGTCCCCTGGCCACAACCATGCAGGGGAAACCACATTTAAAGAAGTTATCCAGCCTCCTGTAACGGTCTTCCTCTCTCAGCTGCATCAAGTAGGCCGTCTCTCCCTTTCCTATGATCTGCATCCTGTCGGTGCCGAAATACTCCATATATCCCGCCAGCTGTAAACCCGGCCTGTTTACATCGGCAGATGAAATCTCTATATTTTCATAGTCCTTGCAGCCTGTGAGCTCTTCCAGCTGAAATTCTTCCATAATCTCTCTTACTGTTACAGAAAACATCTTATCCTCCCAAGCCATATTATGGCTTTGCGCGCGTAGCGACCGCAAATTGTAATGAAACTTTCCTTGCATCCAATCCTTAATATTATATAATACTGTCTGGAAAAAGAAAACACGGCATTTTAACCAATTTTGGCGAGTGAGGCTGTATTGTGCTCTTGTCACAGCATCAATAAATGGACCGCTCACAAAGTGCATGCTTGAAATTTGCAAGGTTTAACACAATTTCAGGCATGCACTTTTAATGGAGCTTCCCATTTATGAAGTACTATTTCCTGCGTTTTGCAGTGATCCTCATCCTGTAGAACGAACGCCATACGAATACAAGCGCGCATGCCAGGAAGGCTATTCCCACAAAGGGCGCAATGTCTTTGAAGGACTCCGATATGGCTATTTCCATGGCCAGCAGCCCGAACAGGGTAGTAAACTTTATTATGGGGTTGAGCGCTACCGAAGAGGTATCCTTAAAGGGATCACCCACCGTATCCCCAACTACCGTTGCGTCATGGAGCTCGGTACCCTTTTGCTTCAGCTCCACCTCCACCACCTTCTTGGCATTGTCCCAGCAGCCGCCGGCATTAGCCATAAATATCGCCTGGTAGAGCCCGAATATTGCAATTGATATCAGGTATGCGACAAATAATGCAACCGAATCCGTTCCGCTCCTGGGCGCCGACAGGAATGCAAAGGCAAGCGCAAAGGAAAAAATTGCTATAAAGATATTGAGCATTCCCCTTTGAGCGTATTGGGTGCATATTTTTACAACTTCCTTTGATTTGTCTGTTGCTGCCCTCTGATTTGCATCTTCATCCAGCCGGATATTCCGCTTGATATACTCAACCGCCCTGTAGGCACCACTGGATACCGCCTGGGTCGAGGCTCCGGTGAACCAGTAAATCACCGCTCCTCCGCACAAAAATCCTAAAATTGTATATGGATTGAGAATATTCAAAACCTGTTCCGGTTTGACACCCAGAACATTTTGTATTACCAGTATCAGAGAGAATATCATTGTAGTCGCCCCAACAACAGCAGTACCTATCAGTACCGGTTTGGCAGTGGCTTTAAAGGTATTTCCGGCACCGTCATTGGCTTCAAGATAATATTTTGCATTTTCAAAATCGGGTTTGAAGCCGAAGTCATGTTCAATTTCCTGTTCGATCTCAGGAATGGTCTCAATAAGAGACAACTCATATATGGACTGTGCATTATCCGTGACAGGCCCATAGCTGTCCACTGCAATTGTTACGGGACCCATTCCAAGGAAACCAAATGCTACGAGCCCGAAAGCAAATATGGACGGGTAGGACATAATATCCGCAAGGCCGAATTTGCTGGCCGAATAGGCTGCAAACATAAGCGCTATGAAAACCATGCCCTTCCAGAAAGCGCTGAAATTACCGGCTACAAGACCCGAAAGAATGTTGAGGGATGCTCCGCCTTCCTTGGAGGACGTCACAGTCTCCTTTACATGTATTGATTTCGGGCTTGTAAATATCTTTGTAAACTCAGGGATAAGTGCAGCCCCCAGCGTACCGCAGCTGATTATTGTCGACAGTACAACCCACAGGTTCTCGGCCTTGTTGCCTATTTCGGTACCCGGACCTATCATAATAAAGCTTACCATAAAGGTGACAACTATAGACAGCGCCGACGTAATCCAGACAAGACTTGTCAGCGGCTTCTCAAAATCAATATCCGGCATGCCTCCAAACCTGATTTTACTGAAAAGTTTATTGATATAGAAGGCCGCTACCGAGGTTATTATCATCAGGACACGCATGGTAAATATCCAGATGAGCATATCACTCTGCAGTTCACCGGTCACAGCCAGAACTATAAAGGTTATTAGTGCTACTCCCGTAACACCGTATGTCTCAAAACCGTCGGCAGTGGGTCCCACACTGTCGCCTGCATTATCACCGGTACAGTCTGCAATAACTCCCGGGTTACGGGGATCATCCTCTTTAATCTTGAAAACAATCTTCATCAGGTCCGAACCGATATCGGCAATTTTTGTAAAGATACCCCCGGCTATGCGAAGCGCGCTTGCGCCAAGGGACTCGCCTATTGCAAAGCCTATAAAGCTTGCACCGGCCAGTTCATTGGGAACAAATCTCAGTATGATAAGCATCATAATCAGTTCAACGCAAATGAGTATAACCCCAATGCTCATTCCTGAATCCAAAGGAATACTCAGCAGTTTTAAAGGCTTTTTCTCCAGGGATGAAAATGCCATCCTGCTGTTTGCCAGAGTGTTCATACGTATGCCGTACCAGGCCACGCTGTAGGAACCCAGTATGCCCACAACCGTCCAGGCCAGAATAAGTATTACTCCCCCGACCCCCTTCTCCTGTAAAAACCCAAAATAGAAAGCGATGCAAAGGCCTATGAAGACCAGCAGCAGTGCCAGGAATTTCCCCTGCTGGACCAGGTAGGTTTTGCAGGTTTCATATATGGTATTGGCCACATCCAGCATGCTCTTGTGTGCTTTTATTTTTTTTACCCTTATAAATTGAAACAAACCGAACAGCATTCCCAGAATACAAACCAGCATGCCCGCATAAAGCAGATTGTTCTGGCCCCTGGATAACTCGGGCGTCACCAGGTCTGCCTCACTGGCAAATGCCGTAAGAGGAATAAAAGTGACTATCAGAATACTTGTCAATAGTACTTTAGTTGATTTCTTCAGCAACCTTATAAGTTGTGAATACATGTACCGTCCCCCTTTTACCG
>JAFABO010000104.1 GCA_023426005.1 Bacillota bacterium | reverse complement strand
TGCCTTCCGGATAAAAGTTGGCCTCTGTCATGAAATACACCTTTGACAGGGCATCATCATTTTCAGAAACCTTCTCTCCTTCCAGCAGTATCTCTCCATACGTCGGAAATATCCTGTTTGTAATAAGGTTGAGCAGGGTTGTTTTCCCGGCCCCGTTTCTGCCCAGAAGACCGTAAATTTTGTTGGCTTCAAGATTTAGTGAAACATTGTCAAGTGCAGTTGTATTTCCAAATACTTTAGTAATATTCCTTATTTCGATATAGCTCATTATTCAAACCCTCTTTCCAACATTTTCAGTATATCTTCCTTTGTAATAGAAAGCTTTCTGGCCTCTAAAACCATCGACGTAACATAGTCTTCAAAAAAAGTCTCTTTTCTTTTGTCAAGAATTTTTTCTTTGGCACCTGTTGACACGAACATGCCTACACCCCGTTTCTTATAAACTATTCCATCGTCCACCAACCTGTTTATACCTTTCAGTGCGGTAGCCGGATTAATTTTATAGCTTACTGAGATCTCCGTTGTGGAGGGAATCTGTGTCTCCTCCTGATATGCACCCGACAACACGGCATCTTCTATTTCCTCAGCCAATTGCAGATAAATGGGTTTTTCCGAATCAAAATCCAAATTCAATATATCACCACCTGTTAATTGGTTAAACGGTTAATTACTTATGCAACTAACTATAGAACCAATTGAGTAAAATGTCAACATTTTTTTATAATTAATACAAATTAATTCATTAAAACATACTTTAGGGCACAATATACGTATATACTATCAGTGAAAAAGACTGCCAAATGATACAGCTTTCAGCAGGAGTCTAATTAAATAATAATTTTGTCTTCAATACCCGGAGAGGAGATAACATGCCCAATCTTGTAACTCATTATTTATGCGGCTTAGAGGCAATAAAAGCTCTGAAAAACCAAGAGTGCAAAAAACTGGTTCAGAAACACCAAAACGTGTTCAATCTTGGGACTCAAGGTCCCGATATACTTTTTTATTACGAGCTCTGGCCCTGGTCCTCCAAAAGCATTGAGACCAATATCGGACAGACAATGCACATTTCAAAAGTAAATAAGGTGTTCAGCGCCTTCACCGACTACATTTCCGGACAGAATGAGTACGCCAAGAACGTGCTGACCGTATACTTGTTAGGTTTCATCTGTCACAATTGCATGGACAGTATAGGCCATCCGTATATTTTTTACAGGTCGGGCTTTAACGTACCCGAATATATAAATGAAAACCTGTTCTTGTGTTATCATCGAAGGTTTGAGACTTCTATCGATGTTCTCCTCTGCAAAAAACATCTGAATAAAAGAGTACATGAAATAAATTGTGACAGGCTTATCCAGGTGAATGAGGTCGAACTGAACCTGATAGGTGAAATGTATGTCAGTGCAGTCAAAAAGGTATTCGATTCGGATATACAAAAAAAGAAAGTGAGAAGGGCTGTCAGGGAAATGCAATTGGTGGAAAAGCTATTAAAGGATCCTCACGGTATAAAGAAAAAGCTGATTGGCTTTTTTGACAAGCTGATTTACAGGTTTCCGCTATACTCCAGCCTTATTTTTCCACTGGAGGTGGAAGACGGACTTGATTACCTTAACCTGTCCCATAGAGAATGGTGTATGCCCTTCGACAATACTATAAAAAGTACAAAATCCTTCATGGAGCTGTTTTCAGATGCTGTCCGGAGGACTCAACGGCTAAGTGATGATTTATACAGCGCAATTTTCAGCAATAATTCGAATATGCCCCACGTACTTGAGCTTTTGGGCAACAATTCATATACAACTGGAGTTGACTGCGATATGCAGGCCGCATTCAAATACAGCGATATCATTTTTGACTAGGCTTATGTCTTAAGCAAACCCATTTGAGAAAAACGGGGGACTCCGTTTCCGGTCCCCCGTTTTAATGCACTAATATAAAACTTTTGACAAACTTTAAATTATATTGATAAAATGTTGCTCATTCTCAACAGATCCTGATCTATATCCTTTTTCACTGTAAGTGCTTCATCAATATCAATATCAACTATTTTAGAATCCTTTACGGATATGATTCTGTTGAATACCCCGTCTTTGAGCAATTCAACGGCTTTAACGCCCATGGCACTGGCCATCACTCTATCCTGTATAGTCGGACTTCCGCCTCTTTGAATATATCCAAGCACAGTTCCCCTTGTTTCTATACCGGTCAGATCTTCTATCTTTTTAGCAAGCTCCAGCGCTCCTCCGATCTTCTCCGAGATACCCTCCGCCAGAATTATGATATAGTTTTTCTTACCGCTATTTCTTCCCTGTATTATCTTTCTGATAATATCCTTATCAAAATCAAATTCCTTTTCAGGGAGCAATATTACTTCTGCTCCGCCGGCAATACCTACATTAAGAGCAATGTGTCCCGCTTTTCTGCCCATTACTTCGAGAACGCTGCACCTCTCGTGTGAATACGCCGTATCCCTGATCTTATCCAGCGCATCCTGAACTGTATTCATTGCCGTATCATAACCGATGGTATAGTCAGAACTGGCAATATCATTATCAATGGTGCCGGGTAAACCCATAACCTTCATTCCGAATTTGCTGAAATCCCTAGCTCCTCTGTAGGAACCGTCTCCGCCGATAACAACAAGCGCATCCATGCCAAAAGCTCTTGATATGGACATGGCTTTCTGCAGGCCCTCTTCGGTTGAAAAAGCCTTACATCTCGCCGTCTGGAGAATAGTTCCTCCACGGTGGATTATATCTGATACGCTTCTGGCAGTCATTTCTGAAATATCGCCTGCTATCAATCCATTATAGCCTTTCCTTACTCCCAGCATTTTAAAACCGTAATAAATTCCGGTTCTGACCACCGCACGAATCGCTGCATTCATTCCGGGCGCATCTCCACCGCTTGTGAGTACACCGATTGTTTTTATGTCACTCATACGAACCCTCCCTGAGACCTTAATAAAATTATTAGTAATTAGAAATTTTAAAATGTATCTGTTTATGGCCTTCACCATTGAAGCAGCATTAAACCAATAACAATATAAAATGTATTAGAAAAACAACAATAAAAACCCAATTTAATTTATTATAAACTAATACAGGATTATTAACAATATAAAATACGACGTTTTTACGCAGTCAATTACCCCCAGCGCCTTTATCTTCAAGGTCATTCATACTTTTCATCTGTAATCGGCATTTCTTTTTGTGTCCTTCCTATTTCATCACCTGCCATAACTTTGGTCTCAAAACCGGCAGCTGTTTGCTCCAGGATTTCCTTGTCTATTAATACGTTCCCCTTTTTAAAGAATAAAAGCACGGTTGAGCCTCCAAATTTGAAATACCCTTTTTCGTCGCCTCTTTCCAGCCTGCTGCCGGGGGTATAGGTTTGGATTATGGACCCCACCGATGTGGCTCCAACTTCCACATAAAGCACCTCACCAAAGTTGTCGGTGCTATAAATACTGTACTCCCGTTTATTCCTGCAGAATACCTCCGGAATCGCACCCAGCGCCACGGGATTTACAGAATAATACTCCCCTCTCACCCTGGCAGGCTCTCCGCACACTCCGCCGTCAAAGAAATGAAATCTATGGTAGTCGACCGGACAAAGTCTTAGGATTATATAGGTTCCACCGTCAAATTCCCCCGCCAGTTCAGGATTTCGCAGCAACCCGGCAAGTCTGTAGCTCATACCCTTTATCTGAATGACTTTATCGGAATCAATGTTCTCCCAGGCCTGAAGACGGCCGTCCCCCGGCGAAAGGAGACATTTTCCGGGTTTATCGAAAGACCTGGCAGCTTTTTTCAGCCTTCTTGCAAAGAAGTCGTTAAAGCTTTTAAAGTCCTCCAGCTTGTTTTGGCATTCCTCCATATCAATGGAGAAGTTCTTTACGAACCCGGGGATACTCCTTCTGCTAAGACCCGTATCACAAAAGAAACCTGTCAGGGCTGAGTATATTTTTCGCTTGACCAGCAGTTCCAGACTCAGTTTGCCAGCCTTTGTGGTATACAGTGCATTAAGCAGACTTCCTCCCGCTACTTTTTCAACTTCATATTCCCTGGTTTTACGGTTATATATCTTAATCATGCTCCATCTCATTTCTTTTACTTATACTGTCTCTTTTACTTTGTAAACTTAAAAAGAGTCTTCTTCAGCTAATTAAAATCATACAAAACAATAATAGTATTGTCAATTTTGAACAAAACCCGCATATATATCTAGTAATCTGTAACGCCTAAATTCATATATTGCCGGCGGTTAAATTTTCCCCGCCGGACAATATGCGTTTTAGATGTTACAGACTACTAAGAGGTGAATTGAATTATGATCTTGTTGATTAAAAAAAACAACCTTTTTATATTACTGGAAATACTGTTGATTATTGCAATTTTAATTGTGTATATCTTTAGTTTTTTAATAGTCAGAAAAGGCGCCGCTGAAAAAACCATTAATAGAGATCATGAATATTCCATACTCATACAGATTGACGAAAAAAGACTCTACCTCTATGAGGACGGCATATGTATAAAGCAATACCCAATAGCATCCGGCAGACCCGGTTTACCGTCCCCAATCGGAGATTGGGAAATAACAGACAAGGGGAAATGGGGGAAAAGCTTTGGAGGCCGCTGGCTGGGTCTAAACGTAAAATGGGGCAGTTACGGAATCCATGGTACAACAAATCAGAACTCTATCGGAAGAGCTGCCAGCCATGGCTGCATTCGTATGTACAACAAGGATATCCGGGAACTGTATGATATAATCTCAGTGGGTACTCCGGTGATAATAAGAAATGGACCCTTCGGGCCTTTTGGAACGGGTTTCAGGAATTTAAAGCCCGGCGACAGAGGTGCCGACGTGCTGGCTGTGCAGGAGAAGCTGCAAATGCTTGGTTACTTCTCAGCTGAAGTAACCGGTATTTATGAAAACAATTTAAAAAATGCACTAAACAAATTCCAGAAAGACCATGGCCTGAAGGTAAAAATTATAATAACCCTTTCTGATTACAACGCAATGGGCTTCATGGAATTTGAATAGTCCGGCAGCTCCATACCCTGATTTGTGCACCACCATTAAAACAATTGCGATAAATTGTTGACGAAGAGTTTTAAATTAATTAGCACAATGCGTTAATTTAAATCAAAAATAACCGAAACTATTGCGCTTACTTTGATCTGTCCCGGTGAAAAATCTTCATAATTCGTATCCAGACTTCCAATTCCCTGGCTGTTTGAGGTTGCATTGGAGAGGACATTGGAGGCCCGGCCTGCTCCTGCCAAAGAACTCCATGGACCGTAGTAAGAATATGTATTTTCCTGAATCTCCTGAATGTTATTTGCCCTACCCACTGTCTGACCAAGTTCCTTTGCCAAAGCCTCGGCTTTTTCCCTGGCCGCTTTTATAGCAAGGGCCCTGGCTTCATCTTTGTATTTTCTCATTTGTGTGGTTTTGAACTGTACATTCTGGATATAATCGGCGCCTGCCTCCAGAAGTCTCGTTATGAGCTCATCAAATCTTTTCAGATCCTTCAGGGTGATAGTTAATCCTCTATGAACCGTATAACCTTTGAAAACGTTTTCTCCGCTGTTCGTATATGTATATTTGGGATTAATATTAATGTAATCAGTTGCTATGTATGATGGATCAATATTCATATCCTTTGCTATTTCTTTTATTTTTTTTATTTTTGAGTCGTTCTCAGATTTTGCCTTTGAAATATCCAGATTGGTTGTTTCTACCGCCAGAGAAAACACGGCTTCATCGGGCATAACCATTACATCCGCAGTACCCGTCACTGAAATTATCCTTGCCGCTTCCCTGACTTCTGAGACGGCAGAATTCCCCTCTGCAAAGCTTGCTGTAGTTAAAACGGACATTACCACAAATATTATGGCAACCATTAAAACCGGCAAGGATTTTCCTTTAATAAAATTCATAATAATTTACCTCCCTTTACAATCTCATACTATAGTAGTAGTTTATATAAATAGACTACTACTTAGTCCAAAAGTGTCAATAGCAAATTACTTAAATCCAATTACTAAAAAAGGAAGGCTGAATCCAGCCTTCCAAAGTTACAGCTATATTATCCCCCGGCCTCAGTCTCAGGCGCCGGTGCTTCAGCTTCCTTCAGCACCCTGTCTCCCAGCATGATAAAGCCTTCGAGGAATATTAAAATACCCGTGCCTATCAGTAACCACTCAATCTTGATAAAGTCTGCCAACGGTCCAAAAACCAGCATTCCAAGGGGCATCATAACACTGGTGGTCATGCTGAAAACCCCAAAGACCCTGCCCAGGAAGTCTCCTTCAACCTTCTGCTGCAGTAAAACTGTAAAAGGAGTGTTAAAAATGGGCATTGCAACACCTATGAGAGCCATGAAACCCAGGTACACCCAAAAGATCGGAATAATGCCCAGCGCAAAGGTACCTATTCCCATAATGACTGTCGCCGTCACCATCGAGTGGATTTTCCTCTTAAAGCCTCCCCAGGTGGCAATTATAACTCCGCCTATAATCATACCCACAGAAAACACAATTTCTATTGCGGTAAGCCTCCACACCTGGTTTCCAAAGCTTCGTGCAACCTGCAAAGGCGTTAGGAAAGCTGCCGGAGCCGCACAAAAACAGAAAAGTGCATTAAATAAAATGATTTTCTTTATAAAGGTATGATCCTTAATATATCTATAGCCCTGGTACATATCACCGAAATAGCTGTCCGACTGCTTCTGCAGAGCTTTTTCGTGACCCGGCACCTTTAGAAAGAAAAGTAATGTCAGCACTGCCACAGCTGCCGTAACTACATCTATGAAAAATATTGCTTCAATTGACGCCCTGGTGAGCAGCAATCCGCTGAGCATTGGAGAAACAAGCATTACCATTGACTGGATACTGCCGTTTGTCGCATTAACCCGGGTAAGCTTATCCTCAGGCACCAGCTGTGGAATGAAGGCGCCGACGGTAGGTGTCTGAACGGCAGTTCCCAGCGCTCTTACTACCAATACCCCAAACAGCAGCCATATTGATTTGTATCCCATTAAGAATAAAACTGCTATTATAAGTGTGGATATTGCAATCACAGAGTCTGATAAAATAATAAGCTTTTTGCGGTTATACCGGTCGGCCCATACGCCTGCAAAGGGCGATAGGAAAAACGTTGGCAAAAATCCGCAAATTATTGCTATTGTCATCATTACACCTGATTGAGTTTTTAATGTAATATACCATCCTATTGCATATTGAACCAGAGAAGATCCAAATAATGATATTGTCTGGCTCGATAGGAAAAGGACAATTCTCTTTTTCCAGTTTTCGTTCATATTCACTCCAATTCCGCATCAGGATAAATTAAATTGATAGCCTGTGCTATTAGTTGTTAACAGTAAAATTGCTTTCCAGCTGATTGCATAAATTATTTATACGATTAAAGTTCCTGGTGTATGAATTGAACAGTTTTGATTTCCGGCTTGTGTTTTACGGAATGGTTAAGTATAAGGAGCAATATGGGGACAAAAAAAGGCAGATTTGCTCCACCCTCTTAACATGTGTATAATACCTCAATTTATAAACTAAATTGATAAATAAACTTATAATTATAAAAAAGTTTATAATAGGATACTTCCATAGACAAAATCTGATTATGTTAATAAGGTTCCTTAAAACAGGCAGACCAATCCCGGTTACTCTACACAAGCAGAGACTTTAATTACTATTCAATTAGTTAAATAAAGTTACAAGCCAGAATTTAGCACTGATGATACCCATTTTTAAGCAACCCTCCATTTCTTCAAAATCGTTTACTATGATATCACATGAATTATTATTTTTCAACGGTTACTTTTTCATTTTTGATCCTGATAATAGCCCTCACCCATTTTTCCTATTAAGTCTGAAAGGTTATCCGAGTAGTACAAATAAAGTTCGTGCAAAGCACGTGTACATACAGTATATAAAAGCCTGCTGTCCTCTTCTCCTGAATAGTCCCCTTCTTCGGCTGAATGCACCAAAACGGCGTCAAATTCGAGTCCCTTTGCAAGGTAGGATGGTATTATTATCACACCTCCCTGGTATTCTTCATTTTTATTTGATACAAGTTTTATATCAACGTATGAGCTGATTGCTTTATATGCTGCCCCACATTGGGCGGCGGTTTTGCAGATAACGGCTATGAGATTATTCTGCCTGCTTTTAAGCTCAATAATATCAGCGGCAATCCTTTTATATAAATTGCTTTTATCAACTTTTACAATTTTAGGCATACTGCCATGCCTGTTCAGCTGATCCGAATCCTTCCGGGAGAAAAGGAGCTGCTTGCAAAAATCTGCTATCTCCTTGCTGGAACGGTAGCTTTTAGTCAAAGAAATGCTCCTGGAATGTTTTTTATGGAATATATCTGAGATCAATTCAAAACTGCCTATATTCATATATCCGTTGACAGACTGGTTTACATCTCCAAGGATAGTCATTTTACAATTTTCAAAAACCATCCTGAAAATTTCAAATTGAATAACCGTATAATCTTGAGCCTCATCGATGATGACATGCTTTATGGCTTTTGCATTAACCGGGGTATCAAGAGCAGTTTTTAGATATATGACAGGTGCTGCATCCTCATAATTTATGATATCCTGGCTTAACCGGCCGACGGTATATTTCCCGAATGCGCTTAAATCATCCGGTTCCTGTTTGTCATCTGTCTGTGCAAACAACTCAATCTTCCGGAAAAGCTCCATATATAATGCATGGACATCATAGGATGTCATCTGCATGATATGATTTTTAAGAGATTCATACTCCTCCTTTACTTTTTTATTTACTGTGTCAGCCTCCGCATCATCTTCCTTTACCTGGTTATCCTGTGCTGCTCTGACCCTGGTTTCCTCACATTGCTCCAGGAGGTAAAAAAGTCTTTGGCGCAGCTTTTCAAGTCTTTTTACATAGGGAAGATAACTGTAATCCTCTTTAAAAAGCCTGTAAATTTCATCCCCTGTTATTACAACCTTACCGCTGTATATCAGATCTCTAAATTCCGTGCCGGTTCCGTTTTCAAGGTATTGTACATAATTTTTCAATATCGTAAGAAATTGCAGTGATGATTTGAATTCAATACAGCGCAGCCTTGTTTTATCGGCATAGCCAGAAAGAATATATTCCATTTGCTCATTCATGGTTTCAACCTTAAATTTTGCATCAAAAATATTTCCGAAAAAACCAATAAACGTGCTCCTTTGTATATTATCCTCTCCCAATTCCGGCAACACATTGGAAATGTAATCTTCAAACACATTGTTGGGGGAAAATACCAGTATATTGTCAGACTTTATGCTTTCCCTGTATTTGTATAAAAGGTATGCCGCCCTGTGAAGTGCGATGGAGGTCTTCCCGCTGCCGGCGGGACCATCTACAATAAGAATCCTGTCCTCAATGTTTCTGATAACCGTATTCTGCTCTCTCTGGATACTGGTTACAATGGTTTTCATTCTATTGTCGGTGCTTTTCCCCAATATTTCCCGGAGAATTTCATCGTTTATGCTCAAGCTGCTGTCGAACATATAGATTATATCCGAATTTTCGATTTTGTATTGCCTTTTAAGCAGCATCTGTCCTGTAATAGTGCCTCCGGGGCAGTCATAGCTGCACAAACCGGTCTCATAATCATAAAACATGCCGGATATGGGTGCTCTCCAGTCATAAACAAGGATTTCCCTGTTATTTTCCGTGATCAGGTTGTATATTCCAATGTAGATTTGTTCGGCAGTTTTTTCCCCGGCCTCTAAAAAGTCTATCCTTCCGAAATAAGGACTTTGATACATTCTTTCAAGACGGCTTACTTTATCAAATGAGAATTTATATTTTCTCGCCTGGCTCATTATACCTGTCTGATACTGCCATACCTGCGTTGCACCCTCCAGGTCAAACAAATCGGCAGGTGTCAGTTTAACATCCTCCCACATTTCCTTTTGAAGGCTTATGGCTTCCCTCTTATAATTACTTACAGCATTGATCCCATTGTCAAGCTGTGTCTTTATTTCATCGGTAACTCCGGCCAGACGGGCCCTTTCATAATTCCAGATATCCTTGTCGGTAAGCATCAAATTCCTCCTAAAATAATTTAATTTTAAAAAACAAGTTCCGTCGCTGCATGAAGCAAGCTCATGCGTGGAAATATTTTTTATCAATCCAATTATGAGCAGGATATTATAATACATATAAAAACCCCAAAATATAAGTCTGATAATATAAATTTCTATATGGTATAATTAAATTGAGAGAAAGATGTGAATTTACGAATTATGAATACTGAATTGCCCATATAACACAGCTCCCTATTCCAGGATTATTCAACCATGGAATAGGGAGCTGTTAAAGATTTATATCCCTTTTTAACTCTTTCTTACCTGTTACTTCATATTTTAAAACGTTTTACCATGTCTATCAGTTTGTCTGCATTTTCTCCCACATTTTTAGTATCTGAGTTTATTTTATGGGATTTATTCATTATTTCTCCCGACTCCTTTGCAATTTGCATAGTCCCTTCAGCACCTTCGTTAGCCGATATACTTATCTCTGAAACTGCTCTGGACATATTTTGAATTGCTGCCGTAAGCTGCTGGGTGGTTGCGGAGAAATCCCCCATTACATCATCAATAAATGCCGCATCCTTACTATATTGCTCACCTATCCGAACCATCTCCTGGTAATCCTTGATTACCTGTTTATCTATAAACTCAAGAACGCTTTCGGAATTTGCCGATAAATTTTCTACCGATTCGATTACAGTTTTTGTAATGGACTGTATCTTACTTACCGTATTCTTGGAGTCTTCAGCAAGTTTTCTTATTTCATCCGCAACCACGGCAAAACCTTTTCCGGCTTCGCCTGCACGTGCAGCCTCAATAGCTGCGTTAAGAGCCAGCAGATTGGTTTGGGAGGTAATCTGAAGTATGGATTCTGAAAGTGCTCCGATCTGTTCTACAGCCTTTGATTGTTCAATAGCATTCTTCAGTTTGCCATGGGTTTCCATATACATCTTATCAGCTTGCTGTTGTGAATCATAGGCATTTTTTCTGAGCTCATTTGCCTTTGTATTTATTTGTTCAGCAGTCTCAACACCTTCCTGGGCTTTTAATGCAATACTTTCTATTGCATTCTCTATTTCTGCGGTGGTTGCATTTATCTCTTCAGAGGATGCCGCAGTCTCTTCCATGCCGGCTGAAAGCTGTTCAGTTGTGGCGGATATGCCTGTAATACTTTCATTAAGCTCAACCATGTTTTTTTTCACATAAGTGATCATTTCCACCATGTCGTCAGACGAAACTTTAACACCGCCTATTAATTCTCTTAGAGAAAATTGCATTGTATTTATTGAATTGCCAAGTATGCCAATTTCGTCCTTCATATCCAAAAACTTTTGAGGCGTCACATGTGTAAAATCTCCGGAGGATATTTTTCTTAAATGCTCTGCTGCCAGTTTTAAAGGATTCGAAATTTTTAATGCTATAAAAAAGGCTACAACCATGCTTATTACCAATAATAATACAGTCATTACAACAATTATAACCGTTAGATGGCGGACGTTACTGAATACTTCAGCTTTTGGGGCAGTGACAGCCAATGACCATCCTGTACTCTTTACAGGAGCATATCCTATAAATTTTTCAATTCCTTTTTCAGCTATTAATTTTTCGTCAGGAATCTTCACTATCCCTGTATTGGTGGCAGCCGCCGGGGCTGCTGCCGAGCTTGGTGCAGCGGGAGCTTCCCCGGCAGCAGGTTTTATAATATCATAATCGGTATATGAGCTTACACCTGCATTCCCGCCTATCATATCGGATTCAATTTCTGCAAGCCCAACAAGTTCCGGATACTTTTTTGACTTTTCCATATTGTTCACCATCTGCATAACATAATCTTCATTCTGGTGAGCAATGATAACTCCATTTTTATTAAGCATAAAGGCACTGCCGGACTTTTCATATTTTATATCCTTTGTGAGTGAACTGAGTACATTTGCATCACTGTTTCCGGTGAGAACTCCCACAACTTTATCGTTATGCTTTACAGGTACTGAAAATACCAGCATCATGGCATTGGTTGTTTTAGCAGCAAAAGGGTCTGAAACAAATCTGTTCCCGTTCAGTGCACTTATAAAATACTCTCTCTCCTTAACATTTATCGTTGATGTCCCTTGATCGGTGAATATATTACCCTCTGTATCTATATATGTTAAACTCGTGAACCTGTCGCCCTTAAGTTGATCCATGATAACTTTGACTTTTTCTTCAATCGGTACCGAAGGATCCTGAACTACATCTGTTTCTGCAATTGCTTCAAGGAAGGAAAAATTTGAATTAAGCCTGCTTTCAAGTACTTGAACTGCTTGCTGCGACATTTGCGGCAGGGCATTTTGAACATCTTCATATAGTGACGAGTAAGCCATATAGTATGCAATTCCACCAAAAATGGCACAGACAAAAGTAAGTAATAAACCCATTGAAACCATTATTCTTAATTTAATACTTTTCACTCATATCTACCCCCTTCTTTTTTTACAACATAATTATTCTGACAATTCTTTAACATTCGACACAATAATTAGTTATATCTTATATTACGACATTTTTTTCTCTTTTTAACCAATATTGCTCAAAAATGCATTTAATATGTTTGAAGGGGGTAATTTTATGTTTGAAATATTTATAGGATAAGTTCACATTCAAAAAAGTTTATTCTATACAATATATTTGTTTAAACTGTTTGAATCTTACCAAAGTCATTAAGGCTGTTTCCTGAGTATCCGATATAGTTACCATGTAGGTTTTATTTCCCCACGGTTCAACTTTTGAGATTAAATTTGTATTTATTATATAGCCCTTATGACATCTGAAAAAATCATGTCCCAGCTTTGATTCTATTTCCTCCAGGGTATCACTGATACTGTGAGAACCTTTGGAGGTATGTATGACAGTCTTCCGGTCCTTCCTTGTAATTAGCAGTATTTCGGAAGTTTTGATAAAAATCATCGTATCATTTGTCTCAATAATAAGTCTTTGCGGAAACAGGTTACGTTTACACGGACTACTGCATAATTTATCATCTATTTCCCTTATATGCCGTGTGTAATTATATATAATTTCTTTTATCCGCTCTATTGTCTTATTTATACGATCAAAGTCGTAGGGTTTGACCATATAATAAAACGCATATGCGTCAAAGGCTTCTGTGGCAAAGCTATCACAATCTGTTGAAAATATTATAAAAGTCTTTGGGTTGATTTCGGCAATGGCCAGCGCTGCTTCAAAGCCTGACATTCCGATCATATCAATATCAATAAACACTATCTGCGGCAGCGTTTTTTCCACCAACTGTATGAGATCCGGTCCATTGCTTGCTTCACCTTCAACTATCAGCTCAGGAATTTTTTCCAGCATTTTTTTCAATACTTGCCTGTCATTACGACTTCCATCTCCGATTACAGCTCTCAGCATATACATCTATCCCTCTCGCAAATTTGATAAAAAACAATATTAACTATCCTGGCCTGTAATGTGCCCCTCCGTCAAAACTATAATACGCTCGAAATCTCTGATCGAATTCAGCCGGTGAGCTATTGCAATAACAGTTTGTGCCTTTAAAAGCTTCATAACACGGCCCATTACTATCTCTTCTGTTTTGTTATCCATTGCAGAGGTAGCCTCGTCCAATATTACGACATCTGTTCCGGAAAACCATAGTCTGGCCAGCGCCAATCTTTGACGTTCACCCCCGGATAAAGTGATTCCTCTTTCGCCAAGTTCCGTATCCAGGCCCTTTTCCAGCTTGTTGTACAAATCAATCAGTTCAACCTGTTCCAGTGCCTTGATAATCTCACGGTCATCCACCTTTTTATCAAATACCAGATTTTCCCGTAATGATCCGTCAAATACAGGCGACTCCTGAGGTATATAGCTAATATGGTTATAATAGCAGTTTAAATCCAGATGAGATAAGTCATAATTGCCAACTGTTATTTTCCCGGCACAGGGCTTTAACAGTCCAACCAGTAATTTTACCAACGTTGACTTGCCAGAACCGCTTTCCCCCACAAGGGCAACATTTTCCCCCTGTCTTATAAGCAAATTGAA
Source organism: Bacillota bacterium (assembly GCA_023426005.1). Classification (GTDB taxonomy): domain Bacteria; phylum Bacillota; class Clostridia; order Acetivibrionales; family DSM-1351; genus Ruminiclostridium. The sequence goes on along the minus strand of JAFABO010000104.1, from coordinate 5,022 downwards.
GTTATCCAGTATAACCCTTTTATCATATGAAAATCCCAATCCCATGCAGGAAATATCAACTTTTAGTGATTTTATCCTTTCTCCTCTGCCCAGTTGTTGGTCATTCGGTGCCTCCAAAAATTCCACATAGCGTTTATATGCTGTTTTATCCAGTTTGTATTGCACAAACTGGACGTTGAAAATGGCAATTGGGGTATATGCATTATCCACCAGTGAAATAAGTGCAACAATAGCTCCGATACTGAGAGACTTTGTTATCCATCCGTAAATGACAATAGAAATTTTTATTGCAATGACTATCAGAGCAAATACAGCAAAAAAGGCTTCATGAATAAGTGTCATTTTGACTTTTGAGCTTACTATTTGCCTTTTTGCTGTTTCTGCCTTTTCTATTTCATATTTAAATCTTTTGTTTATACGGAATACAACCATTTCCATGAATCCGCGGACCAGAAAATGATTCATTTTTTCTTCATTAGACAGAATATGTCCCTTTATTTGATACAAAACCTTAAGAAGCAGGTGTGTTATAATAAATACGGCCACATAACCCGCCGATATTGCCAGCATCACCCTTTTATCCATTCTATAGATAAAAAACATACTAAATGCAATGGATGGTATCAACTGCCGGAACAGGCAAAACAAAAACTCAAATAAGACACCCTTTCCGGACGATGCCCCATTCTCAATTCTCTGAACCAGCTTACCGGTTCCCATAGTCTGATATACTTGATAATCAATACGGCTGATTTTTTTCAAAGCACTCAGTTTTAAATTCAGGAAAATTTCATGCTCCAGGCTGCAGCCGGGATATTCATCCAAATAGTTGAAAACACATGCCGCAAGAAGCACAATCCCGTATATAATTATATTGCTTATTGATAAAGTTCCGTCATTGAACCTGTCTATCAGTTTTTGAAAATAATTTGCATTAAAACTGCTTAAGAATGCTATTAAAATACCCGACAGCAAATAACTGCCGACTAATATTTTATTCTTTTTCACTATCTCAATTAAGTAATTCATAACTGTACCTCTTTCATCAATAGATTTTCAATATTGACTCTCAGCACAGCTGAAGCTGTCAGCAAATTACAAAATATTAAGCTCAGCACAATCTGCCAACAGACCGTTCAACTGTACTGAGCAGATACCTGCTTTCAATCTCATATGGAGTTCACTCCCTTTCAAATCACAATAATTTTAATTATACAATACCTTTGATTGAATGTATATAAAAGTGTAATCCCCTTTTTATCCTTTCTCTATCAAGAATAGAACAAACAGGGATTGGAATCTGTCTTATGAATTTAACAAATTCCAACCCCTGTGTACTTTAAATTATTATTTGAACATAGTATTTCCTGTACCTGTACAAATCCAGGATCAAATTCTTTACTTTTTGGATTTTGCTGTAACCGTATATAGATTATTCTTTGCGTCGTAGATCAATGAAACATTTACATCCGGATCATTCAAGTATCCGGTGGTTGGCTTTATATTTTTATCAGACACTCTGAATGTCAGTTTGAAACCATCAGTCCAATAAAAATTCTTAAGCAAATAAGCCCTGATCTCATCCTGACTCTTGAGGTTCATTGGATCAAGATCGGCATCCGAATAATATCCAACCTCCGGAACACCCATCCAGGGTGTATGATCTTTCATAAAGGTAAACCTGTCTTTCAAATAATATGTATATAAAATTTTTCCGCTGTCGTTGTCATCCCAGGTGGTATCCACAAACAGCCACTGACCATTTACAAATACTGAATTCCACGCATGATTTAAAGTAAACGGGTCACCGACTTCAAAAGTACATGGGATCGATGCTCTTCTGCATAGATGCATAAATAATAAAGAATAATCTCCGCAAACGCCCCTTCCCTTGTCAATGGTTTCAATAACACTTTCAATGGTCTGTTCATCCTGCAATTTGCTGTCGTAGGTAATATGCTTGATAACGAAATCATGGATGGCTTTTACCTTTTGTTCCTGTGTCATTCCGGGTTTGATGATCTTTGCCAGAATTGCATCAAGCTTTGTATACAGCTTTTTAGTGATGGAATCCAACTGCATATTCATATCTACTTTTTCATTGCCCTTAATTACTTTAGGTTCAATTCTGTAGCCTAATCTCGGTCCGTATTTACCCTTATCCAAATCTAAATATGCCGTTCCACTTTTTATGGTAAATTTAATCCCGTTTTCAGGTGTAAAAATTTCAATCAACACACCACCTGAATCTATTCTGGTATAATTTCCGCTTAGTTTGGTTTTGTCTAACACGGTATCTTCGAAATTATCTTCAAAGTACTCCTGGATTTCCTTTTTATTCTCAAACAACAGATTTATCGTATTTTTTCCAACGACGATTTTGGAGGGACTGCTCAGGTCAAGTGGAATATTATAGCCCCTCAATTTATTAAATGAGCGCAGATCCCTGTCCACGATAGCTTCTTCTTTGGTATAGCTGCCCTGTGGTTCAAACTTTGCTATCCTGGTTTTCATTCCGGCATTGATGCAGCTGGCTACATTAATTTGATCTTCCAATGGTATCTGGCTGCAGTCTATAACCTTTAAAGAGTCACTCCAGCTTTTATAGATCGCATTTTTAACCAGGCTTCTTGTAGCTTCAAGCCTTGTCAAAGGTTTTTCCAGATTTTTTGTGTCGTCAATCATACCATAAATATATGCCAGTTTAATATAATCAGGGCTGCTGGCAGACACACTGCTATCATCAATGACAATTTTTTCATCCAGTTCTCTTGTGCCAAAATATAAATTTGCCAGTTCGTCAAGTGTTATGGCTTTATTAAATCCGTATTTAAAATTTTCTGACAACTGGCCGTTGAGCAAGCTCTTGGTTACAGTATCCCAGGCTTTTGCCGAAGGCTTGTCCTCAGGATATTCGTAGTACTCTACAACTTTTTCATCATCTCTGTAACCCTGACGGTTACTTATTAAATACCCATAACTTTCAATAATTTCTTCCACGGATTTTGTGCCGTCATAATGGTCGGCATCCGGATCCTTATCGTCGGGAGTGTAGATATCTTTATGAATTTCCGACAGCATTCTGCCTGCCATGATTCTGGATAAATTACGCTCCACGAACAGTTTTTCAACTGCCTCCGGCAATTCCTCAAGTATTTGGGGGCTGACCCTGTTCCCCTTCTGGATGGATTGATTCAGGTACCTGACGACCTTGTTCTTAACTTTTAAATCGGCAGGATTCACCTCATCCTTTTCCTTGCCCATTCTTCTGAAGTTGCCTTCCATATCTTTAAACATTAACCATTCATTAAAATTACGCAGTTCAGTATACAACTGCACTTTTTCACCTTCGAAATCCCAGCCGTATTCACTGCCTTTGGCAAAAAACAATTGTTGATCGAGATAGTCCGAGATAACTTTATACTCTTGTGGAGAGAGGCCGCCCAGCTCCTCTTCCTTTAATTCAACCGCCACTTTTATGTTGTTCAGCGCCACTTGCGCCGCAGCCTTAACCTGGCTGTCCGATATTTTCTTTGAAGTCCTCTCCCACCTTGTTTGATTTTCTTCGGTGATGATTGCCCCCAAATTCTTCAGTGGTATTACCTCATCTTTTTTGTATTTGAGAAATTCCTTCTCTAATTTTGCATAAATGCCGTCAAGTGCTTTGTTGTTAGAAAAACAAGATTCAGCAGATGCAGCCAAAGATGTGGAATAACCGGTCAGCAATGTCGCCAGCAAAAAAATTACAATAGCTGATAATTTCTTCATATTGCCTTTTGTCTCCTTATGATAATATTTTTATCAATCCATATTTTTCTATTATAACGTAAAAAAGAACATTTTTCGACTTTAGAAAAGATTTCTTTTTATGGTTTACAATAGAACTTCTTTTGATGATATTTGTCCGGCCTCTCCTGGACCTACTAATTAAAGCACAACCGTTTCGGTGTATAAAAAAGTGGTGTGAACTATGGTACTTGCATACCATTTACACACCACTTTTTACACTGCTCCATTTCCTTTTATACAGCATATGGATTAATCCGCCGGCAGTCCAAGCTGCTCTTTGATAACAGCTGCGACCAGTTCATGATCCTCATTTTTTGGCAGCCCCGAAACGGTAATTGTTCCTATCACTCCGGTATTCTTGATAATTATCGGGAAAGCCCCTCCGATAACAGCATACTCAGAGGAACTTATATGATGCCTTTCTTCAATAGTAGTGTTGTCTCTGCGCAGTATTGTACCCAAATGCAGGGAACTTTTGCCGAACCTGTTGACAACCCTGTTCTTTCGAATTATCCACTGATCATTTTCCGGAGTAGTCCCGGTAAAGGAATAATGAAAAAGCTGGTGTCCAAAACGGGTTATATCAACAGCAATTCTTTTATTTTCTTCTTTTGCTCTCTCTATCAGCTTCAGGCCTATTTCCAAAGCAGTTTCATTTGTAAATTCCCTGAATTGAAGTTCCTTTTCCTCATTTACCAATTGCTTAAGAAGCTCATCATATTCACTCATTCATTCAATCTCCCAATATATAGTATCAATCCCGCTGAGATAAATTTTCAATAAGTACGGAGCACAAAACAGCACCTCCGTCAGGATAATCCCTTGAACGTTCGCCTATCCATTTAGCCCTTCCCACTTTGGCAATCATACCTTTGGTTCTGTTAGCACCCCTTGCTGCTGCGGATGCGGCCTCCTTAAGGGCAAGCTTCAGGTCGGTATCTCTGGCATATGATGCCTAAAGCGCATCTGCCAAAGGAATAAGGGCATCCAGCCTTGCCTTCATATTTGCCTATTTCGAGCATCAGCGCATGTGCACTCTTTTCCATGGTAATTCCCAGGTCACCGTCACCGGAGCGGCTGTCAAGCTCTGTTAATAGCTCTTTCAGTGAAAGAGCCACCTCTGCGGATACATTGATTATATTTTTGACATCCTGCAAAGTATAGATCATCTTTATGCACCCCTTACTCCTCCAACATTTACAAATGGAGTATATGCAGGCGCATCCAGCAATT
>JAFABO010000087.1 GCA_023426005.1 Bacillota bacterium | reverse complement strand
AGGGAGTAGCTGTAAAGGAGAAGGGATCGTCATATCTGCTGTGGATAATCCTTGGTGCATTCCTGATCGGTTTGGGGCCGCTGATTGCACTTGCAAAATTTATAAAGAATTACAACAGTTTGGTTCTTATATATAACAACAAAGTTGTTACAGGAGCTAACGCTTAATTACAGAAAACAAAAAAGGAAGAGTCCTCATCTGCCGGAGGACTCTTCCTTTTTCAGACATACGTTTTATATTTCAGCACAAGGGTTTTCTGATATACCTGTGCCAGTGCCGCCGGCATTATCAAATTCCCTGGTATCAGCTAAAACTTTGCCAAGTCTCAATTTTGAAACAATCAGATTCAATACCAGGAAAACTAATGCAATACCGCCAAGAACAGTCAGGTTTTGAGCAAGATACCCATAGTCTATACCTGAGATGACCTCTTTTAATGCGTTTACCGAATAAGTCATGGGCATAAAAGGATTGACAATGTTAAAGAAATCCGGAACAAGTTCCATCGGGAAGGTTCCGCCGCAGGATGTCAACTGGAGGATCAGAAGGAGAATGGCAATAAACTTTCCTACATCCCTGAGCTGCACCAGTAAAAATCTCATAATGGAAGTAAAGGCGAGAGAGATTATTATGCTGACAAGAACAAAAAGTCCGGTATTTTTAACCTGCAGCTGCAAACCGTTTAATATTGCAATATCAAGTACCAGTGCTTGTGCCATCCCAATCAGGGTATAGCCGGCAAATCTTAGGAAGCCCTTTGAGTTTTTGTTAAGTCTGCGGAATTTGACATCGGGGTCAAGATATATGGCAAAGAACATCATTAAAGCTCCTACCCAGAGTGAAAGAGAAACAAAGTAGGGAGTAAAGGCTGTTCCATAATCGGGAATACTGTTTATTCTTTGCTCGTTCAGTTCCACAGGCTGGGAGATATATTCCTTTAAGCCGCCGGTACCGTTGAGCCGGCGGCCGGCATCAAGCAGGGAATCGGAGACTCCCTGACCGGCTTTGGATATGCCTGAACTCAAATCTTTCATTCCGTCGTAAAGTTTCTTTTCTCCGTCGTACAGCTTTTCAGTGCTGCCGCTGAGCTGCCTGCTGCCTTCTGAAGCTTTTGAAATGCCGGCAGCCAGGTCTGTTGAGCCGTTTTTTAGCTGTGCTGTTCCTTCATAGAGCTCCTTTGATTTTTCCGAAGCGGTTTTCATATTGGCCGCCACATCAGTGATACCGCTGTCAATCTGGCTGTAGGCCCTATTGATTTTACCGGTTCCGGCGGCAGCAAGATTCAAGCTGGAGGAAACAGTGCTTATTCCTGAAGTTAAATCCTCTGTTCCCTTAGCTATCTGCGAAGCCCCGGAAGCCAGTGCTTTTCCGGAAGCGCCCAGAGAGTCTCCCGCCTTTTTCACCTGCCCCGGAACTGACTGGGAAGCTTGAAGGGTTTGCAGTATAGTTTGAATATTCCGGTCCATCAGTGCCTCAGGATGAGCTTTGGTATATTGAACAAGCAATGCAGCCATATCAGCCTGGGCGCCCGCGGCTTTATTTACCGACTCGATGTATGAATCAAGTCCGGCGGCAAAAGTCTGCATATTATTGTTATAATCAGCCATATCCTGACTGAGCTTTGCAGTTGACTGGGAGAGCTCAGCTGTCCCGGAATTGAGTTTTGCGAGGTTATCCCCGATTGATGACAAACCTGAGGATACCTGTGCGGCTCCGCTTGCAAGCTGGGATACTTTATCGGTACCGCCTGAGAGGGTTTGATAGAACTGTTGGGCTCCCGAGTTAAGGTTACCGGCGCCCGCTGCCAATTGGGAGGCTCCTTTTTCAGCGTCCTGCAGTCCGGCATTTAAAGACTTCATACCGGTACTAAACTTTTTCTGACCGTCCAGCAGTTCACCTGTTTTTTGATAGATGGTACCGGCTCCGCTGTTAAGCTCTTTCAATCCGTCATCCAATTCCTGAAGACTCGACGGTAAGTCCTCTATTTGATCAACAACAGCGCCGACAATTTCCTGGGATACCTCCTTTGAAATTTCATCCTTGAATTCAAGAGTTACTCTGCTTAATACCTGGCTTGCCAGGTAGTTTCTCTTCTCGTTGACACTGTATTTCAGGCTGCCTTTTATTTTTTCGGCATCTCCCGCCGTTGATATGTTTTTTGAAAAATCAGCAGGTATATAGATTGCTGCATAATACCTTCTGTTGTCCAGACCTTCTTTAGCATCTGCTTCATCAGTGATTACCCACTTAAGGTTTTTGTCGCCTTTCAGTTTCTCAAGTATTTCCTGTCCAAGATTTTTTTCTTTTCCGTTTATGGTTGCACCCGAATCCTGGTTTACAACAGCGACAGGAAGGTAATCCAGCTTGCTGTATGGATCCCAAAAGGCATCGAGATAGAAGAAGCTGTATACCAGAGGAATTATTATAACTGCTATTATTACAGCTACAATTTTATATTTTTTTAACTTTTGCATAAATTACCTCCATATTTTGTTTTTAGTAATAAAAAATACTTCACCTCCTATAATATTGTAAATTAAAATAATTTGAAGTTCAAAGTAATATGACAAAAATTTTTATTAACTAAAAACATTGTCAAAATGAGAGTTCAGATTGGAAAGAATATCTATTAAGGCTTTCCTTTCCAAAGGGTCAAGTATACCAAAGATTTTTTCTGCAATTTTATTTCTCAGTTCCACAATAGATTTAAATACGTTCACTCCGGTCTCGGATAAGGATATAAAAACCTGACGCCTGTCTTCTTCATCCCGCTGCCTGATCACATAGCCCTTTTTTATTAATCTGTCGATAGTGACAGTAGGAGTGCCGAAGGTAACCCCCAAAGTGTTGGCGATTTCAGACATCTTTTTATTTTCTGAACCATGGCCGATAACGAGTATGGTATTGATTTCGATTACAGTAAGATCTTCGAGGTTTTTACTAAAAAATTTTTTGCTTTCCAGTTTATAGTACTTATCAAACAGCTTCCTGAAAAGCTGGTCAACAAGCAGCAATTCATTTCCGTTTTGAGAATTCATCATAGCACCTCAACGTTTTTACTTTGAAATTCAAACTATTTGATATTAATATAAACTTTTTTATAAAAATTGTAAAGTATATTTAAAAAAATTTTTCAAATACTTTATTATACGCTGTCAAGGAAAAAATATACATAAATATTACATTTATGGATTTTTAATATTTACTTTTTACAAAATTAATGGTAATATTATGCAAAACGGATCATTTTACAAAAGAAAAGAATGGGGATAATTATGGAAAACAAATACTTTATGCTTAACAAAGAAATAGAATGTCTGAAAGAAGAGCTTTATGATCTCTTGGAAAATGAACCATGGGCTCAGCATGATATTCTTAGGATCAGCAAACGAATAGACAGCCTTATTCTCAAATTTTACAAGCATGACTAATTGTATGCATTAATTGTATTACACTCTTGTAATAAATTTTCTATATTTTTTTTCTTCTCAATATTCGTTTCGCATTCTTTATTTTCGAGGATATACCTGATTTTATTTGCCGTATGGCATTTGAAATCAGTTATATCAATCGTTTTATTCTTGTATTGCTTTAATAATATGGATACCATTATAATACAGCACTCAAATAATTGCTTATCAAAACTCTCCAAATTATCGCACATATTATTCTCTCCGCATGAAAAATTTAATTTAACAAATTGTGCTGATTGGTGGTAAGAATTATTATAGATTATTTGGCACTTCCATACTGACTTCAAGCAATGGAATTGCGCTTGCTTAAAGCTGTACCCGTGTACCTGCATAATCAGCATAACCCCATTATCTGCAAAATTGAGAGTCAAATTAATTGGCACAACAAGTTAATTTAGAATAAATATAATAGATAAAAAAAGGGTTGTCAAATATTTCCTAAGCTTAATAAATTTAAATTTTGTTATTTTCAAAATATTTGGTATAATCCTATAAAGAATTACATTGTGATAAAATCTGAATTTTTCAGGTGAAAAATATGCTGGATATTCATATCAAAGATGATTTTATCAATATGGCGAATATTGATAAGACAAGTATACAGAAAATATATTCAATTTACAGGAACTCAGACGAATTCAAATATGCTACCGGGTTTTTTCAATCCGTGGAATATGAGCAATTTGCAAATAATATTTCTCAGTTTATCCAAAGAGATAATATTTTCTTTTTGGATGTTGGTCTTAATTCCGGTGAAACCATCGGATTGATAAAAGGATCAATAATCAACAAAGATAATTTGGCGTGGATTAACTCCTTGATAATAGACACGCCTTATCAGCGCAAGGGGTATGGCAAAAGGACGGTCGGGATACTGCAGGAATATTTAAAGCAGGTGTGCTTTACAAAAACAATCTATCTTTCGGTATATAAAAGTAATATCTCAGGTATAAATTTTTGGACAAAATGCGGGTTTTATGACTGTAAAGAACTGCCTGGCAAGGATAGTATGAATTTTAATCAAACTGTGCAAATTATGTGTAAATTACTATAATGTCAAATATATTACAAAAATATTACTAAAAAATTGCTGTTTTATTTCAAAATGTTTGACAAACTGTTACAAATTGAATATAATGTTCAAGTGAGCAAATAAATGAATTGTAACCAAATTGTAACCATATTTGGCTGATTGGATTTTATTTGCCAATAAAAGCTGAATCCTCGAGAGGGGTACGGAGGAACCAAATTTTTGGGGTGAGTCCATGCAAATGGTAGGGAGGTCCTATTGCCCGAGCCCGGCAGCTAACTTCGGAAGCGAATTATAGGAGGAGCCAATGTCAGGTAAGATCAGCAAGA
>JAFABO010000077.1 GCA_023426005.1 Bacillota bacterium | reverse complement strand
CTATTACACCTATGGGACAGGTTACCTTGTATAATTCAAGTCCCTCGTCCAGCATAGTGGAAAGCATGGTTTTTCCCACCGGCTCCTCCAGCTTTATAAGGCTTCTGATACCTTCCACAACATCATTTATTTTTTTTTCATCAAACTTCAGTCTTTTTAAAAGCGGTGCTGCCAGCCTTTCCTCCTCACTTCTTTCCAAGTCCAGGGCATTGGCGGCAATAAGTCTATCTTTATGTTCAAGCAGCGCATCAGCCAATGCCGACAGTGCTTTATTTTTGGCAGTACCGTCAAGTTCAGCCATTTTTATGGAAGCTTCACTTGCTCTGATACAGACCTGCTTTATATCCATACTAACCTCCATCCCGCTGCTATAAGCAGCGACACAAATAGAAATAAAAAGCCGCTTGCGGGTTTTTGCCGCGTTAAATATACAATGAATGCATTGATTAATTTTTCACGCTGACCTGCTTGCAAAACTTCACTTTTGTATTACTATAACACATTAAAATGATATAGTACACTTCCTTTATGATAAGTACGACAATATTCCCGACAAACTTGAAAGCTCTGCGGCGCATACGCTTTCTTTGCTTACAGCTCCCACTTCATAGAGCGCTCTACTGCGTTTTTCCACTTTGAATATAAAGCATCGAAATGCTCTTTATTATTTGAAGGTTTAAATATTGTATCCAGGTTCCAGTTGTCGGCTATTTCTTCCCTGGATTTCCATATCCCAACTCCAAGTCCGGCCAGGTAAGCCGCACCCAATGCGGTTGTTTCCCTTATTACCGGCCTGAGTACAGGAATGTTCAGTATATCTGACTGAAACTGCATCAAAAATTCACTTACACTTGCGCCCCCGTCAACCTTCAGCATGTTAAGCTCCATGCTTGAATCCTTCCTCATGGCTTCAAGCACATCTCTGCACTGGTAGGCTATGGCCTCCAGTGTTGCTCTGGCTATATGCATTTTATTAGTTCCTCTTGTCAGGCCTATAATTGTACCTCTTGCATACATATCCCAATAAGGAGCGCCCAGGCCTGTGAATGCCGGAACTACATACACTCCGCCCGTATTCTCCACCTGTTCGGCCATTATATCGCTCTGCTGGGCATTTTCAATAATGCCCAATTCATCCCTGAGCCACTGAATTGCCGCACCTGCATTAAAAACACTGCCTTCCAGAGCATATTCGACTTCGTTATCTATCCCCCATGCTATGGTGGTCAGCAGATTATTTTTTGATTCCACCGGAGTTTTTCCGGTGTTCATGAGTATAAAACATCCGGTACCGTATGTATTTTTTGCGTCACCGGGTTTGAAACAGGCCTGGCCGAACAGCGCTGCATGCTGATCTCCCGCCATTCCTGAAACAGGTATTCCGGAGTCCAGTATGTTTTTGATAACCCTTTCCTTATAATCCAGACTGTCATCAGTATTTGATCCGTATGTCCTGTATTTTGTGTATGCACATATGCCGGAGGAGGGAACTACCTTTGGCAGCATGCATTCCGGAATATCGAGCACCCTGAGCATATCCTCATCCCATCGGAGCTCCTTTATGTTATACAGCATGGTTCTCGAAGCATTTGAATAATCGGTTACATGAGTCCGGCCGCCCGACAGATTCCACACCAGCCAGGAATCAATGGTTCCTGCCAGGAGTTCACCCTTTTCGGCCTTTTCTCTGGCACCTTCAACATTATCAAGTATCCATTTGATTTTAGTTCCTGAAAAATAGGCGTCTATTACAAGGCCGGTTTTTTGCTTGATATCGGCCACCAGCCCGCTTATTTTCAAATTATCGCAGATATCGGAGCTTCTCCTGCACTGCCATACGATAGCATTATAAACAGGTTTGCCGGTGGACTTATCCCATACCACCACTGTCTCTCTCTGGTTTGTTATGCCGATGCAGGCAATCTGTTCAGGGCTGACGGCCGCCTCTTCAATAGCTCCTGTCATTGCCTCCAGCTGGTCATCATATATGACAGAGGCATCATGTTCGACCCAGCCCGGCTGGGGGTATATCTGTCTTAAGGTCACGTTCTTCATACCCGCTATCTGACCTGTCAGGCTGTCGAACAGGACTGCTCTGGAACTGGTAGTTCCCTGATCCAACGACAAAATATATCTCTTCTGCATAACGTCCTCCCATGTATATAAATTATAAATATATCATTAATAATATATTATTATACCATTCTTACCAATATCAACTCACATATATATACCGCTATGATGGCACAGACAGCTACCTGCAAAAGTCCTCTTTCAAAATACGCCATAACCGAAGCAATCACAAGGCCTGCTGCGGCAGAAGTCAGATGCCCCGTAGAGGTCAGTATATCGGGAAATATCATTGCCCCCAGAACGGCATACGGCACATAGCTTAGAAAAGCCGTAAGAAAACGCGACCTTATTTTATTCTTGAAAATAGCCAGAGGCAGCACTCTGGGCAGGTAGGTGACCATCGCCATCAGCAGTACTGCTGCCAACACCTTATCCATATAAATGCCCATGCCCAGCCTTTTGCACAAAACATAATGATAGAAATGGCATGGGCCCGGTACCTCCTTTACTCATTTTTATAATATCTTTCAACCTTTGATCTCTTAAGCCATATTTATAGCTTTAAGCCGCACAGCGGCCACAAAATTTTGCTAAAAGCTTCTCATTCCTGATCCGTCTCGGCATCCTGGGGCGGAAACATTTTAGCTCCCAAAGTGCAGGCTATCGCCGTGGCAATTATTATCCTCCAGCCCCCTGAAATAAACGAGAAGACAGGAATCCATTTGATAACGGTACTTATTATTATGGCGCAGCCGGCTACCACCAGCGCAGCTCTGGATTTTTTTGCAGCCGGGATTACCAGAGCAATAAACATTGCATACAGTGCTATGCCCATCGAGTCCTGCAAAGTTTGGGGCAGCAAGGTACAAACCATTGCGCCCACTGCAGTACCGGACGCCCAGCCAATATACGGGAGCAGCTCCAGCCCGGCCATAAAGGAAAAACTTATATCCCGCTTTTGCATTGCTGCCACAGTAAAGGTTTCATCGGTAACAACAAAAGCCATTATCAGTCTTTTAATGCTGGAAACCCCTGCAACAAGCCTCTGGGAAAGTGAAAGTGACATCAGCATATACCGTATGTTTATTACAAAAGTTGTAGCGGCAATTTCGGCAAGTCCTGCACCTGCTATTATCAGATTTGTTCCTGCAAACTGTCCCGCTGATGTAATATTTGTCATAGATATTAAAATTACTATCCAGACAGGAATGCCACCTCTGACGGCCATCAAGCCAAAAGTAAAGGATACAGGGAAATATCCCAGAGCAATGGGAATACTAAGCCTGGCTCCTTCCAAAAAATCTTTAAGGATATTGCTCTTTTTGTCCTGCACATTAACGGTAGTCATCTATGTAAAACCTCAAAATATTCAAAATAACGTTTGAAATAATATTTGTATTATAGCACAAAGCCGCAGGTAAATCATATAGCATCAGAGCATACACGCATGCTTTCAAAGCGCTGTGCCTGCCAGCTATACAAAGGGATTATAAAACCTGCTTTGGCCTGCAAAGGTTATAATAGCTGCAATTACCGCCAGTATAACCAGTGCGGATATAAGTGCAAAATCTAACTTTTTCATTTTCTTTGCAGCATACCAGGTTCTTTTGTTTTTCTTTCCGAAGCCCCTCAACTCCATGGCATTGCTGATTGTATCGATCCTGTCCATACTTGAAAAAAATAAAGGTATCAGAACTGCAGCTACATTTTTTATTCTTTTCAAAAGACTTACCTTTTTTGACATATCTATGCCCCTGGCTTGCTGGGCCTGGGATACAATGACATAATCCCGCTGCATGTCAGGAATGTAACGCAGAGTTATGGCCACCGCATAACTTATTTTATAGCTTAGACCGATCTTATTTAAAGATGAAGCAAATTCACTGGGGTTGGTAGTCAGTATGAAAAGCAGTGCAATTGGTATTATCGTGAAATACTTTAGTGCCACATTGATCTCGTAAAAAAGCTGCTGGACAGTAAGATTGTAATTTCCGAATATATGTACCAGCAGAGTCCTGCTTTGATATATCTTTACACCCTCCTCAGGCGAAAAAATAAAGATGGCTATCAGATTGATACAAAGAAATACCAATATCAGCTTCAGGACAAAGGCTATATCTTCAAAGTCCACTTTTGAAACTTTGAATACGACCAGGCTCACAACAAACATGAATAATAACAGCCTGGTGTCATATGTGATCATACTGGTCAACGACCATATCAGAAAATAAAGAAGTTTGGTAGTTCCGCTCAGTGAGTGGATGACACTTCCCTTATCACTATAACTTAACATCCGTGCCACTTGACCGTATCCTCCTGTCATAATCAATAAAATGCTGTACAAAGGCACAGGAGTCATTTATTCCGGTTCTCATGGCCAATTCATACAGGGAAGTCCTCTTTAAACTTGCCTTATCAATAATTTCATCATCGGTGAGAATCGAGGCAGGTCCGGCATCCGCAATTACCCTTCCGTCTGCCAATACAATGGAACGTTCGGTATATTCCAGCAAAAGATGCATGTCATGGGTTATCATCAATATTGTTGTACCTCTCTCCCGGTTCAATTTCAGCAAAAATTCCATAAACTCGGTATAATGTCTGAAATCCTGGCCTGCAGTGGGTTCATCCAGTATTATAACCTCCGGATTCAATACGAGGATTGAGGCAATCGTCACCCTCTTCTTTTGTCCGTAGCTCAATGCTGAAATGGGCCAGTTCCTGAATTCATACAATCCACAGATCTTTAAGACGTCAAAAACGCAGGCATCAATCTCCTCCTTGCTTTTACCTCTTGTCACAAGTCCCAGGGCCACCTCATCAAAAAGCATTGGCTTTGAAATCATATGGTTTGGATTTTGCATCACAAGCCCGATCTTCTGTGCTCTCTCCGCAATACCGTCGGTTTCCAAACTCTTTCCATTGAGTAATATGGTGCCGGAAGAAGCTTTTTCGAAGCCGCATATTATTTTTGAAAGGGTGGATTTCCCCGCTCCGTTCTGCCCCACAAGTCCCACCATTTCACCTTTAAATATATCAAAACTAATATCTGTTAATACCTGCTTATTTCTCTCATAACCGAAGCTTATATTTTTCAACTCCAGAATCCTTGAACTCTCAGGTTTACCAAGCTCTGGAACACTATTCTCATACCATTTAACGAGCTTGTTTTTTAAATCCTCCAATACTATTGAATTAATATGCTCAGGATGAATTGAGGCCGAAATATCACAGCCGGCATACTTCAAAGAAGTAATATATAAGGGTTCCCGGATTCCTGTTTTCTTTAAAATATCTGAGGATAGCAGTTCGGAAGGAACCGTATCTGCAATAATCCGTCCTTCGGCCATAACTATGATTCTGTCCACATTGCAGTGGAGCACATCCTCAAGCCTGTGTTCCACTATCAGTATGGTAACTTGTGAATCCCGGTGTATCCTGTCGATTAATTCCATTGCATACTTTCCTGTTGCGGGGTCAAGGTTTGCCAGCGGTTCATCAAAAAGTAATATATCGACATTGTCTACAAGCACACCTCCAAGAGAAACCCTCTGTTTCTGTCCGCCTGACAGGGTCTGGGGAGAATGGTCCGTATACGGGGTCAATTCCACTATTTCAGCAGTATCCGCCACCCGCTTCAGCATTTCGGCCTGTTCCATACAATCATTTTCCAGGGAGAACGCAATATCCTCTGCCACGGTAAGTCCCACAAACTGCCCATCCGTGTCCTGAAGAACCGTTCCTACAAGTTTGGACAGTCCAAATATGCCAAGCTCGGCCGGGTTCTGCTCCTTGATCCTCAAATCCCCCTCTGTCACACCTGCATAAGAAAAAGGCACCAGCCCATTTATGCAATTTGCCAGTGTCGATTTGCCCGAGCCGGAAGGTCCCACAATCAGAACCTTTTCACCCTCATATATTGTCAGATTTATATCCAGCAGAGAAGGTAACTTTTGAACACGATATTTGAAGGAAAAATTTTTAAATTCAATTTCAGCTTTTCTCATAGTTTCCTCTGTTTGAAAAAGTGGCTGTATCAAACAACCACTTTTAATGTTTCATAATTATTATTTCAGTAAGCTGCTATGTATTCGCCATGTGTCCGCCATATATTTGCTATGACTTTCCCATGTATCTTACCGGAGCTGTTCCTGCATGGATGGAATTGTCTCAGGCTTCCTTCTCCAGACTCGAATTCTTTACACGTATTTTGGAATACGCAAATGCAAGGATGGTTCCGACAATAAGTGTTACGGCACCATTAACCGCAAATGCGGTTACACCCTGTGTAAAAACCTTGTCGGAGGGTTCCGCATATATCAGTATGTCAAGTACGGGCGCTACCAGTATCCATGCAACAGCATTTGCTAAAAATTGGTTGATATTAAATATTAGAGCCTGCTTGCTTCCAAAACCGCCTTCATAAATTTTTAACTTTTTAAAGGTCAGACCCACCAGCAGTCCGTATACAGCATCAGCTATTACCCAGCTCCACCACACTCCGCCATAAAACGCCGCATCACCAATTATATGTGAAATCAGCCCTGTGAACAGTCCTGCCACAGGTCCGAAAATAGCAGCTATTATGGCAATAACTGCCGCATTGAACTGAAGTCTTGTGTTAGGAATAAAACCGACAGGAATACTAACCTGGTATATGGCAACAACCAGAGCCGCCCCTATACCTATTGCAACAATTGTTTTAATTGCCAAACCTCTTCTTCCGGCATATAAATTGAGCATATTAACCTCCATGAGCCATGTATGGCTTTGAGCCGCAATAGCGGCCACAAAAAAATAAAAGTCCGGATTATATTCTGTTCAAGTTATTTACCTGAGAAAATACTACCGAACCAACCATATTAAAAATATCATATCTAAATGTCTATTTCAACATTATTTACCAATATTATTACATATTTATTATATTCTAATATCTGCTGTCTCCGCCGAACAGTCCTCCAAGTATACCTCCGCCTATACCTCCGATTCCCGACTGCTGCCCCGGCTCAACTGCTTCTAATCCAGCCTGAATAGGAGCCGGCGTATTTCGCTGCAAGCAGGATCGCCTCCACCATGCTCACTTCACTTGCCATCCCCTTTCCCGCTATATCATAGGCAGTTCCGTGGTCGACTGAGGTTCTCAGGAACGGCAGCCCCAGTGTAATTGCAATGGTTCTTTCAAAATCCAGAGTCTTTGTGGCTATATGCCCCTGGTCATGATAGAGCGAAAGCACTGAATTGTATTTTCCCATAAGTGCCTGATGGAACACCGAATCGGCACCTACCGGCCCCACCACCTTATACCCGCGGTTTCTTGCTTTTTCCACGGCAGGGGCGATCTGTTCCATATCCTCGGTTCCAAAAAGCCCGTTATCACCGCTGTGTGGGTTCAAACCTGCTACAGCCATAGTCCCATCTGTTATCCCCAGGCTTTCAAGTGCTCCTGTACACCTGTCTATATAGTCCAGCAGCATTTCCTCGGTAACCATCTCACAGGCCCTCTTGAGCGGGACATGCCGGGACAGGAAGAACACCCTCAATCCTCTGACCTCAAACATGGTCAGGGGGTCTTCGGTATTTGTAAGTCCGGCCAGAATTTCTGTATGCCCTATGAAATCCACGTTTCCGGCTTTTAAGGCCGGCTTGTTTATTGGTGCCGTTGCAATGGCTGCCAGTTCGCCGCTTACAGCAAGTTTCACGGACTTTTTAATATATTCATAGGATGCCCGTCCGTTCTGTGCCTGAACAATACCATACCTGAAATTTTGGTGATCTATATTGTCCAGGTCAATAACATTTATAATTCCGCTTAAGTATTGACCTTCCTCAACTTTTTCAATAACTCTGACTTCCGAACCCAGATTACATATTTCAACCGACTTTTTTATTGCTTTTGCATCCCCGATAACAACCGGCTTGCATACAGCATAAATGCCTTCATGTGCCAATGCCTTAACAGTTATTTCAGGTCCTATCCCTGCCGGGTCTCCCATGGGAATACCGATAAAAAGCTTTATCATATATTACCTCCGATAATGTGAATTTTTTATTTTTTTCAATTTTGAAGCTCTATAAAATTATAATTTAAATATGTATTTATTGTATATCATTTCACAAATGCATAAAACTTTGTTTAATAAAAAGCTGATAATATCCCTTGCTTCTTCATGGATTTATTGATAATATGGTTGTGTGGTCTCGTGACCACACACAAGAAATTTGCTATACTCAGGAGATTAAATGGTAACCAGAGAAGATGTTGCTCGGCTTGCGGGAGTTTCCAAAACAACTGTTTCAAGGGTTTTAAACAAAAACGGATATGTATCTGAAGAAAACCGGACAAGGATTGAAAAAGCTATCAGCGAACTGGGGTATTCACCCAACCTTATTGCCAGAAGCTTGAAAACCCGCCAGTCACGACAGATACTATTTTATGTCCATGATATACTCAATCCCTTCTATATGGAAGTATACCGGGGCATGGAGGATTTCTGCGAAGAAACCGGCTATACTATCGTGTTAAGCAGAAATTTCGATCCGCTTAAAATCAGGCAGCGCCAATATGACGGAATAATATTGTCCGACATTTCCCGAAAAAAAGAGCAGGAGCATGCAAAACCTGCAGTGCCGGCAATAGTCACAGACTATTGCGGAAAACCCCTTCCGATTCCTTCGGTGGGAATTGATATTAAAGCCGGATCTGAAAAAGCGACTGATCATCTTCTGAAAAACGGTCATAGAAAAATAGCTTTCCTGACAATATCCGATAGTCGTGAGGATCAACGCCTCAAGGGGTTTTACGGCTCTCTTGAAAGAGCGGGACTGGATAGCCGGACAGCTCCGGTAATCTGTACGGGCCACATAGGCAGTGAATATGTAAAAGGATACTTCGCCGCAAAGGAGCTATTGAACAAAACCAGAGATTTTTCAGCGGTTTTCGCCTTTAACGATGCCATGGCCATCGGAGCCCTGTCGGCTTTTTCAGAGCATAAAATCCGGGTACCCCTGGATGTTTCCCTGATAGGCTTTGATGATATCATCCAGGCCGGCTTTACCATTCCTAAACTGACTACCGTAAGGCTTCCCAAATATGAACAGGGCTATGAAAGTGCCCGGATTTTAATAAATATGATCCAGGGCAAAAAAGTTGGGTCAATGACCCTGGAAACCAGCCTTACCTTGAGAGACAGCGTACAAAACATACTAAATATATAAATTAACCTGTTGTGCCGTCTAATTAATACAACGCGCTAAGTAAATTTATATATAACAAAATTTTAAGAAGGGTGATAAATTTATGAGTATAAACCTCGCAGAAAAATCCATAAAGTTTGATAAACTTACCCTGGGAGTGTGCTATTATCCTGAGCACTGGCCCGAAAGTCTCTGGGAAGACGATTTGCTCAGAATGAAGGAACACGGACTTGAAGTCATTCGTATTGCCGAATTTGCCTGGAATAAATTTGAGCCTGCCGAAGGGGTATTTACTTTCGAATTCTTTGACAGGTTTCTTGAACTGGTCAACAAACACGGTGTGAAGGTGATTTTCTGTACTCCCACGGCAACACCTCCCGCATGGCTGACCAACAGGTATCCCGAGGTCCTCAATGCCGCAGTGGACGGCACGCTTTACAGGCACGGGCTCCGCAGACATAATAATTACAATTCGCCAAAATACAATGAGCTTACAGCCCGGATCGTAGAAAAAATTGCAGAACGTTACTGTCCCAATCCGGCTGTCATAGGTTGGCAAATAGATAATGAGCTGAACTGTGAAACAAACGTATTCTATTCCGAGGCTGATCATATCGCTTTCCGGAAGTATTTACAGGATAAATTTAAAACGCTTGACAGCCTGAACGCTGCCATGGGTACGGCCTTCTGGAACCAAACCTATACCTCCTGGGAGGAAATTCACCTTACGCGGCCTACGGTGGGCAATGCCAACAATCCTCATATGTCCCTGGAGGAGAAACGTTTCATATCCGGGAGTGCCATCGATTTCTGCAGGCTTCAGGCAAATATTATCAGAAAGTATGCACCTGAAGGCCAGTTCATAACCACCAACGGTATTTTCGGACATTTGGACAGCCATGAAATGACCCGGCAAGCCCTTGATTTTATAACCTTTGACAGCTATCCCAACTTTGCCTACGACACCTGGACCGCTCCCAAAAGACCCGGTAACTTAAATGACCGCAGATCCTCCTGGTCACTTACCAGGGCCAGATCCGTTTCTCCTGTCTTTGGGATAATGGAGCAGCAGTCGGGAGCCGGAGGCTGGGATGCAAAAATGAAACAGCCCGCGCCAAAGCCCGGCCAGATGAAGCTCTGGGCCTTTCAGTCAATAGCCCATGGAGCTGATTTTGTCAGCTTCTTCCGCTGGCGTACCTGTTGGATAGGTAACGAGATCTACTGGCACGGCTTGAACGACTATTCCAACCTGCCAAACAGAAGGCTTGAGGAGCTGGGTAGGATAAGGAACGACCTATCGTGCATCTCACATCTGGCAGGAGCCAAATATCAGGCTAAAGTCGCCTTTGTAAAAGACTATTCCAACGAATGGGACGGCGAACAGGACAAATGGCACGGTCCCCTTGATGAGTTCAGCGATACAGGCTGGTTTAGCGCTGCGCAGCTCAACCACGTTCCAATGGATTTCCTTTACATCAGAAATTCAGGAGCTGAGAAAACAGCCCAGGAAGAACTGAACCGCTATGAGCTGCTGATCTACCCTCATGCCACCATACTTACAGATCAAACGGCAGCCCTCCTGAAGGCATATGCCGAGCAGGGAGGCACTCTGATAATGGGCGCAAGAACAGGCTACAAGGACGAATTCGGACGCTGTCCCATGCGCCCCATGCCAGGTCCGGCCGCCGACATATGCGGAGTAACCGTCTGTGACTACACACATTTGGGCCCCGGGGACGATGAGGAATTTGCCGTTTGGGACGGTGAAGCAATCCCGGCACCGATCTTCAACGATATTCTCCGGGCCGGAGACGGTGCCGAGGTGCTGGCAACCTTTAGGGGGAACTATTATGACGGAGCACCTGCCCTGGTACGCAACAAGATTGGGAAAGGCACCGCCTATTATTTCGGCGCCGGCTTTAGTGCTGAGACCGCTGCAGCTTTTTTAAAGAAGCTGGGGTATGCCGAACAATACGGCGATGTGGTCGAGCTGCCTTCCCAGGTGGAACTGGCGGTCAGGTCGGTCAAGGGCATGGATTATATGTTCTTGCTGAATTATATGCCTTACGAAGTCACCATCAACATCAGGAAACCAATGACCGACCTGCTCACGGGTAAAACCGCCGCGGGCTCCTGCCTGATGGAGAAATACGGTGTCATGGTTCTCTCTGGGAAAGAATAAAATTTCTATAAAACTTTACTATAAAAGCACCCTGCCTTTCAGAACCGCTGTTTATTCCGAAAGGCAGGGTGCTTTTATTTTTTTGTTGACATATCAATACTATGGGGTTTAAAATAACAGTGTACCAAGTGTACTATTACTTATAATACACTATTGATAAAAATAGCTCTCACAAAAGTTATGAGTTAAGAATCCATTGATCTGAAAGCTGTCTTTGTATGTGGAGACAAAATAAAGGAGGTGCCCGCAATTCATGATCCAGCTGGACTTTAAAAATCCCAAGCCGATATATGAGCAAATAAAAGATAGGATAAAGGAATTGGTTATCAACGGCATAATGAAGCCCGAGGATAAAATTCCCTCTGTACGTGAGCTTGCACAAATGCTGACTATCAATCCCAACACCATACAAAAAGCATATAAAGACCTTGAAACCGAAGGGGTCATTTACTCCGTCAAAGGAAAGGGGAATTTCATTTCACAGCCTGACAGCGATTACGAGCAAAGCCGCCGGGAAGATATTTTAGCCCAAATGTCCAAACTGACTGAAGAGTTGATATATCTGAAAACACCGGTGGAAACTGTTCTGTCGGTGATAAAAAATATTTACAAACAAAAGGAGGTTAATAAAAATGATAGATGTTAAATCCCTGAGCAAGTTCTATGGCAGTTTTAAAGCCCTGGATCAGCTGAACATCCATGTTGACCGGGGCTCAGTATACGGCCTTCTTGGCCCTAATGGCTCGGGAAAAACTACCCTGATAAAACATTTGGCCGGAATTTATAAAAATGAGACAGGAAGTATTACCATTGACGAAAAACCCGTCTTTGACAATTCCGAATGCAAGGCCGAAATAGTATATATCCCCGAGGACCCATTCTTTTTTTCACAATACGGCATTAAGGAGATGGCTGAGTTCTATGCCGGCATATATCCCTCCTGGAGCTGGGAAAGGTTCAATACTTTGAAGCAGGCCTTCCCCATGGATATAAAAAGAAGAGCTGTAAAACTTTCAAGAGGTATGCAGAAGCAGGTTGCTTTCTGGCTTGGAATATCTGCCAGGCCCAAAGTAATGATTTTTGATGAACCAGTGGACGGCCTCGATCCGGTTATGAGAAAAAAGGTGTGGAACCTGGTACTTCAGGACGTTGCTGAATATGGAACCACTGTGCTGGTTTCCTCTCATAATTTACGTGAATTGGAAGATGTGTGTGATCATGTAGGTATTTTGCATAATGGCAGAATTATAGTTGAACGTGAATTGGACAATATGAAATCCGATGTTCACAAGCTTCAAATCGCCTATACCGGTGCTTTGCCCAAAGATTTGTTTACAGAGGAAGAAACCCTCCGCCAAAGCTGTAACGGGAGTGTTCTTCAATACATTGTAAGAGGCGTCAGGGAAGACATTGTTGCAAAGGTCAGAGCGACAGATCCAGTAATCATGGATATTCTCCCTTTGACTCTTGAAGAAATTTTTATATACGAACTGGGGGGAAAAGGCTATGAAATCGAAAATATCCTTCTTTAAGGGGGGCTTTATTCTTAGTGATCTGAAAAGGTTCTGGTGGATCAGCGCACTTTATGCAATAGCACTGCTGTTTTTACTTCCGCTGAATCATTTTATGCAGAGATCCAATAAAATTTATCTCATTAATCCTGAACTGTTAAAAGAGAGAATAATGAAGGATCTCTGCTTCGTCAACAGCCCGAATCAGCTGCTGTTGCTGGTTTTTCCCGTCATTATAGGAGTAGTGGTTTTCAGGTATATACAAAAAGGCAGGTCGGCTTCCTTTTATCACAGTCTTCCTGTTACCAGAGCATCACTATTTTTAAACAGTATATTATCATGCTCAATATTATTTATAACTCCACTTTTTGTTACGGTGTCCGCCATGTTTATGCTCAACAGCTTCAGCTTCCTGTCAGGCTATTATTCAGCTCACCTTTTAATTAATTGGTTTTTTAATTCACTGCTGTTCGGAATTCTTTTTTTAGCAATGACTGTTTTTGTCGGAATGTTTACCGGAAACTCAATAGCTCAACTTGTCTTTGTTTACATACTAAACGTACTGCCTGTATTCTTTTCGGAATTTATAAGAATTCACCTTTGTCAGCTGCTATACGGCTTTGATAATTTTTCCGAGCTTACCTTCTATAATTTTATGCCAATGGTTATGCTTTTTAATAGCAGTTATAATAAATACACGGCTGCAACTAAAATATTTTTTATCATTTTAACTGTTCTTCTATTTATAGGAGCTCTGGCGGTATTTAAATTCAGAAGACCTGAAACCGCCGGAGATATTATTACCTTTAAACCTTTAAACCCGGTGTTTATATATGGTGTAACCTTTTGCGGAACCCTGCTGGGCGGAGCATATTTCGGAGTTATTCAAGGAACCTTCATTTCATTTCCTTTTCAGGTTTTCGGCTATTTCGCCAGTGCACTGCTGTCATACGCCGTAGTTCAAATGATATCCAACAAAACCTTTAGAATACTGCATACCTGGAAAGGTTATGCGGGTTATGCAGCAGTACTTTGCGCACTGCTTTTGTTTATCAGATTGGATGTTGCGGGCTATGTCAATTATGTTCCTGAAGCCTCCGAGGTTGAAGAAGCATACCTGGGCAACAATATTAACTTCTGGCTGGAAAGGGATAAACCTTATTTTAATATTAAAAATTACTATAGCAGTGATACAGCAGTTTATAAAGATACAAAGAACCTTGAAAATTTAACAAAGCTCCAGAAGCTGATACTGGAAAACAGAAGCACTGAAGGTTACTCGAATTATCTGGCATATAAGCTCAAAAACGGTAAGACAATCATCAGAAAGTATACCCTGGATACCAACCTTTATGCCTCTGCACTTGGTCCCATATATGAAAGCCAGGAATACATGGGAAGCCGATTTCCTATTCTTCACCAGGAAGCGGCTGATTTGAAGTATATAGAAATTGCCGACAACCGTATCCGGCGTAATCCGGTTGTTGTTTCAGGCAAGACTCAACTGGATTCTTTCAAGGATGCTGTCAGAAAAGATATAAGCCACCTGGAATACAATGAATTGGTAAATCTCCCCCAACGCGTACTGTATATTGATATCATAGACAATGAGGACAGGGCAATTTCCTATGAAATCCGCAGCAGCTTCACAAATACAATGGACTGGCTGAAGAAGGAAGGACTCTTTGAAAAAGTAGTAATCAAACCGGAAGACGTCGCCTTTGTCATACTAACAAATGTCAGACATGAGACTTATTACGGTTCAGATAAAACGTCGGCTGAAAATACAAAGAATATTAAAATCACCGACAAGAATTTAATCCGGGAGCTTTTGAATTTTTCCTTTGATATCGATGTAAACAAGCATGCAGATTATGTTGCAGTCTTTTCAAAGAATGGGGATGAAAATCCGTACAATATTTCCTTAAGCTTCAATAAAAAAGTATCTGCCGGTTTACAAAAGTACATTGACCAGTTAAAATAATTTTTTTGGCAGAACAGGCCTGCCTGTGCCCTTTATCTGCACAGGCAGGCCATTTATATGCATTTTTCCTTCCTGTCTTTAAAGGTCTATTCCTTTACTGTCGCCGTCTTTACCAGCATAAAGCATAAGACGGCCACAACAGCTGCTTCAACAGTAAGTGACAACACCGGAATATAAGGATTTACCCCGTATTTCAACCCTCCAACAGTCAGGATAACATTTCCAATGTATTTATAAATCCTCCCTCCTGTCACAGTAGCGTCTAAAATTGGAAGCACTACCGCAAACCAGACCGGAACACCTATGGCTACTACTATCTTGGTAAGCTTTGACATTCTATGATAGATATTTGTAATCAAGAATCCCCCGATGTAGGCAGAGAGGTATACGGTTATATTCCACAGGAAAGTTACTAAAATCACCACAGAGCCGGAGGTTACCTCTGTCCAGCCCCCATACAGCTGGAGAAAGGTCGATCTGTAATCAAAGAACATGGAAAAGATGTTGGAATAAGCAGTATCTATTGCGGCCATCGCTCCGCACACCGTCAGCGCCGCCAGCAAAAACCCTTTAAACTGCAGCTTCCTTGGAA
>JAFABO010000070.1 GCA_023426005.1 Bacillota bacterium | reverse complement strand
TCGACATGCTGGTTACATCAGCTCTTCCGCTGCTTTGATATCCCTCAACCACAAGCGAGACTTCATACATCTTCCCCATTTGCATTCCCCGGCTTTCCCATGTCTTAAAGTGATCGCTGACAGATATCGTTCCGCTGGTGCGTTTTGATGTCCGGACACTCCAATACTGCTGGAAGGTTGCAGTGCCTTTAATAGATGGCTGGTTGACCCGCGTGGTCTCGTATAAGTCATATGTTGCGCCATCAACTGTAATGGTGCCCTTTGACGTTGCTCCGGGCGGTCTCCAGCTGCCCCAGCTCTCTACTATGTAATATTCTACAAGGGGACTGGTGGTCCACCCATAGACAGCCAGGTATGAATTGCCGGATGGCTGGTAGTTGCAGGCATAGTTCATTGTTATGTTTCCAAGCTGCTGGTGGGTCTGGGTCTCGTTGTATTTCTTTCCTGTGCGGAACAGCGCATTATTGATATTGCTCCACTGGCAGCTGAAAGTACCGCCGCCGTTGAGAGTCATGCTTGTGGTTCCGCTATCCTTCCACAGTTCATAGTTGTAGCCGTCAATTGTGCCGGTTTGATTTGAGGTGATTGTTATTGCCGCATGCACATTCAATACAAACATGGAAAGCAAAATGGTAAAACACATTATGATCCGTGAGGTTACCATCATTTTCCGTTTCATTTTTCACACCTCCTTTCTTTAGCGTAATAATAAAATGCATTCTATTTGATAATTATATCATATTTTGTTAAATATTACCATATGAGAAAACAATATATCCCGCAGGTTTGTGTTTGCCATGTATGGAGAGTATGAGAGAACGCACGAAAAATAAGGAGTCTACATATGTAAACTCCTTAAAATTATTGGTATAAAGTTTTAATTACATCAACTTTCTTAAGTACTTTCTATTTTCACACTGTTGCCGGACTTTTCATCAATAAGCTTCTCTTTTTACAGTAACATATCCAGTTTTTCTTTTTCCTTATCAAGTATTTCCAGACACATTTTATAAATTACTTTTTTTCTCTTGTCATCTTGTTGTGTCGTAGAATAAATATCCAACAGACATAAGAGGTATATTACAACCCCGCAAAATAAAAGGTAGACAAAAATAGTGCTTATCCCAATTTGCATCAGAGCTATCAAAATAAACATCAAGGCCAATCCTGAAACAGTTAATGAAGATATTCCGCTCACTCTGGCTATAGAATCACTCGTATCCAGATTATCTATTTCAGATGACAGGGTAATTTTCAGCTTATCATGATCCTCCACCTCAACTCTGTATGTATACATGAATAGCTGCAATTTAACCATGACCCTGTCGTACAAATATGATAAATCATTAATATTTTCCTTACTTAATGCTTCAAGGGAAGCCTTCAGTTCGGAATAACAACCTGTTAACTCCATATTAAAACTTCAGATATTATATATATTAAAGTATGTTATAATATCTGCCTCCTATGATAATATATAAAAGACGAATTTCTTTTCATTAAAGCTCTGAGCAGATAAATAATAAAGACTACAATTTCTCTCAAAAAATTAAAGCTCCTATTATATATCGGAGCTATGATAAAGAATATTAAGGAAAAATGTTATGTATATAAAATCTCCTGAAGACAGCTTGATTTTTTTGCCTTCAGGAGAAATGACATTCATAAAGTTTTCCGTACCCATTGACATGAGTTCTCAGACTTCGGCCTCAGAGCCAAAACTGCAGCCTCGGCAGCACCCGCATTCCGCACAGCTTTTCTGCTTTGGAAAGTCGTCCTTCCTGCGCCATAAGTTTTCGGCTGCCACCGACCAGTTGTCGGCTGCTTCCCTGCACTTTCCGGCAAGCTCGGTTACATTCTCGGGAGCTCTCATATCTGTAGAAGCTGCTCCGGAGAATTCCACCATATCAACCAGCCTGTCGGGATTATCCAACAGAGGACAGGGTCTCAGAAAGTTCTCATTAAAAGGCTGATTTTTGTAATATTGCATGAACAGTGGCGATTTTAATGCCTCCAACAAGGTTTTATCCCGTATATTGGAATCGGAATAGTGAATGAATGCACATGGCTCTATGTCTCCGTTTGCATTGATGTGGACATAATACCGTCCGCCGGCTACGCACCCTCCGACATACTCTCCGTCATTCCAGAAGTCCAGAGTAAAAATGGATTTTGTAGACCTAAAGCTGCGTATCTGCCGGTACATAAATTCCCGCTGCTCCGCCGTAACCATAAGATCAGTCGGTGAACCGCTTCCTATGGGCATATAGGTAAAAAACCATGCAAATTTAGCCCCAAGTGAAATCATTTCGTCAAAATATTCTTCGCTGCCTATTATTTCAGTATTCTCACGGGTATAGCAACAGGATACTCCAAAAAGGAGCTTTTTATTTTTAAGTATTTTCATTGCTTCGGTGGCTGAATTATATACTCCTGCTCCCCTCCGTGCGTCTGTATCTTTTTCAAAGCCTTCAATGCTGATGGCCGGTATAAAATTTTTAACGCGAAGCATATCATCGGCAAATTCTTCATCGATCAGTGTTCCATTTGTAAAAGCTAAAAATAGACAGTCACCATATTTCTCACACAACCGGATAATATCCTTTTTTCTTACCAAAGGCTCTCCACCCGAAAATAAAAAGGTGTAAACGCCCATTTCCTTTGCCTGGAGGATAATGTTATCCATTAAATCATAACTCAATTGGAGTCCATTTTTGTACTCGGCAGCCCAGCAGCCTATACAATTCAAGTTGCATGCTGTTGTGGGGTCCATCAGTATTGTCCACGGTATATTGCAATTGTTGGCCTCTCTGGTCTTACTTTGCTTTGGACTGCCTATTATTGTAGAATTGATGACAAGATTTTCAAAAACCTTTCTGCGCACTCCTTTGTCTATATCAGTCCAGAGACTCATCACCAGCTTATACCAATTCCCCTGTTTATCCTCCATAGCATTCCTGACAGTTTTAACCTGTCCCTTGACAATTTTAGTTTTGTCAAATTTCTCAATCCATTTTAGAATTGCAGGTATGCTTTTTACAGGGTCACTTTCCATATATTTAAGAACTTTTTTAATAAAGAGAATTT
Organism: Bacillota bacterium; assembly: GCA_023426005.1. Lineage (GTDB taxonomy): Bacteria > Bacillota > Clostridia > Acetivibrionales > DSM-1351 > Ruminiclostridium. The sequence continues at coordinate 3,532 of JAFABO010000070.1, read as the reverse complement.
TAAAAAAGTTTTTTATTTTTTGGAACATAATGCAATACCTCCAGAGACATATATTACTGTATCATATGCATAGGCGGTAAGATGCGTCACAAATAATCAAAATTATTTTACATTTAATTCCACATGGTAGTTTCCATAATGTTAAATTATTGCACCCCGTCGTTGATCAAAGCATAATATATTATAGTATATTATGGAACAATATGTAGGAGATTCAATAATATGAAGTATGTAAAACTGCTTATTTTATTTGCAATCGGAGGATTTTTTTACTATTTTATTGAACGCATGTATAATGGATACTCCGCATGGCCTATGATCATTGTGGGGGGTGTCTGTTTTGTGCTTATAGGACTGATAAATGAACTTTTCACGTGGTCAATACCCTTGTGGCTGCAAGGCATTATATCAGCTGTTGTGGTTACCGTCGTAGAATATGTAAGCGGCGTTATCTTAAATATATGGCTGAAGCTGAATATATGGGATTACAGCAATTTACCGTACAATCTTCACGGACAGATCTGCCTTTACTATGGAGTACTTTGGATTTTTATAAGCCTCGGAGCTATTATATTTGATGATTGGCTCAGGTATTGGCTTTTTGATGAAGAAAAACCCAAATACAAGTTGTTTTAGACCGGGTTTGGGACCGGTATGCCGGAAAAGCAAGAGCATCCAGGCCGCTCTCAAGCCGGCTGGATGCTCTCATGTTTGAAATGTAGTCTTATTCAATATTAATATTCAAATCCTGACTTTTCTTTTTCTCAAGTAATTTTTTGGCGATATATACTGCTCCTCCGGTACCAATGGCGGTTGCTCCGCCTAATAAGCACCCTTTGGCTACATCACTTTTTCGGACAGCTTGACTTAAGCTCAATATTAATTTTAAAAATTCCATTAGTTTACCCTCCAGATAAATGTAATTAATATATTATATTAATCTTCATCTAAATCAGTGAACATAATTGTGAATTCCTGGAGTTGTTTTCCGTTCCCTGGGGAAGGCAGACCTAAAAGGTGCCTCTGCTTTCCTTGTCTAATTTTGATTGCGGTAAAATACGGTTGTAGCCAGGACACCTAACAGCAGCAGTGCAATGCTCAGAACAAAGGGCAGTGCCCTGGAGATATCACTCAGCAGTCCGCCTATGTATCCAAATGGCACGCTCACCAGCATAACCGCTGTCTGAAGCAAGGCCATAATTCCCGAGCGCTCCTCAGGATTGACATGTATGGCAACCAGGGATTCCCTGAGTGTGCTTAATACTGCCATACCCAGTGCTTCAAACAATATGGATACGGAGAGGATTACATACCCCCAAACTCCGGTGTTTGATATGGTAATCAACAATGCACAGCTGATTATGGCACTGAAAAATCCTCCGTATAGCGGCCATTTTAGCTTTGATTGCCTAATCCTTGAGATGATGGTAAAGAAAAGCAGGATAGCAAGCATGCTTCTTACCATCGGGAAGATAGGCAGCAAAATATCGGGAACTCCAATACGGCGGGATGCAATAATCTGCCAGAAGGTCATCCCAAGCATTGCCACAATCTCAACCAGCACACTAATAATTATGGCAAATATCGTACCACTTGAGGTAAGTATCATGCGTGCCGCTCCTTTGTAGCCGGATAACATTTCTCCCCAGGACCTGTTCTGGGCCGCCTCACGCCTGACTTTTCCAATAGCCGTTTCTGTGGAAAACTTATATAGTATGAGCAGTTTGACCGTCATTATAATAAAAGCATTGATATAGAGTATTCTTATGGCCGGTGTCAATGTCAGCCTGGCAACCAAAATGGAAGATATCGGTGCGAAGAGTGCTGAGAGATTGCCGCAGATGATGACCCATGAGTAGATTTGCGTTATTTTATCCCTTGGTGCATCTTCCACCAGCAGGCAATCCCATGATACGGTGGTTATCTTCATTGTACCGTTTAACAGTGCCGCTACCGCAAAGAACCAGAAGCCTTGACTGGATGCCCATATAAGGCAGGGGAGGCTCCAGGCCAGGAAGTCAAATACCATGGTGCTCAACCTGCGCCCCATCTTATCAATGATAATACCGGATAGGAAGGCAAACACCATTTGGGAAAACATATAAATCGACGTAACTATTCCCACCTGTATGTCGCTCATGCCGAAGGTCAGCATGTATACCGTGGCATATGGCAAGCAAAGATTCATCGACAGCCCCCACATGGGTTCCGTGTATACACACGCCCGGGGATTGCCGCGCAGTTCCACAAGTGTTCGAAGTAAATGATGCTTTAATAAGAAATTTTTCATATTCCCTCCTGGACAATATAAGAAACATCTGAATTATCACATAAGATAAAGGGCCTGTCAACCGATAAACCCCTTAAAATGCCCAAGATATTGTCGTCGCTCACTTCCTCACTACAAAATATAGCTGTCTGTAAACTAGAACCCGGATTTTCTTTTCGGTATTTAATGAACACCTATACAATCAATTTTAAAATACTCTTTTATTTTACAAGTACAAATGTTAAAATGGTAATATATGTATTGTAAAAAAATAAAGGAATGTAAATATTTATGTCAGATATTAAGAATATTACAGAGAACATAATTTCGCTTTTAAACACCTCATTTGCCGGAATAGTATTGGGAGGATCAATTGCTATACTAAGCAGCAGGCTGCAGCAGAACAGTGATTACAGAAAACAGAGAAAGCTGAAGAGAAAGTTAGATCAAGAAATAACTTACAGTAAGTTCATGAGAATTAAGCAAAGCTTATGCAATGCAGCATTTGCTAAAGTAGAATCAGATATTTTACATAATTACACAGCCCAATTAAAAGTAATAAATAAAAGTGGACAAAAATCTTTAGAGCATAGCGAATCTATCAGATATAACCTGAAAGCCGAATCACATCTGGAAGAATTACGAAATAGTTATTGTGACTTGTATGAAATACTTGCCTGTATTGAAATGTACTTTGATTTAAATGAAGATCAAAATAAACTAATACACAGTGTATACAATTTAGAGCCTATAGAGCTTAACACCTTTCCAACTGATATAGTTAATTATGAAAAGTTAGTGCAGTGGGAACAAGAATCCATTTCTAATCTACAAGAGACTATTGACACTTATTACGATAATATGTTAAGTAAAGTAGCTGATTTTCTGTTAAAAAGAATAAACGAAAATAATTAATTTGCTTTACTGTTTTGTATCTTTCCGAAGAGTAATGGGTCCTCTCTTTTATCCAATTTAACTATAAATGATACCATTCCTGCTAAAAGAATTACTAAAGCAGCAATCACATAAATAACTCTCAAATTTACATAACTTATTAAAATCGTAGCTGCAATTACTGAAAAGACTCGTAAGGAAGTTACGATAAACCTGACCGACATAAAAACGCGCCCTAATATTTCTTTGGGCTTTTAATGTTTGCACCATCTAAGATATCATAAAGAGCAGAATATGATATCTTAATATTTTCATACTCTTCAAGCAACTCTTGAAAGTGCAGGAAATTGGCCTCCTGATACTTGTATG
>JAFABO010000023.1 GCA_023426005.1 Bacillota bacterium | reverse complement strand
TTTGTCACATAGTATCTTGATGGACGAAGTCCGTTTCTGTCAAGCATTCCGCCTATCACATCGCCGTCGGTGAATGCCATGGCGGCAGGTCCGTCCCATGGCTCCATTATAAAATTCTGGAACTCATAGAAATCCTTTTTGGTTTTGGACATAAGGTGGTTCTTTTCCCACGGTTCGGGAATCATCATTAATATTGCCTGGGGAAGGGACTTTCCTGTGAGATACATGAATTCAAGACTGTTGTCGAACATGGAGGAGTCACTGCCCGATTCATCAACTATGGGATATATCTTGTTGATGTCCTCAAACAATTTGGAATCCATGCATTTCTGACGTGCCTTCATCCAGTTTACATTACCTCTGATGGTATTTATTTCTCCGTTGTGTACGAGATACCTGGTTGGATGTGCTCTTTCCCAGCTTGGGAAGGTGTTTGTACTGAATCTGGAGTGGACCATTGCCAGTGCCGACACAAAGTCCAGGTCCGAAAGATCAAGATAGAAATTTCTCAATTGCCCGGCAGTGAGCATACCTTTGTAAACAATGGTTTTGGAAGACAAACTTGCAACGTAGAATATGCTTCCCTTGTCTTCGCACATGGGTCCGATAACCCTTTCAGACCTTTTTCTGATGGTATAGAGTTTTCTTTCAAAGGCCATTTCATCTGCCAAATCCGAAGACTTTTCAATAAACACCTGAATAAATCTGGGCATAACAGATTTTGCACTGTCACCTATTGTTGTCCTGTCTATGGGCACTTCCCTCCAGCCCAGGATTTTCTGCCCCTCTTCCTTTACGATCTTTTCAAAGGCCTCCATTTGAGTTTTTCTGAAATCCTCATATTTGTGGGCAAAGATCATACCTACGCCGTAATTGCCTTTTTCAGGCAAATCAAACCCCAGAACTTCACATTCTCTTTTAAAAAAGTCATGTGGAATCTGAACCAATATTCCTGCACCATCACCTGTGTTTTCATCTGCTCCGCTGGCCCCTCTGTGATTTAAGTTCTCCAGCACTGTCAAAGCGTCGGCAACGATATCATGGGATTTTTCTCCTTTTATGTTTACGACAAACCCCATTCCACATGCGTCATGTTCTAATGCCGGGTCGTAAAGCCCCTGCTTGTTTGGTAAACCATATTTTTGCATATTTCACACCCTTAATTCTATTTATATATCTTTTATACAATTATTCTAGCACGAACATGCAAAATTTAAAAGTAATTATTTAGGATTTTTTATGTTTTTTTATTTCCAAAATCAAGCTTTTTCTGTTTCTCGGCGTCGAAGCCCAGGCAATAGGCCACTTTCGCAAATAGACTCATTAGTCCTTAATTTGAAATTGATAAAAAAATTTTTTTGTGAATATTTGCCGATTTGCAGTTTTGAATACCCAAACTTTCAAAATCAATAGTTTTTGGATAAAATTCTACTGTTCCAGCCCTTTTATTTTTACCACACCCGGCAATAAATTTTTAACTCAGTTAGGATTTAAAGGGAACCCCTTTATAAGACAATTTAAAAGAGTGCATATTCTTCTATATATACATACTTTTATTAGATGGTCATATTTTTTAAAAGTTATTGCAAAATGAACTTCTTATACTCTTCCTGGTAGTTCTTTATTTTATTTTCGATATTATTGGAATCAAATAATTGAAACAAATTTATTTTACTCTTAGAAATTATATCGTTCTCAATATACCAGCTTTTATTGTGTCTTTTTAGCAAAGTTAGCCTGTTGTATTCATAATGTCCCTCAGTAAGTTTTGTATCATAAGAAATTGTCGTAGTATATTTTGATCGTATAATGCATAAGCTTCCAAAAATATAAGCCTGACGCCATGAATTCCCCGCACCTACTTTTTTAAATTTTTCATTATTGCTTTCCATATATAGTCTGTTATATTTGTCTCTTAATTCAGTTAACTTTAATAAATCACTATTTTTAATTAAGTTTGAATAACTAAGTGGTTTTTTATAAAAGATTGCATCATAATATTTTAAATCATATTCATGTATAGTTTTCTTTACTTGATTTGTATCAGGAATATAATATAAAAAAGTAAAACCTAAAGCGGCAAGGATAATAAAGCAAATAGTGAAATTAAATAATTTTCTTCTAACCATAATATTTCCTTTTAATTATGTTTATTTAATATTATATAACATATTATGGATGGTGAATATAATCACAGTATTTGTAATCAACCATTATGCAAGCCCTGTTCCCGGAATTTTATATTTTTAGTCATGAGATCGCGGCCTGCAATTGTATTTTCAAACACAGACTTTGCAGTGGCTATATGTTCCTGCGGATTTTCCAGCGCAGGGCTGAAATGTGTCAGCCATAGCTCCTCAACCTCACCGCGCTTTGCAAGCACAGCCGCCTCTGAAAAAACCATATGTTTCTTTTGAGCCGCTTTTTTTATATCCCGGTTATCACCATACATTCCTTCACATATAAAGAGATCGGAGGCTTTTATAAAATCAACCAGCCCCGCCACAGGCCTGGTATCTGTGCAGTAGGATACCTTTATTCCTCTTCTCTGCTCACCTAACACTATCTCAGGTTTAATCAGCCTTCCTTCAAGGTCAACAACCTCACCCCTCTGCAGCTGTTTCCAGTACTTCACAGGTATCTCCAGCTGTTGAGCTTTCTTATGGTCAAACTTCCCCTGCCTTTTAATTTCAAAGCTGTACGCCAGGCATGGCATCCAATGTTCAACAGGAATACTTCTGACATAAATATCCTCCAATAAAAATTCCGCGCCTTGATCATGGGGCAGTTCCAGCAGTCTGATTTCATAAGGCAGCTGGGGGGCTATCACCAGCAGACCTTCCACGACAGTTTTTAACCCGGGCGGTCCTATCAAGGTCAGTGGTTCTTCTCTTCCCGAATTACCCAGGGTTAAAAGAAATCCGGTCAAACCTGCAACATGATCGGCATGGTAATGTGTAAAAAATACCGTATCAATTGCTTTAAAGCCCCAGCCGCATATTCTCAGAGGTATCTGCGTAGCTTCACCGCAATCCACCAGGAGCATACGGCCCTTGTATCTTAATAACATAGAGGTAAGCCATCTGTCCGGAAGCGGTATCATTCCTCCTGTGCCCAATAAACATACATCCAGCATGTAAAAAAACTCCTTTTAGGTCTTAAATAGTAATTTCGTAAAATATCAACAATGTGAGGCCGATCCATCAGTTAAAATAACAGGCAGCCAGGTAAAAATGTGTGGCTGCCTGTTATTTTATCTCAATTTACCGGATAAGAACATCTGGCTTTGATCAGGGTAAAGGGATGAATTATAACGGTTCGTATTATTGTTCCTTGCCGTTAAAATTCTGCCGGTCCCCTCAATATTCTCCCAGTGCTCAAGTGAAACAGTTCTGATTTTCAGCTTGTCTTTTCCGATTCTGCTCTTTGATATATATTTTTTCACATTCATTATTAATGTATTCACATTTAGTCTCCAATTCCGCCGGATAGAGGATTCTATTCATCAGCTGACCCTTATATCGCGGCTGTACCTGTTTGCATAGCTGCTTGCAACAAAAGCCTCCGGTTTGATTTTTGCATCTACCGGCATACCCTCGAAATATCCGACCATTTCCTTGATAAGTTTACGGGTTTCTCCCTTTGTTCCGACATCGATGTGAGCTTCAAGTCTGCAGTCAAAGTTTTCATACCTGGCAACAATATCATATAGCGAGGTCATCAATTCCTGATTAAGCATGTTAACCATCTCATAAGTAAAAGATGTTTCTTTTGTTATCTTTTCTCTCAAATTTGTGTACTGTCTGTTTTGTATCCTTTTACATATGCAGCCCCAGGCTCCCCGGCCCTCCCTGTGTATATAAATGCCTGTTGCAAAACATGTGATTTTGCCCTTTAACTGGGAGTCTGTCCCCACTGCCAATCTATACCTGCAGTCAGGGTCCAATCTGATAAAATATTCGATGCTGGCTATCACATCCACAAAGCTCATATTTTTTTGTACCGTATTAAAAAATCTCATTATTTCACCATCTTTCTCATTTATTCCTTCTCAATATCCTTCTAAATCCGCTTCCCAGCTATATTTGCACAGTGTGACCAGTATGGTCGCGCTGTACTTTTTTCCCAGACAATAAAAAAGTGATTAAATCCCATGTACGGGCTTAATCACTCTTGTTAGTAAATGCTTATTTACAAATATCCGAACCGGCCTTTTTTTAAAAAACATCATAAAGGAAGTTCCTTCTGTTACATTTATCCAACAGAGGATCAAGCCAATGCATATTATTCTCCATACATGGTTTTTCCCGTGAAATAACTCTGTTAAGTTGTCTCATACATGAATTCATTAAATACATGGTTAATCCCCCTTTCGTAATTTTGATTTATTTTATCAGTATTGTTTTGAATTAGTATAATGCAGCAGTTCAGTCTCGCAGCACACTAAGAATTTTACAACACATCATTTACCGGTGTCAATATTTTCCTAATATTGTAATTTTATTGTAATTGTAGCGTCATATAAATGATACATCCGGAAAGTAAGCGGTTGCACCGTCCAGGTAAAAAATTTATAATAATATTCTAATATCCGATTGTGTTATAATAGGACTTGACGGCCTTTCGGCATGTAACCAAACTTATTTAAACGGGGTAGCAATTATATGGATAAACTGAGATATATAAGAGACCTTCTCTCTAAAAATAAATACAAATATGCTTTGGGGATCGTGTTCCTGCTGTGTGTGGATATACTGCAGCTGGTTTTGCCCAAAATACTTGGCGATGTGACCGATTTACTTGAAAGCGGTTCCCTTACCAGAACCAGACTTGCCCAATACGCTGTTGCCATTTCGCTGATAGCAATTGGTGTCGCTGTTTTCAGATTTTTGTTCAGATATACTCTCATGAGTGTATCGAGATCCATAGAGCTCTCACTGAGAAACCGTTTTTATGCCCATCTTCAAAAGCTGTCCATCAACTACTTCAATACTCACAAAACAGGGGATCTGATGGCTCATGCCACAAATGACATGGGCAATGTCACCATGGCCTCCGGGCAGGGGATCATATTTGTAATTGACAGCTTTTTAATACCGGTGGTAGCTCTGGTAATGATGCTTTCAACCGGGGGGCTCAAGCTGACGGCAGCCTGTTTCCTTCCTCTTCTGCTCCTTGGAATTGCAGTGGTCTTCTTTATGAAAATAATGCAGTCCAGAGTACAAAAACAGCAGGAAGCTTTTTCAGACCTTACTGAAGCCGCACGGGAAAACTTTTCAGGAATAAGAGTAATAAAAGCCTTCGCACAGGAAAAAAAGGAGATATCAAGATTTAAACGCATAAATACGGTTAACCGGGAAGCCAACCTTAAATATGTCAGGCTGATGAGTATGATGTTCCCAACAGTCATGTCCATATCAGCGCTTTCCTTTGTAATTGCGCTATGGTTTGGCGGTATACTGGTTATTCAGAGTGCGGTGACCCTGGGCGGTTTCGTAGCTTTTAACAGTTACCTTGGCATGCTTATCTGGCCGATTACAGCCATAGGCTGGGTAGCCAACATATTCCAGAGGGGCTTTGTATCCCTGGAGCGAATAAACACTATAATGGATGAAACACCTGAAATAACCGATGAGAACACTGTTGAGAAAACTTCCGTAAATGGGTCGGTTGAATTTAAAAACCTGGACTTTACCTATCCGGGTACCGAAAAGTCAGTTTTAAGCGACATCAATATAAGCATAGCAGCAGGCAAAACACTTGGAATCATAGGGCGTACAGGCAGCGGCAAAACGACTCTGATAAATCTTATTTCAAGACTGTTAAAGGCCCCCGGGAAAACTCTGTTTATTGACGGCATCGACATCAATAAAATTCCCTTGTCCACTCTCAGAAGCAGCATAGGGAGTGTACCGCAGGATACCTTCCTGTTTTCGGATACAATAGCTGAAAATATTGATTTCTTTAGAAATAATACTTCGGGGCAAATAGAGTCAGCCGCAAAGACGGCACGTATTCTGGACAGCATAAACGAATTTCCTGATAAATTTGAAACGGTATTGGGTGAAAGGGGTGTTACTCTTTCTGGAGGGCAGAAGCAGCGTGTTGCCATAGCCCGTGCAGTTATAGACTCTCCGGCAATGCTGATACTGGACGATTGCCTTTCTGCAGTGGATGCCAATACCGAGGAAGAAATCCTGAAAGACCTGAAAAACATTATGAAGGAAAGAACAAGTATTATTGTGTCGCATAGAATATCGGCAGTCAAGGATGCCGACGAAATCATTGTCCTGGAGGAAGGAAGGATTTCAGAGAGAGGAACTCATGATGAACTGTTGGCCCTGAACGGTTTCTATAATGAACTATACAACAAGCAATTACTCATAGACCAACTGGAACAGAGCGGAGAAAACAGCCCCAATACAGCTCATGGAGGTAACGATGTCGGAAGAGAATAATATAATGCAGGAAGAGGAAATCTTAGAAAAAGGCTACGACTCCAGGTTGATGAGACGTCTTTTAAAATTTGCGAAAAAATACTGGTATCTTTTTCTGCTTGCAGTAATCTTTTTGTTTGCGGCAACATTGGTGGATCTGGCCAGGCCCTACTTAATGGGTATAGCTATTGACGACTATATTAAAAAAAGCAATATATCCGCCTTGAACAGGATGGGTATTTATTTTGTGCTGCTCATTGCAGCAGGCTTTTTATTCAATCTGCTGCAGATATATGTATTGAGTTATGCCGGTCAGTATATTATCTACAACATCCGGCAGCTTGTGTTTTCACACCTTCAAAAGCTGCCGCTGTCCTATTTTGACAGAAATCCCATCGGCAGGCTTGTCACCCGTATAACCAATGACACGGAAACTCTTAATGACATGTATACCAATGTTCTTATAACATTGCTCAAGGATTTTGCCATATTATTGGGAGCTGTCATAATTATGTTCCAGCTGAACAGCTCCCTGACATGGATCACGCTGGCCGCCATGCCGGTGGTACTGATACTGACCGTTATCTTCAGACTGCGGATAAGAAAGGTTTACCGCAATGTCCGCACCGCAATTGCCCGAGTAAATTCAGCCATATCCGAAAATATCTCAGGTATGCGCATAATACAGCTGTTCAATAAGGAAAAACCCAATTTTAAAAGGTTCGACAAAATAGGCAAAGTATATTACAACGCATCAATGAATGAGGTTGTGACCTTTGGTCTTTTCAGACCCATGATTGAAATGGTCGCCTCTCTCACTATAGCTCTGTTGATATGGAACGGAGGAGGCAAAGTTATTGATAATTCCATGGAATTTGGAGTTCTGTATGCGCTGATAAACTATATTTCTCTGCTTTTCCAGCCTATTAATGACCTGGCCGAAAAATATAATATCCTCCAGTCCTCCATGGCTGCTTCCGAAAGGATTTTCATGATCCTTGACACGCCTGCCGAGGAAGATGCCGGCAGCCTGGAATTTGACACCGAGACAGCAGCGGGTGATATTGAATTTAAAAACGTATGGTTTGCCTATAATGATGAAAACTGGGTGCTAAAGGATGTGAGCTTCAGGGTCCCGGCAGGTCAGACCATAGCCATCGTCGGCCATACCGGTGCCGGAAAGACTTCAATAATCAATCTTTTGAGCAGATTTTATGAAATACAGCGCGGTGAGATTTTAATAAACGGTACCAATATAAAAGATGTACAAAAAGCTTCCCTCAGAAAAGCCATAGGTGTTGTACTGCAGGATGTGTTCCTGTTCAGCGGCAGGCTTAACGATAATATCCGCCTCAACGAGGAAGGCATAACAGACGAAAAACTTCAGGAAGCAGCCCGCTATGTCAATGCTGACAGTTTTATAAGCAGGCTCCCAAACGGATATAATGAAGAGGTCATGGAAAGGGGCTCCACTTTTTCCTCAGGTCAGCGCCAGCTTCTGGCCTTTGCCCGCGCACTGGCCTTTGACCCAGCCATTCTGGTGCTGGATGAAGCAACCTCCAATATCGATACCGAAACCGAAATACTGATACAGGATGCACTGACCAAGCTGACAAAAAACAGGACAACAATTGTTATTGCCCACAGGCTTTCCACCATCCAGCACGCGGATAAGATTATTGTCCTGCACAAGGGAAAGGTTCACGAGAGCGGAACCCATCAGGAGCTTCTGGCGGCAAAGGGCATGTATTACTCCCTGTACCAGCTCCAGTATCAGCAGCAGAATACCTGAAGCATGAATTTTTAAAGATTTATTTAATACATCGAAACCAATGACCAGGCGTAATTAAATTCTTCAGACAGGAGAAGCCTATGCAACTCTACTTTAGTATTAAATTTCATGAAGCTTTATCAAACAGGGATCTTATCGAATTAATATTGCTCCTGAAAATACTGCTGTCGGGGTTATATGCCATAGAAAGAATACTCCCCGTTCTTCTCCCTTGATACGAAAGGAATATTGCTCAGAGCATTGCCCGCATTGTCAATCACTCCCTGCAGTAAAACCCTGGTCAGATCAGGAACATCGGGCGCTTTGACAGCCTCGTTTATATCCATGAAAAGTGCCTCGCTGTTCTCTCTGTTATCGGAATTGGGAGTCCCTGAAACATAGTCCATCAGGAAAACCGCATACCAATCCTTTAAATTGAACCTCACACCCAATAATTTTACAGGCTCGGCAACAACGGTAGTTTCCTCCATCACTTCCCGGCGCAATGCTGCCTGTGGTGTTTCCCTGATTTTCACATAACCTCCCGGAATGATCAGCCTGCCCTTTCCTGCGCCATATGTATGCCTTACCAGTAAAACCTCATTCCCCTTCAGCACCACTCCACCCACAGACTGGCACCAGTTTGTATTTTCCTCTTTATTTACTTCGTTGACTGCAGCGTTATTCACATCCAATTTTTCATCCTCCAGATAAAATGGTAAAAAACTAAATCATTTCAATAGCCTTTTTCCCTATCAACCACATTCATCATATCTTTGCCCTCAATGAGCGACTTCAGGTTATGAGCGGCTATTCTTACAATGCGCTCTTTTGTTTCATTCAGGCTGAACCCTCCCGAAATATGCGGAGTAATAACCGCGTTCTTCATCTTCCACAGCCTGTGTTCCTCCGGAAGCGGTTCAGGGTCGGTTACATCCAACGCGGCCCCCAGAAGCTGTCTATTTTCGAGGGCATCACATAAAGCCTCGGTATCTATTGCACTTCCCCGTCCGACATTTATCAATACCGCATCCTTCTTAAAAAACTGCAGTGTTGTTTTATTTATCACCCTATTTGTCAGCTTTGTTTCAGGAAGGCTGAGGGCGACTATATCAGCCCGGGGCAGCAGTGCTTCAAGCTCCTCCATAAGATACAGCTCATCCAGATAGTCAGGCTTTTTGCTGGCTGTTCTCCTTATTCCGATTGTATATGCACCAAGTGCTTTCAGTCTCGAAGCAAATTCCCCTCCGATATCCCCCAAACCTACAATCAGGGCAGTAGAGCCAAATATACCTTTAACATTGCCAGCATAGGACCACTTTCCTTCTGCCTGGTTATCCCTGTATATATGCAGATTTTTGTAAAATTCCAGCAGTACTCCCAGCATGTATTCCGATATGGCAAGGCCATAGGCGCCGCTGGCATTTGCAAGTTTGGCTCCGTCGGGCAGAACGCCCTCACTTGCGTATTCTCCTACACCTGCACTGAACAGTTGCAGCAGCTTAAGTTTTTTTGACAGCTTAAGCATTTCTGCAGGCGGATTTCCAATTATAACACCGGCGTTTTGCAATTGGTCTTCGCTCAGCTGTTCATTCTTTGTATAAATAAAATTGCAGCCGGGCGCTTCAGATTCCAAAAACCTTTTTTGCTCATCATTAAGTTTCATAAGTACAACAATATTCATATAATATCAGCTCCGAATCATGAAATTTTAATATAATATATACCCATATTCAGACATATCAAATATAAATATTATGATACCATAACCTGGCGGTCTGCAACATCTAAATTCATGCATTGCTAAATTATATACCAGGACGTTATTGCCGTAAGCTTAAATAAAACGATTATACCGGTACACATGTAGATTTTAATCAATGGCAAAATACGCCATACCGGCGCACAGCTAAAGGTGCTTATTGGAATTGCAGGTAAAAAGCTCATTCAAGCAAGCACTTGTATGCAATCATTGATCGGAGTTAGTTTACTGATTGGTTTTTTAAATCCTCTCCCTCTCCTCAAAATGCGTGTGAAGGAGTTCATGGGCTTTTTCACCAAAAGGTTCCCCCAGATAAGTTTTATATAGCTCCAATATCTCTTTGTTTTCATGGGATTTTCTTATCTTTTTGCTTCTATCCTCTTCAAATATTGCTTCCCTGCGTTTTTTAACAATCTCAGCATTGCCATGGTGGTAAGGCTGCCCTCCTCCGGCAATACAGCCGCCCGGACAGGCCATTATCTCAATAGCATGGTAATCCGCCCTTCCATCACGGATATCCTCAAGAATATGCCGTGCATTGCCCAGACCGCTGGCTATACCTATTTTCAGCTCCCTGTCCCCTATTTTCACAACAGCTCTGCGAACTCCATCCATACCTCTCAAATCCTCAAATTCTATTTCTTTGAGAGGTTCACCTGTCAGCCATTCCGAGGCTGTACGCAGGGCAGCCTCTATAACACCGCCGGCAGTGCCGAACATTACGGCCGCACCTGAGGATTCACCAAGGGGACTGTCAAATTCACCGTCAGGCAGCTTTGCAAATTCTATTCCAGCCTCATGTATCATAGCTCCAAGCTCCCGGGTGGTTATTGATATGTCCACATTGTTCCGTTCGTCCTTTGTGAGCTCGGGGCGTCTGGCTTCCGCCTTCTTCGCTATACAGGGCATGACTGATACCATGACAATACTGTCCGGGTCTATTCCCATTTTTTCGGCATAGTAGGTTTTGGCTATGGTTCCCAGCATTATATGGGGTGATTTGCAGGTTGACGGTACATGAATCAATTCGGGAAATTGAT
>JAFABO010000242.1 GCA_023426005.1 Bacillota bacterium | reverse complement strand
TCTCAAGCAGGAAGCTAAATTAAAGAAAATGTCCGCACTTGATATTTTAACCAATATTATAGACAAGGTTTATATACCTTTGGTAGATAATTATGAGAAAAAATAGGATAACATTTATATTTTTATTCATACTGGCAATTATATTCCGGTACAATTTCGGGGGCTTTGCTCCATCCTTTTTCTTTTTTTCACTGTTGTCACTGCTTATTTTCTCCATCGGTTACACTATCTATGTCTATGCACGTTTTAAATTTGTTCAGGATATCAATAAAAGGGTAATAACCAAGGGAGAAGCTGTAAAGCTTGTAGTCAAGCTCAGCAATGAGGACTTTATAATTTATCCCTATGTTTATGTGTCCTTTTTTGGCTCACATACCCTTTTCAATGCTGAAACCTATTCACAAAGCCTGTCAATTACCCCTTTTTCAAAGAAGGAATTCGTTTTCGACATGGAATGCAGGTACAGAGGTGAATATGAGGTGGGAATAAGTGATATTCATATTGAGGACTTTCTGGGCCTAATAAGGTTAAAATATAAACTGCCCGAAACAAAAAAAATTATTGTGTTTCCTAAAATTGAACATTTATCTAAATTTGATATATTTACAACAAACAGTTTTGAATCACAAAGCTCATCCCAGGGTGCCGTTGAAGATGTGAATAACATTAAAGATATGAGGATGTATCAATACGGTGACAGCTTCAGAAAGATACACTGGAAATTATCGGCCAGAAGCAATAACTGGATGATTAAAAATTTCCAGTGTACTTCCGATGCAAATGTCAATATACTTATAGATCTAAGGCAAAATCCCTATCCGGGTGAGATTACAATCGTTCTGGAAGACAAGATAATTGAAGCTGCCGTCGCAGTGTTCAATTATTACCTCCGGAAGGGTATATCCGTCAGCTACATGTACTTTGATGATAAAATAGAGCTTTTAAAGGCTTCCAACACACATGAATTCGAGTATATTTATAAAACACTATCCAATGTGCCCTTTAATCAGAAGATTCCGTTGGCGGACATAGTATCGCTTCACTACGAAAGCAGCAATAATACCAATGATATGATAATCTTTACAAGCATCCTCGATGTCGACCTTTATAATGTTATTTACAAGGCTCAGATGTCCAATCATTCAATTTGTCTGGTGTATATTTCTCCCGGAAATCTTGTTAAGGAGAAATTTGAAGTAGTAAACGATATACTGGATATCCTGCCCGAAATAGGCGTAAGGGCATATACCGTCAATCCTGAAGATGATATTAAAATGGTACTGGGGGGTTAAGACTATGACGCGTGAAAATAAATTCGGAATGCTTGCCAATTTAATACTGGTTATGCTTATGTCGGCAGGCATCAGTCAGACACTTTATACTTCGCTGTTCATGACCCGCACTTTAAGCCGGATGATATTTCTGGCCGTAATCCCTTTGACCCTGCTATTTTTTCTTATGTTCAGAAATAAACTTTCATCACTCATATCATGTATTTCAATTGCTGTAGTACTGGCGGCCGGAGCCGCGGTAGTTATTCTTAAAACAGGTACTGAAAGTGCATTTATCTGGCTGAACCGGTATTTCATATGGTTTGTGGATATAACCAACGGTTATAAGAATATTTCCTTTCCTGCTTTTACCACAATAACTGTGCTTGCAATAGCGTTTTTAATTACTCTGTTTGTTTTTATATTTACCATTAAATTTTACAACTTTTATGTAACCACCCTACTGTTCTTCAGTATTTTCTTTGTTCAGCTCCAGCTGAATATTTCAGGGAGTGATTTATCATTTATACTCTTCATATTCTCCTTTCTGCTGTATTATTTCTTTTATATATTGCAAAAAAGAAACGGGGAAAAAACCTACGATGCCGGAAACAGGCTCAAATATCTTATTTACATATTACCTGTCTGTATTATAGTTATAGGAATGACATTCATGTTTCCTCTTAACCAGGGACGTTTTTCCGTTCCCTGGCTGGATACCAGAATAGATAAAACCATAGATAGAATAATCAATAAGTTTTCGGGTGTAGACGTTTCTTCCTTTGATTATTTCTCTTTTGGCATATCAGGATTCGGAAAAACCGACAAATTAGGGGGAAATCTCAAGCTGAACAACACCCATGTTATGAATGTTAAAACCGATCATTCGAACCTGTATTTGCGCGCCGCCTCAAAGGTTAACTATGATGGGCACCGCTGGTATGCCGGCGAAAATAATTTTAAATCCCTCGGTTTTGAGCAGGTATATACAAAACAGCTCACTTCCGACACTTCCTTAATGTTCTTAAGCATTTTATCAGCCAATAAAGGTGAAACTTTTTCATTGGATATAAATAAAAATGACTATTTTGAAGATTCCACCGCAGAAGTTGAATTTGTAAATATGAAAACAAAATCAATATTCATGCCGGTTAAGGCTTACAATTTAAAGTTGGGGTCAACACTGGAAGTACTTCAGGATAATGAGCAGATGCTTTCCATAAAAGACATTAAAGGTAAAGGCTTCTCCTACAGCCTTGGATATTTTAGCCTGAACCTTAAAGGTGAAAAACTGCTTGACCTGCTGAGAAAAAGCAATAAATCCGGTGCCAAAGCCATTCCGGCTTCACAGCTCAATGATTCTGCCGGCTCGCTTTACACAAATTATACCCAGCTTCCCGATACCGTTACACCAAGGGTCAGAGAACTTGCACAGGAAATTACAAAAGATAAAAATAATAATTATGACCGGGCAAAGGCAATAGAAATTTACCTTTCGAAAAATTATCCCTATACCCTGGTTCCCGGAACCCCGCCCAGGAGCAAGGATTTTGTGGACTATTTCCTCTTTGAGGGCAAAAAGGGCTACTGCACTTATTATGCCTCAGCCATGACGGTATTGCTGAGATGTCTGGATATACCGGCCAGATATGTTGAGGGATATATTTTGCCCCCTGAAAAAAATGACGGGGTATACAAGGTTACCAATCAACAGGCTCATGCATGGGTTGAAGTTTATTTTGAGGGATTTGGCTGGATACCCTTTGAACCAACCTCCCCCTTTGTTGCAAACCTCTACAACGACAGGTCAATTTCCGCCACCATCAGCAGCGAAATGCTGGATACTGGATACCAGGATTACATGGAATTGATGGACAGATACAGAAATCAGGGAGCAGCAGTAACTTATGACTTTGATACTGAAACCGAAGCAGCTTCGGGAATGAAAAAACCGGTTTTGATCTTAATAATTATTTCGGCTGTCATAGTTCTGGCCGTGCTGTCCATGAGTACAATTGCCTCAATCAATTACTTCAGGTTTTATAATCTTCAGAGGAAAATAAAAAAAGGCAATCCCAATTCTTCAATGTTGATTGCCTATAGTTATATTTTAAGAGTCCTGAAATTCCAGGGAGTTAATTTATATCCCGGTGAAACGCCTACCCAGTTTAGTGAAAGGGTTGAAAAAATCTTTGATATCAAGAGCTTCTCTTTCAATAAAACCAGTTTCACTAAAATTTCAGGTTACTACGTAAAAGCCAGATACAGCCGTAATCCTCTGACTCATGAAGAGATTGAGCAAACCCTTGAATTCATTAACGTTTTACTTGAATTAATATTTGAGAAATCCGGCAGGCTTAAATTCGGATTCTCAAGATACCTGCTGGGAAGGTTTTAGCAATGCAGATAAAAGTTATTTATTAAACATTTGATGCTCTCTTTTTTATATCTCTAATAAAAGACAGTTTTGTTTCTGAAATTATAACCGCTATAAATATGAGTACGAAGCCTATGAGCAATCTTAAAGAGAGCCGCTCACCATAGAAAATCACTGAGAACATGACCCCGAATACCGACTCCAGACTGAGAATTATGGCTGCCGCCGAAGGATGGGTCCACTTCTGGCCTATATTCTGGAACAGCAATCCCACCGCAGTTGCAAATACTGCAAGATAGAGCAGCCCTATAATATTACCTGTTTCCCAGGTGGTTGGGAATTCCTCAAAAGTCAGGCCCATACTCCAGGAGAGCAGGGCTGCAAAGCCGAATTGCAATATAGTGAGGATTATGGGGTCCTTTCCCTTTCCCAGTTTTGCAACTGCTACCAGATGTCCTGCGTACAGAAAACCTCCCAGCAATGTAAAGGCATCCCCGAAGCCTATGGAAAAATCCCCCCTCAGGGACACAAGACCTATTCCCGAGATACATACTATTGCAGCCATAAAGTTGTAGATATCCGGCCTTGACCTGTCTACCGCCCAGAATAAAAATGGCACGATTACACAATAAATTGCTGTCAAAAATGCATTCTTACCCGGGGTAGTCCCGGTAATTCCAATGGTTTGAGTGCTGTAGCCAAGAAATAAAAAAAGACCTATAACTCCGCTTTTCCAGATATAGTCAAGGCTTATCTGTCTCAGCTTTTTAAAAAAGACTATACTCAGCAGGATACTTGCGATTGTGAATCTGAAAGCCAGTAATATATAAGGCGGAAATACATCCACGGTATCTTTCATAATAAAAAAAGAGCTTCCCCATATAAACGCAGCCAAAAACAGTGCCAGCTTGGGGAGCACTTTTCCGGAATACAATTGTTTAATTTTTGATCAATCCTCTCAATAGTGTATTTTAAATTAATTTCCTATACATCCAGATAGTTTAATTCTTCCAGGGTGTCCACTGTGATGTCGGCTAAAGCCAGATCCTGATTACCCGAGTTTGGATTTTTAAATGCAATACATTTCATACCTGCCGCTTTAGCAGCCTTTACTCCGTTTCCCGAATCCTCCAGCACGAGGCAATCTGCCGGAGCAACCTTTAAAGCTTCGGCGGCTTTTAAGAATATATCAGGTGCAGGCTTGCTGTTTGCCACTTCTTCACCGCTGATAACAACATCGAAATTATGATATATATGTAAACCCTTTAAAACCATTTCGATAAATTCTCTTGAGGATGAGGATGCAAGGCCCACATAAATGCCCCTGCTTTTTAAATCGTCAATCAGCTCAGCTATACCGCTGATTGCCTGTAATTCATCCTGGCCGAACAATTCGGTCTTATATTTGGATTGACGCTCCAGAAGTTCTTCCACTGTTGAATCAAGTTTATACCTCTTAATGAGCTCCGCCCACATATCAGGGTTTGTGACCCCGACAAAACCGGTCAGCTCATCGTCTGCAATATCATGGCCCAAGTCCCTCATGACCATTTTGTCCGTTTGAAAGTGCAATGGCTCACTGTCAATAATTACACCGTCCATATCGAAAATAAATGCCTTAATCATGCCATCCTCCTAAAAAACCCTGTCATAAAAATGCTGTACTGAATTGTACTTCAGCCTGGTATAATACACATAAAGTACATTATACTATATTTTTCGAGAAATGATAGCTATTTTAAGCAACACAATATAAAAAGTGTATACAGGATATTTCCGGTATACATCTGAGTAAACTGGCAGATTATTTTTTAAGACTTGTAGTAGAATTGTTAAACGTAATAAATGGTTATGAAGATTTTATTGAGAATTTCCATGAGGACAATGTATTTTTTAAATTTACAGGAACTCTGCTTTTGGCAGTATTGGCTCTATTATCTATAATATTCCGGGACACCCTGAAGCCGAGCCTGGAAAGGAGCTCATTTGTCAGAGTGCCGGCTTGGGCGGCAACACTTTCGGCACTGATATATTCGTTCCCGTCACGTCCGATAAATATTGCGATGTCACCCTGCTCTATTCCGGGTATATCCGTTATGTCCACCAGGAGCTGATCCATACATATCCTTCCCACAATCCCTGCCTTCCTTCCGTTGATTATAACCTGCCCTTTCCGGCAGGAAAGATTACTGGGTATACCGTCGGCATAGCCGGCAGATACGACTGCAATTCTGGTTTTTTTACCGGATATGAAATGATGTCCGTACCCTATTCGTTCATTTCCACCTATCTCTTTTGTCAAAGTAATCCTGGCCTTCATGGACAGTACCGGCTGAAGGGAAACAGGCACCCTGGTTTCATATTCCCGGCTGCTCAGTACGCCATACATCGCTATACCGATTCTGGCATAGTCACATTTGAGGTATGGGTAGTTCAGTACGCCATAACTGCTTTGAAGGTGTATTTTACCCGGATTAAAGCCGGCAGCCTTCAGCCTGTCCAGCGTTTTATAAAATCTTTCTATCTGAAAATGTGTAAATTCCACATCCTCCGGCTCAAGGCTGTCTGCAGCACTCAAATGAGAAAAAGTACCTTTAATAAGGAGATTCCTGCATTGGAAAATACCAGTCAGATTATTCATATTATCAAACCTCTCACCCAGCCTGTGCATTCCTGTATCTATTTTTACGTGAACCTTTATTTTTTCGTTTTGGGAATTTAACCTCCTTGCGTAGCTGAGATCAACTACTGTCTGGGTCAAATCATATTGCTTAAGCAGTGAGGCTTCATCGGGCAGTGTATATCCCAGGATCAGAATTTCTCCCCTTATACCGTTTTTTCTAAGCCTTATACCCTCACTGACGGTTGCAACCGCAAAGGCATTCACCCCGATATTGTTCAGCTCCCGGGATATTTCAACATCCCCGTGTCCATAGGCGTTTGCCTTAACAACGGCCATGATGCCGCAGCTTTCAGGCAATATCCTTCTGAACTGAGATATATTATTTTCAAGGCTTTCCAGGTTGATTTCAGCCCATGCCCTGTCCGTCTTCCGGCATTTATTCCTCTTTCTCCAAAAGGTCATAACAAGAACCGAGCACAAAATTGACATTGCCAGGACAGCAATAAAATGAAGCATACTGTTGTCAATAAGTAAGGATGTCAGGTTAACAGCTTTGGCAAAGCCCCTCACGGCTATAATGCACATGGGATGTACTATATATATAAGCATTGATAATGTTCTCAGCTGTTTTTCGGCTTTGCCCCTGCAGTTCAGCAGCAGGTGAAACAGAAAGAACATGGCCGGCAGGAGCATTATATACATGCTGTATTGATGCTGTATTCCCTGCCGGGTCAGGAAGCTTCCCTCTGCAAGCAAAAACACTGCCGCGGCCGACAGCCCCGTAAGGCAAATTTTATTTGAATACTGCTTGCCGGCAGCGGCTATAACCCCTCCCAGAGCAATAAAAACAGGTGCCATCAGCAGTCCGTTACAGGTGTGGTCAAAAAACATAAAAAGCACATTATAAAATCCATTTAAAAAGGCAACCTGTTCCGAAATACCATAGTAGCTGTCTCCCAACAGGGCAAGCAGGTAAAGGAACGTTGTAACACCAAGCACCGCCCCGGGCTTTAATTTGCTGTATAGGCCGCAAACGATTATAACTCCCAATATACTGGCCGGCAAATACCACAGGTGATAAAATGTGCCTTCAAAAACAAGTCCCTTGATTATTCCCGCCGGTGAGAGCAGCTCTTTTATTGCTCCTGTATATATATTTACAGGCAGGTACAATAATATAGCTGCTCCATAAAGGAGGGCCGTCTTTTTTATAAATCCGTTCAGTCTTGTTTTATTTACTGTTTTTGTATCAAAAATATTTTTACTATTTAAATTTGTTTTCTGCTTAACAGCCTCTTTTTCATTTGTTATTCCGGGCATCAAAAAGAACCCTGTGGTCATTAAAAAGAAGGGAACTGCAACTCTCGCCAGAACATGCGTTAGAAAGAAGTTTGCCTCCGGGCTGATGGAAAGCAGCGGGAAAGTATGGATTGAAACTATCAGCAGTGCGGCTACCAATCTAAAATAATCCAGACCGGCATATCTCTTTTCATACATTTCCATTCCTCCATATTGTCATTTATATCTGTTTTCATTTTTACTCCAAACCACTGAGAGATTATTAAATTATCTCCTGCTGCTAATGATTACTTTTTAATTCTTTTGGGCCAATGAAATGAGCTTGTCCAGAAGCTCCCCAAAGGAGATGCCTATGCCGCCCAGCATTTTTGGATATCTGCTGTGGGCCGTAAAGCCCGGAATGGTATTAACTTCATTAAATACTATATTGCCGGCGGGCGTCAGAAACATGTCAACTCTTGCAAAGCCCTTGCAGCATAGTGCTTTATAGAGTTTCAGAGCTGTTTCCTTGATTCTTTCGGCAGTCCTTAAGTCTATTCGCGCCGGCATATGAATTCTGGAGGAAGCAAGGGTATATTTTTCATTGTAATCAAAGAAACCCTTCAGAAGCTCTATTTCATCAACTTCGCCTATTATAAGCTCATCATTTCCCAGTACCGCACAACCCACTTCAAAGCCCTCTATCCCTTCTTCTATTACAATTTTCGAATCATGTTTGAAGGCTTCCCTTACCGCCTCATACAGTTCTTCCCTCTCACCTGTTCTGGTAATCCCAAAGGAGGAGCCTGCTCTGGCAGGCTTTACGAACAGAGGATATCTCAGAGTTTCTGTTTTTTTAATAATCTCCTCAATACCTGTGTATTTCATTGCAGTTATTGAGGGAGGAACCCTGACACCGGCAGTTTGGGCTATTTTGTGAGCAAGGTCCTTATCCATGCACAGTGAAGAACTCAATGTACCACAGCCCACAAAGGGAATGCCGGCAAGCTCAAGTAAACCTTGAACCGTACCATCTTCACCGTTCTTTCCGTGCAGGACAGGAAAAACTACATCAATTTGCGTTGTTACAAATCTGTCCTCACAAAATTCAATAAGTGCAGAACTGTTTCTGTCAGGAGAAAAGACAGCCGGTCTGCAATTCTTATCCAAATGCCAGGTGTCATTTTTAATTGCTTTTTCCTCTCCGAAATATCTGAACCAATTTCCTTCTCCGGTAATACCCACTAATACAACCTCATATAAATCCCTGTTAAGGTTTTTCACAACTGAAAAAGCTGAATTTAAAGAAACTTCATATTCCGGGGAACAGCCTCCGAAAATAACAGCTACTTTTTTCTTTAACATATATTTATCTCCCTGTTTATTGTCCTGAAAAGCTTTAGTAAAAAAACAACCTGCTCAACTGACAACTTCATTGTAGTCAATTTTAACAGGTTGTTCTTTAATTTCAGCTTATCAAATCCTTAAGATTTCATTACAATATTATTTAGATTTATTAAACGCCTATGTTTTTTACAGGCAGGGATACTATAAATTGAGTATATACTTCATTGCTCTCGGCAGAAATAGTTCCTCCGTGTAAAACCACGATTTCTTTTGCAATTGCCAGGCCCAGCCCTGTACCGCCGGTATTGGAGGACCTTGCAGAATCCAGGCGGTAGAATTTTTCAAAAATAGAATCCAGCCTATCGGAAGGTATCATTTTTCCTTTATTCCTGAATCTGATTATAATATTTTCTCCCTCTGAAATTGCAGATATGTTTATTGAACTGTTATCATAGCTGTAGGCAGCGGCATTCTTAAGTATATTGTTAAAAACACGTCCCAGCTTGTCAGAATCGGCATAGATCATAATATTCTCTCCTGCCTCAACCACTGCCTCTTTATTCCGGGGAGCGAGGATGGGATAGAATTCATCGGCCAGCTGTTCCAGCATCATTGTAAGATTTACATCTTCTTTTATAAGATTTATGGTCTGGAGATTGAATCTTGTTATTTCAAAGAATTCGTTAATCAGCTGCTCAAGGCGGTATGCCTTTTCAAGTGTTATTCCCGTATACTTTATCCTCTGCTCCAGCGGCATATCCGGAGCTTCGTTCAAGAGGCTCAGATACCCTATAACAGATGTGAGAGGTGTTTTAATATCATGGGCCAGATAAACCACAAGGTCATTTTTCCTTCTTTCACTCTCAAGAGCGGCGTCCCTTCTTTTTTCCAGGGTGCTTTTAACCGTATTGAGCTTTGTCTCTATAAATTCCAGCTCAGACGGCAAAGTAATAGGGTCCTCTGATTCATTTACAAGCTGGTCAATGCCTTCGCTTATATTTTTGAAATAGCGTGTAAACCTTGACATGGCTACATATATAAAGATCAATAATAAAAAGACAAAGCCTATTCCAAGAAGCAGTCCCTTGTTGTTTCTGAATATGATTGCATAAACACCGGCAGCATTCCAATAGTCTATGTGAAAAAACCTTTGCAGCAGGGATACAAAGCCTTCCGCAAAAGGTTTCTGCAAGGCGTCGTCTATTAAAAAGTGAAGAATGAACAAGCCAACAACAACTGTGATTAAGCCTGTCAGGAGAATTTGAAGCATTATTTTAGTTTTGACCCGTCTGAAATCACTTTTCAATCTTATATCCAACTCCCCACACGGTTTTAATAAATTTGGGATTTCCCGGGGGTTCCTGCATTTTTTCCCGGAGATGCCTGATATGTACCATTACAGTATTGTTACTGCCGGCAAAATATTTCTCTCCCCATACCTCCTGGAACAATTTTTCCGAATTGATAACCTGCCCCCTGTTTTCACACAGCAGCCAGAGAATCGAAAACTCAATGGGGGTGAGCATGAGCGGTGTTTCATTTAAAGTGCAGTGATGGGTTGTCCTGTTCATGACCAGTCCCGAAACCTCGAGAATATCATTGCTCTGCTGTACACCTTCATTATACCTTGTAAATCTTCTGAGCTGTGCCTTTACCCTGGCAACCATCTCCAGCGGACTGAAAGGTTTTGTGATATAATCATCGGCACCAAGAGTAAGACCTGTTATCTTGTCCAATTCCTCAACCTTTGCAGTCAGCATGATAACAGGAAAATTATACTTCTCTCTTATTTTCTTGCACAGGGTAAACCCGTCCATTTCAGGCATCATAACATCCAGCAAGGCCAGATCATATTTGCTGTTATCAATGCTGTTCATAGCTTCTAAAGGACTGTAAAACTTATCCACACTGTAATTTTCATTTATCAGATATAATTCTACCAGATCGGCTATTTCTTTTTCATCGTCGACAACAAGTATATTAATACCCACTTTTTACCACCTTATATTCATGATTGAAATTTTTTGACTGAATTAAGCTATAAAAATTATAGCATATTATTTTCTTCAATTATTCAATCCAAATATTAAGATTTGCTTAATTTTTTAAAGCTCTTTATTTAACGCGTTGTGCTAGTTAATTTACTTACTGCTTTACCTGTGTAATTTTTTTATATCAACTGGTAACTTCCGTACTAACTTCATGAAATAAGGACGCCCCCAAAACAATTACGAAAATTGTATCGCCTCATTTAAAGCGGTTTTACCGCCGCTCAAACTCGACATCCTGTCTCGTTTTGAAGCTCAAAGCATCGTCCTGCTGCTTTGCCGGCAAAACCACTTTACCTTCGTCGACAATTTACCGCAATTGTTTTTAACTGTGCATCTTATTTCATG
>JAFABO010000226.1 GCA_023426005.1 Bacillota bacterium | reverse complement strand
CACCAAAAATCAATATTAAGCACGGTTATTTTAAACTTATGTTTTCCTTACCAAGCCGCGATTCCAGTTCTTCCAATATATCATTATTGACATCTATCCAGTATTGCCTGTCTAATTTTTTAAATTTATCGTCATCCTTTTTTCTTATAAAAGTAGGAGTTGAACCGTTGAAATATTTCAGCAGGGCGATCAGTGAAACACTTTCCTCCCTGGTCATTTCCTTTTCAAAATACATGTACAGACCCTTTTCATCCAGGCTCTTTATTGGTAAAACTTCTTCACATATTATTTTGGGCTGTTCATCCTCTCTCAAACTAAGTCTCCCGTTGACAAGCACTATACTTTCCTGCTGGAGCAGCTGTGAAAAACGCTCATATATGGTCGGAAAAACTATTAATTCCATGGTTCCATAGAGATCTTCAAGGCCTATGAAAGCCATGAGGTTATTATTTTTTGTAGTCTTGGTCTTTTTGGATACAACTATCCCTCCGACAGTCACTCTCATTGAGTCTGTGAGCTTTTTAAGCTCGAGCTCGATATCACCGTTATGCTCTTCATTTCCACCAATGAGCATATCCTTGCTGTACAGATTCACATTTTTGTCAAGTATGCTCTGATACTCGCTTAACGGATGCCCTGATACGTACAGGCCCAGCATTTCCTTCTCCATTGCCAGCATCACATTGGGAGGGTATTCCTTTATGTCGGGATAGTCTTCCTTCAGGGATTCCTGCGGCTCCTGCATCAAATCAAAGATGGAAAGCTGCCCCTCCATGCTTTTCTTTTTTGCCTGTGCTATTCCGTCCAGAAAACGCTCATATACTGCCATCAGTTTGGATCTGAACACCTTTAAGGAGTCGAATGCACCGCTTTTTATAAGACTTTCAATGCACCTTTTATTTATTTCCCGACCCTCTATTCTCTGGCAAAAGTCTAAAAAAGTCGTAAACAGTCCGTTTTGAGTGCGTTCGGCTATCATTGACTGTATTGCGTTTTCTCCGACATTTTTTACTGCTGCCAGTCCAAAGCGTATCTTTTGATTTACAACTGCAAATTTAACATTGCTTTCGTTTACATCGGGAGGCAAAACCTTAATGTTCAGTGCCTTACACTCATTTACATACTGTGATACCTTGTCACTGCTGCCCAGAAAGCTGTTCAACGAGGCCGCCAGAAATTCAACGGGATAGTAATGCTTCAGCCATGCGGTCTGATATGCAACCACCGCATATGCGGCTGCATGGGATTTGTTAAAGGCATAGCTGGCAAAATCCATCATTTCGTCAAATATCTTATTGGCTGTGAACTCATCCACACCATTCCTCACAGCTCCTCTCACAACTTCATTTCCTTCCTCGTCGGTAATTCCGTATATAAAATTCTTCCGCTCCTGCTCCATCACAGACACTTTCTTTTTGGACATTGCTCGTCTCACAAGATCGGACCTGCCGTAGGAGTAGCCCCCAAGCTCCCTGACTATCTGCATTACCTGCTCCTGGTAAACCATACAGCCGTAGGTTACATTCAATATGTTTTCAAGCATGGGATGGTGGTACTTTATTTCCTTTGGGTTGTTCTTATTCCGGATATATCTGGGTATCTGATCCATTGGTCCCGGCCTGTAAAGGGAAATACCCGCAATTACGTCTTCAAGGGAGCTTGGCTGGAGCTCCTTCATAAACTGGGTCATCCCTGCGCTTTCAAGCTGGAATATACCAACAGTCTTGCCCTCACCTATCATTTTATATACATCGTGGTCATCGAAATTTATATTGTTTATGTCAATTTTCTTGTTATGGCCCTGTTCTACGAGGTTTACGGCGTCCCTTATCACAGTGAGCGTTCTCAGTCCAAGGAAGTCCATTTTCAACAGGCCCAGTTCTTCCAGAAGCCCCATGGTAAACTGGGTTGTAACGTTGTTTTCATTGAGCTGCAGCGGTACATACTCGACTATGGGCTCTTTTGAAATAACAACTCCTGCCGCATGTGTCGAAGCATGTCTCGGCAGTCCCTCAAGGCTTCTGGCCGTATCAATCAGCAGCCTGGTATCATCCTCAAGTTCATATTTCTTTTTCAGCTCGGGGTTTATTTCCAGAGCTTTATCTATATTCATCCCTATCTGGAATGGAATCATTTTTGCTATGACATCCACTTCGCCGTACGGTACGTCAAGGGCTCTCCCCACATCTCTTATAGCGGCTCTGGCAGCCATGGTTCCAAAGGTTATTATCTGTGAAACCTTGTCCTTGCCATATTTGCTGATAACATAATCTATTACCTCCTGCCTTCTTTCGTAGCAGAAATCAATATCTATATCAGGCATGCTGATTCTCTCGGGATTCAGAAATCTTTCAAAGAGAAGATTGTATTTAAGCGGGTCGATGCTGGTAATGCCAAGGCAGTAAGAAACAAGGCTGCCGGCTGCCGAGCCTCTGCCCGGCCCAACCATGATGTCATTTTCCCTTGCGTATCTGATAAAATCCCAGACTATTAGAAAATAGTCTACATAACCCATTGAAGAGATGACGGAAAGCTCATATTCAAGCCTCTGCTTTATATCTTCACTGCAATTTTCACCAAACTTCCGAACCAATCCCTGATAGCATTTTTCCTTGAGATATTCATAGGGAGTATAGCCCTCTTCCACAGTAAAACCCGGTAGATGGAGCTTTCCGAATTCCAGCTCCACATTGCACATTTCAGCAATTTTCACGGTATTCTCAAGAGCCGGCTCTACATTCCGGAAATTTTCATACATTTCTTCGGGAGATTTTACATAGATCTCTTCGGTGTTAAACCTCATCCTGTTTTCATCATTTATGGTTTTTCCTGTTTGTATGCACAAAAGTATGTCATGGGATTGTGCCGCTTCTCTTGTAAGAAAGTGGGCGTCGTTTGTGGCTACCAGAGGTATGTCCAGCTCCTTTGAAAGCCTGATAAGCTGCTGATTCACCAAATTCTGATCACTGATGCCGTTGTGCTGCAATTCCAGATAAAAATTATCCTGCCCGAATATGGTATTTAACCTGTTAGCCAGTTCTGCAGCTCTTTCGTAATCATTGTTGAGAATTGCAGCAGGAATGTCCCCCGATAAACAGGCACTCAGCGCTATTATCCCCTCTGAGTATTTTTCCAGAGTCTGATAGTCAACTCTCGGCTTATAATAAAAGCCTTCTGTAAAACCCAGTGACACTATTTTCATCAGATTTTTATAACCCGTCTGATTTTTGGCCAGCAGTACAAGATGTCCGTAATCCGAGTCCAACCCCGGCTGCTTGTCCTGCATATTTCTCTTTGCCGTATATATTTCACAACCCAGAATGGGCTTTATTCCATTTTTCAGTGCTTCCTTGTAGAACTCAACAACGCCGTACATGACTCCATGGTCGGTTATAGCCACGCTGTTCATTCCCAGCTCTTTTACTCTTTGTATCAGATCCTTTATTCTGTTTGAGCCGTCCAGCAGGCTGTATTCTGTATGTACGTGCAAATGTACGAAGTCTTTCATATTTGTCTCCAATTTATTCTGATTTCTTTTGGTCTTTTCAACAGTCTAATTATATCACACCCGCACAATAATTGACGAAAAAACTGAGTTAACTTTTATAGGGTCAGCTAATTTTTTTAAGAATATAGGATAATTGTAAATTGTTTCGTCATCATTGGGAAATATAGTAAATTCTGTATTTCATATGATAAAATGTTGCAGAGGTGAAAAGGTTGTACTAAATCAAAAAATTACCAAAGGAGGTACCGTGCCCATGCCATTTCTACCATTGTATTTTGTGTGAAATGCAGGGCATGGGCATAAAAATGGAATACATAAAAAGCAAAATAAATATAATAGTAAGATTCCTGAAAAATAGAGATTTGCTCTCCATGGACCTGATTTACAGATTTTATTACATGAATATTTTCGGTTCCAAGCTCTATTACAGGCATAAAATAGAATCCTACCGCTCCTGCGCCTTTTGCATGCATCTTTACTATGACAAGATTATTAAGAAATATGTATGTTCCTGCGGAGAGTACGAAGCGTGTGCCTCCCTTGTCCCCTGCATTGTACCCGATCCCACTCTGATGACCGGCCCCTCGTACATTGAAGAGGAGGAACAGATTCCCTGGCTTTTTAAGTCTCCCTGCCTTAACTTTGAAGTTCTTGATTTTAAAAATTATTTCAGAAATTTTATCTCAGCAAATATCAACAGCAGCGTCACAAGGCTGGAAGCACTGGAAGGGATAATGATGGGCAGCTGTTCCGGGGACATACCCTGCTACATTTGCGCCACAGTTAACAAAGAGGCCTATACCCGGTGCAGGTATTTATCAAAAGCCAATGAAACCGGAAAGTGCAATATTATTCATGACAGTCTTGGTCAGATTTATAATTCTTCGGCTCAATTGTCAAATGTGTCATAACAGGTTACTTGCGCAGCTCTTTCTGCTTCTCTTCAAAGGCCTGACAGTCTTTGCCCGAGGACTGAAAAACAACCAGTGAAGGTATCTGCCTTGTTTTAAAGCCAAAAGCCTTACATCCGTGTGGCATATTACTGTCCCATGTTATGTAGTAGTATTTACAATTACGGCAGTTAATTTTCCCGGTCACGTTCCTGTCAGCCTCCCGCACTCTGAGTTTTTTGGTGTTTCCATAATTACAGGGCTTTTGCTATCTGCCTGGTTGTTACAATATCAGCACCCGTGCCCAGTATATCAGAGACCACCACCTGGTGGAAATCCACAGGGGCAGTCAGTTCAAGCAGTCTTAACTCATTAACGGCTTCCTGCAGTTTTTCCTTCGGTATGGGTTTGCTGCTTCTGACACTTACCAGCGGATATGTTCCCCCTTTTACTTTTACAGTGGAGGTCAAGCTTCTCCTGGGGCACTGAACTTCATTTTCAGCGTATGCCCTTCCATTTCTGCACAATGCATTTTCAACACGTATGACCCTGTTTTGCTCATCAACAAAAACATTCATCCTGCAGCCGTTGGGACATACAATGCACACTATTTCCCTGCTAGTCTTCATGTATACATACCTCCAGTCCCGAAACGCCCCGCAGTTCATTTTTGCTTAAGTCTATGCGTATCATTTCGGCAGGATTCAATGCTGTATATTTCCTTTTCTTTATGATCCTGTCACCTGCTTTAAAATAAACGGTCTTTTCCCTGCCCGGCTTTACCACCCTCATGGAAAAGGTTACAGTTTTGCCGGGCCCTATTGCCTGTGGCAATACATATCTGATACCCCGGCCTGCTCTCACCGCTATTTTCTCAGAGGATAATATATTTCCGCCATTTCCGCCAGTAGCCGCAGCACTTTCCCTGCCGAAGCCGTCAACTGTGTTACTCCGGATGTCCTCAAGGTATGTAACCGCAGAACAAGCTGCAAGCTCTCCCTCTGCCGATACGTAATCCACCAGGTCGTGCACCTGGAGTACATTACCGCAGGCAAATATTCCGGGAACACTGGTCTGAAGCTTTTCATCCACACATGGGCCGCCTGTCACCTCGTCAATTTCTATTCCCGCATTCAGTGATAATTCATTCTCAGGAATGAGACCCACCGAAAGTATCAAGGTGTCACAAGCATATTTTTTTGAAGTGCCCCGGATGGTATTTCCCTTCTCGTCAACCCGGCATATGGTAACTGCTGTCACCCTCTCCCGGCCTTCTATATTGGTAACCGTGTGGCTGAGCAGCAGCGGAATCCCGAAGTCGTCAAGGCATTGGGTAATGTTTCTTTGAAGTCCGCTGGAATAGGGCAGCTTTTCTACTACCGCTAAAACATTGGCTCCCTCAAGAGTAAGCCTTCTGGCCATAATGAGCCCTATATCGCCCGAGCCCAATATTATGATATTTTTTCCGATCATGACATTCCTGATGTTTACAAGATTCTGCGCCACACCGGCCGTAAACACACCGGCAGGCCTGGTGCCGGGGATACATATGGCTCCTCTGGTTCTCTCCCTGCAGCCCATGGCGAGGATAACGGCTTTAGCCTGATAGCTTCTGATTCCGTCAGGGCTGACGGTGGTCACAGCTTTATCGCTGCCGAGCTCCTGCACCATTACGTTGGTAATGAGCTCTATGCCCATTTTTACCGCTTCATCCATATATTTTTTAGCATATTCCGGCCCTGTCAATGCCTCATCAAACTTTATAAGCCCGAAACCATCGTGAATGCACTGATTTAAAATGCCGCCTGCAATTGGCTCCCTTTCCAGGACCAGTATATCGCCAATGCCTCTTTTCCTTGCTTCAACTGCTGCCGCCAGACCGGCCGGACCGGCGCCGATTATTATCAAATCCTTATTTATCAACATATTAGTCTCCTAAGCCATGTATGGCTTTAAGCCACATTCGTGGCCACAAAATGTTATTCAAGTAATTATCCTTTATCGCAATGCGGTGAATAAAGGAGGTTAATTGGCCATTTATTTGACCCGTCCGGAAAACAGCTTTGAATTATTTCCCCTCATGGTCACCTGTTCGGGCTCAATCCCCTTTTGCTCCTTCAGAATATCAACAATCCTCGTAAGGCAGTAGCCGCCCTGGCACCTTCCCATCATGGCCCGGGCCCTGTATTTGATACCCGCCAGTGTAGTCACTCCCAGAGGATTGCTAATGGCGTCCAGTATCTCCTTCTTTGTTATGCCCTCACATCTGCAAACAATTTCTCCGTATTCGGGACACTCTTTTATGAGTTTTTCCTTCTGTTCCAGCGTCATTTCCCGGAAGGGCGTTATGCCTTTTCTTTCGGCAATGAAATCCTGTTTAGGGACAAGCTCCTCCTTGCCGGCGATTATATCTCTTACCCTCCTGCCGATGGGCACTGAAGCTGTCAAACCGGGTGACTCGATACCGATAAGATTTACAAGACCCGGAACTGCACGGGATTCTTCTATAATAAAGTCCCCGTAGCCGCCGGTCCTGGGTCCCGCCAATTTCGATCTTATACCTGTATAGCTTCTGATAATGTGCTTCATTTCAAGGGCAGGAAGCAGTTCCTTCGCCTCCTTGAACAACTGGTCCATCACACCTTTTGTAGCGCTGTAATCGCTCTTTGATTTTATATATTCGGCACTTGGGCCTATTAATATGTTTCCTTCGATTGTAGGTGTGAGATGCACGCCCAGTCCCCCCAGCCCCGGCCTTGGAACGGGGTAAACCGGCATACTCAGGTACTGGCTGATCCTTTTGTCCAGTATGAAATATTCTCCGCGGCAGGGGTAGATTTCATAACCCTTCTCCCCTGCAAGCGAAGCTATCCTGTCAGAGTAGAGCCCTGCACTGTTTATTATGTACCTGCTGAAAAAATGTCTTTTTCCGGCGGTCAGCCTGAATAAACCGTCCCTCTTTGTTATGCCGTTCACTTCTGTCTCAAAGTAGAATTCAACTCCGTTTTGAGCGGCATTTTCGGCCAGCGCCACAGTATAAATAAAAGGGCTGGTTATGGCAGTGTTGGGGGACAGCATGGCGCCAATTCCGCCAACATGCGGCTCCAGCCTTTTAACGGTATGGGCGTCCACGAATTCAAGCCCTTTTACACCGTTTTTGCTGCCGTTCTCCAGCAACTTATCAATGCCGGCAAAATCTCTCTCATCGAAGGCAACGATTAGCTTTCCGGTCTTCTTATAAGGAATATCCAGTTGGGAACAAACTTTTTCAAAGCCTTCGCTGCCTTCCACGCAAAGCCTGGCCATCAGGCTTCCGGGCTTGTTGTTGAAGCCGGCATGGACGACTGCACTGTTGCGGCCGCTGGTGCCTGCCGCAACATCACTTTCCTTTTCAAGTACGGCTATTTTCAAATCAAACCCCGACAATTCTCTGGCGACTGCGCAGCCAACAGCTCCCGCTCCAACAATGACTATATCGAATATGTTATCTGTATTTGCAGTCATACTACCTCCAAAAGCTTTAGACTTTTTGCTCATATTTATTGTAATTATAATTTAATTTCAACTATTATTTATCTGCTATTTACCTGCTTTATTGCACTGAAACTTTTATTTGATTATAGCACAACGACCGCTGTAATCAAACTTTTGAACTTCTATTAAATTAAATAAAATTGATAAATATACCTTTTCTGTTACTGTTAATATGTGTTATAATGATATCAATAATTCTCCAGAAAGAGTGATGATTTTGTATTCCCTTAAGGAAAAATACTATGATGGTCAAGGTGTTTTGCGGAATCCCGGCGAAAGCTACTTTGATAGCGAAGGTATTTTGCGCGATCCAGGTGATGATTATTTTGACTTTATGAGTATTTTAAGACAGGCTGATGAAGAATTCTACGACAGCCAGGGCATTTTAAGAAACACTGATGAAAGCTTTTATGACGGCTCAGGAAATCTAATAGAAAGATAAAAAGTGCCCTTTAATTGGGCACTTTTGTTTTTTAAAATAATTTCTTTTTGTACAGTGTATAACCTACTACAAGGCACATAATCAGAGACAGGCCTATAATTACAAAAAATGCAAAATGGCTTGTCAGCGGGATATCCACATTCATTCCGAAAAAGCTTGAAATCATTGTCGGTATAGCCATAACGATGGTAACCGAAGTCAGAAATTTCATAACTATATTCAGGTTATTTGAAATAACCGAGGTAAAGGCATCCATTGTCCCTGATAAAATGCTGCTGTAAATATTAGCCATCTCAATGGCCTGTTTGTTCTCTATAATGACATCCTCAAGAAGTTCCGTATCCTCGGGATAGTTTTTTATATGGTCGTACTTCATTAATTTTTCAAGAACAACTTCATTGGATTTTAAGGCGGTTGAAAAGTACACAAGGCTCTTCTCCAGCTTCAGCATCTGGATGACTTCCTTGTTTTTCATTGATTTGTATACTTCCTGTTCTATCCTGCTGCTGGTCTTGTCTATATGCTTCAGGTACTGAAGGTACCTTGTGGCATTTTTATAAAGTATCTGAAGTACAAATCTGGTCTTAAAATGGGTCAAAAAGGATTTAACCTTATTGTTGATAAAATCGCTTAAAAGAGTGTCTTCCTTCAGGCAAACAGTTATTATGATATGCTTTATAAGTATAATTGCCAGAGGAATGGTAGTATAAACATTCATTTTTCCTTCTTTTTCAACAATTGGTATGTCAACAATTATAAGAGTTTGTCCGCTGTCGCTCTCAATACGCGCTCTTTCTTCTTCATCCAGAGCAGCCTTCAGAAAATCTATTTCAACACTCAATGCACTGTGAACACTGTTGATTTCTTCCTCAGTGGGATTCACCATGTTGATCCAGGAGCCTTCTTCAAATGAATTTATCCGTACTATTTCATTATTTACAGTCTTAAAAATATCCATCATTTGTCTCACCCTCTTTTAAAATATTTTAGGAACAAGGGTTGATTTTCCAGACTATAAAATCATAGTACTAAGGGCATTCAAAGACATGCAAAGGAATACCGGCATGGAAAATAAACCCAAGTAAGGTTTGTATTAAATTTTAAGCTGCTACTGTCAGGGTCACAATCCATACCATTCACCTGCCTTTACAAAATAATAAAAAAACCGACACCACGAGTGACGGATTTTAAGCATAAAAAAACACCTTCACTCGTTGAGTTTTAGCACTATACAGCTTAGGAAAAACAAATCCAGCTACATTAAGTAAAACCTTATTTCGGTAGTACCTGTTGACCCATT
>JAFABO010000206.1 GCA_023426005.1 Bacillota bacterium | reverse complement strand
GCATTTCAGCTTCTACTCTCCCCTGCTTCTGTTGAACTGCATGCCAGCCTTCATGCGGAAGATATTTTTCCTGTCCCGGGGCGATATGTATGTCAGTCCCCTGAGTATATGCCTGGGCGCCCACTTTTTGCGGTTCTTCGGAGTTTTTATGAACCTTTACATCAGAAAGGCTGACTCGGGAAAGATTCTCAAGCCCTGTCTTCAGATTTTCAGGCAAGCTATCACCGGATGGTGTATTTTTCTCTGCTTGTTTATTGGTCTGAATAGGTTGTCTGCTTGCTTCTGCAGCAGGCACTCCCAGCTTTTGAAGCTGTTTCCGGCGCCTTCCTTCTTCCATTACTCTTAATGCCTGCTGATAACCTACAGCTCTTTGAAAGAACATGAATTCCTCCTGAGTTACGGAATCAGGGTTTGTAAGAATCAATTGCATCAGTATTCTGTAATCGGTAGATCTCACCTTAGGTTTTTTTACAGGCCGCTGCTGTGTAAGCGGTCTCTTATTTGAATTTGTACTGCCTCCTCCAAAAGACGGATTGGGCCTTTTTTCTGCCGGTACTCTGGTGTACATTTAACTCACTCCAATACTTGGTGTCTGTATTTTCCTTCACAATATATAAAGTAAATTTTGAAGTGGATTTAACACCTGAGTTTTAAGATTTTTTTCTACAATTAAAAATTGTTATCCTTATGTAAGATAAGAAAGAGCCGATTCTGAAATCAGAATCGGCTCAATCATACTATTTTCATATCACGCTTTTACCAGATTTTCCTTTTTTCTGGTCACAACAATATTCTCTCCGTTCATGCCGACTTTAATACTATCTCCGGCTTTAACCTTGCCTTCCAGCATCTCTTCGGCAAGCTTATCCTCCACCATGCTTTGAATAGCACGCCTTAATGGCCTTGCCCCGAATATGGGATCATAGCCCTTTTTGGCCAGATGCAGAAGAAGCTCTTCACTTATTTCAAGATCTATTTCATTGGCTTTAAGCCGCTTGACAAGGACATCTGTCATAAGTTTTACAATCTCTCTGATATTCTCTTCTGTCAAAGGGTGGAATACAATAATATCATCAATTCTGTTGAGGAATTCAGGTCTGAACATTTTTTTCAGCTCACCCATTACATTGCTTTTCATATCCTCATAGTTCTTTGCACTCTCGTCCTTTGCTGCTGAGAATCCAAGGCGTTTTGGTTCTGTAATGGTCCTGGCTCCTACGTTGGAGGTCATGATAATAATGGTATTCCTGAAATCCACCACTCTGCCCTGGGAATCTGTCAGTCTGCCGTCTTCAAGTATCTGAAGCAGTATATTGAATATATCCGGATGAGCCTTTTCAATCTCATCAAAGAGCAGTACCGAGTATGGTCTTCTTCTCACCTTTTCGGTAAGCTGGCCTCCTTCATCATATCCCACATATCCCGGAGGTGATCCCACAAGCTTGGATACGCTGTGCTTCTCCATAAACTCCGACATATCGACTCTTATCATGGATTTTTCATCTCCGAACATTGCTTCGGCCAGGGCTTTACACAGCTCTGTCTTACCGACGCCCGTGGGGCCGAGGAATATGAACGAGCCAACCGGACGTTTTGGATCCTTTAATCCGACCCTTCCTCTTCTGATAGCCCTGGAAATTGATTTAACAGCTTCATCCTGGCCTATTACCCGGTTGTGAAGGGTATCTTCCATTTTCAGCAGTCTCTCGGATTCCTCCTCCGCAAGCTTTTTGACCGGTATACCTGTCCAACTGGCTACTATGTCCGCTATATCATCGGCAGTTACCGTATCGGTTTTGGTCTGATTTCTTTGATGCCACTGATCTTTGACTTTTTCAAGTTCATTTTTCAGCTTCTGCTCTTCATCTCTTATTCTGGCAGCTTTTTCAAACTCCTGACAGCGTATGGCATCTTCCTTTTCCTTGCTCAGCTTATCCACTCTTTCTTCCATTTCCTTTATATCGGGGGGAGCGGTAAAGGTTTTCAGTCTTATTCTTGAGGCCGCTTCGTCTACCAGGTCGATAGCCTTGTCAGGCAGGAATCTGTCTGTGATATATCTGTCCGAAAGCTTGACGGAAGCTTCCAATGCATCATCTGTAATTTTCACTCTGTGGTGCGCCTCATACTTGTCTCTGACACCTTTCAGTATTTCTACAGCTTCCTCCTTTGAAGGCTCTCCCACAGTAATGGGCTGGAATCTTCTTTCAAGAGCTGCGTCCTTTTCGATATGCTTTCTGTATTCATTTAATGTGGTGGCGCCGATGACCTGTATTTCACCCCTTGCCAGCGAGGGCTTGAGTATGTTGGAGGCATCAATGGCACCTTCTGCGGCGCCTGCACCCACAATTGTGTGCAGCTCGTCGATAAACAGGATAACGTTTCCGGCCTTGCGGATCTCCTCCATGGCCTTCTTCAGTCTGTCTTCGAACTCGCCTCTGTATTTTGCACCTGCCACCATTGAGGACAGGTCTAAAGTGACCACTCTCTTGTCACTGAGGATTTCGGGAATATTCCCTTCGACTATTTTCTGTGCAAGACCTTCTGCTATTGCCGTCTTACCTACACCGGGCTCACCTATGAGACATGGATTGTTCTTTGTTCTCCTGCTGAGTATCTGAATTACTCTTTCAATCTCCTTGTCTCTTCCTATGACGGGATCGACTTTCCCGTCTCTGGCCATATCGGTAAGATCTCTGCCGAACTGGTTAAGCGTCGGTGTAGAAGCATTTGTGCTGCTGCTCTTGGGTGAACCGTTTGATCCCGGTGTCTCTTCATTCAGTATCTTCACCAGTTCATTCAGCAGCTTTTGGGGATCAATGCCCAGGTCCATCATAATTCTGACTGCTACACTTTCCCCTTCCTTCATTATTCCCAGAAGGAGATGTTCTGTTCCGATATACCCCTGCCCCATGCGCCTTGCCTCTTTAAAGGCAAGCTCCAACACACGTTTTGTTCTGGGAGTAAATCCTACGGGTGTTTCCCCGGCAGTTTCCCCTCTTCCGATCAGTTCGTCTATTTCCCTTAAAATTTTTTCTTCTGTTATTCCCTGTGCCTGGAGAACCCTGGCGGCCACACCCGTTCCTTCTTTTACGAGACCTAACAGTATATGTTCCGTTCCGACATAGTTATGTCCCAGTTCAACAGCACTTTGCTGTGAAAATGAAATTGCTCTTTCCGCTTTTTCAGTAAATCTTTGATACATAATATCCTCCTTTCAGCGCAACTCTATAGTAATTAACTATTTTCCACTTTTTGAATTTTCATTCTAATGAGCTCTGCCCTTTTTACATCCCTCTCCTCCTGGTCCAGCTGCTTTCCGGCTATCTTCTGGAGAGTGGCAGGCTGTGAAAGCACCAGTATTTCATTTAATGCCAATATATTAATATCCTTTATTATTCCCATACTTACGCCAAGTCTAACATCCGAGAGCAATTTAAAGCATTCCTGTGTGGACAGGACCCTGGCATTTCCCAGAAGACCGTAGGATCTGAAAATCCTATCCTCAAATTTATATATATTCTGCTTATACAGCTGAAATCTCAGCGCTTTTTCCCGGTCAATAATCTGTTTGCAAATAGCATCTATAGCGGCTATGGTTTCATCGTCCTTCCGGCCCAGGGTTATCTGATTTGAAACCTGGAACATATCTCCAACGGCCTCACTATTTTCACCATATATTCCCCGTACGGTCACGCCCAGCTTGGTGCAGCTCTCCAGTATGGATTTCATAAACCCTGACATCACCAGAGCCGGCAAGTGGAGCATAACCGAAGCTCTCATTCCGGAGCCGATATTTGTGGGACAGCTTGTAAGATAGCCATATTTGCTATCAAAGGCGTAATCCGCCTTTTCGGCAATAATTGAATCAATTTCATCGCATACCCTATATGCCCTTTCCAGCAGGATTCCCGAAAAAATGGCCTGAATCCTGATGTGATCCTCTTCATTTACCATGATGCTGACATTTTCGTTTTCATTTATGAAAGCCCCGCTGTTGCCTTTGGATTCAGCCAGTTCAGGGCTTATAAGATGTCTTTCCATCAAGGATACCCTGTCGACGGGATGCATTGAAGTCATGTCGGCAAACATTAATTTTCCGTAATTTGAATATTCTGAAATGATGCCCTGCACTCTTTTTACAAGAGCAGCCTGGTGTTTTGGTGTCATTTTTGCCGAAAAGGGTATGTCGGCAAAATTTCTTGCAAGCCTCACCCTGCTGGAAACAGCAACATCAAGTTCTGGGCCTTTTTCTACAGGTATTCCGTTCATTCTTCCACCTCCAGAGCACGTATTCTGTCACTGATTTTGGCAGCCTTCTCATATTCCTCTCTTTGTATCGATTCATTAAGCTGCTGCTTCAGTTTCTCTATTTCATCGGGAACACTTACCTTGCTGCTGACCCTTACAGGCACTTTTCCGTGATGCTCCGCATTTCCGTGAAGCCTCTTTATGATGGGATCCAGCTTCTGCTGAAAGGCCTGATAACATTGCGCACAGCCCACTCTTGAGGTTTTAATAAACTCTTCATATTCCATCCCGCAGTTTTTGCATTTAAGTGTCTCAGGTGCTTCCTGCTTTAACTGAGTACCAAATAAACCATTGATCAGATCGTTAAACCCAAAAGGGGAAACAAATTCGGCATGGCTTATTTCATTTGCACATTGTTCACAAAGGTAAATATCTACCTTCTTATTGTTCATTATTTGAGTAAAATGCACATTTGCAGCTCTTTGCTGGCAATTTTGACAAAGCATATAAACCTCCATGAGCCATATTATGGCTTTGAGCCGCAGCGCGGCCACAAAACTGTAATGAAACCTCTTCATTTCTTCATCCGCTATAAGGCGAATAAAGGAGGTTAACCCGACACTCTATACTAATAAACTAAGAATCATATTTTTTAGCAGCGTTGCCCTGATAATATCCCTGTCCGGCATGGGAATGACACCAACTACTTTATCACTGGCTGCGGCCTTCATGATATAGCCTTCTCTTTCGCTGATAACATCGTAATCAATAAAATTATTTATGAACACTTCAGCCGATTGCTGTGAAATACTGGTCCCCATTGAAGAGACAATATGCATCAGATAGTTGCCCGGTCTTGTAATGTTGATCCTCTTAATCTTCACATGACCGCCGCCGCCTCTTCTGCTTTCAACATAATAGCCTCTGTCGGTAGTAAATCTTGTGGATATTACATAGTTAATCTGCGAAGGCACGCAATTGAATTGGTTTGCCAGCTCGTTCCTCTGTATCTCAATAGCCCCATTGGTATCGGAAATCATCTGCTTTATAAAGGTCTCTATAATATCACTTAAGCTTGCCACAGCATCACCTCCAATTAGTAAAGTTGATTTTGACTATCTTTGACCTTAATTAAAGTATATTATATTTTTCAATTGCTTGCAATCCTTTTTTATATTTTTTTCAGGGTAAAGGCAGACTTAATTTTACGGCTGTTTGCGGCTATGGCTATTATGGGGGTCTGTAATCTCATTCAGCCTGTTTGCGATTTTGACCTGCTCCTGCGGCAATTTCCACTCCCAGTTGGAGGGTACAAATTCAGGATAGGGTGTGTTGACCTCCCCCGGATTCTCCATATTTGTCACGGTTTTTACATCGGGATTATCTCTGGTTACCTTATAATATCTCATAATTACCTCCAAAGTTAATATAATTATTAATATCATTGTCTTCTTATGAATATAATTGTCTTTATAAAAAATACTTTCTGATGATATAGTTATAATCCCTCTTAAAACAACTTATATACGACGTAAAGATAATTGGCAAAATGAAATGATTACCTGCATTTGCGGCCATGTTTTTTGATAATACTGCGGAACTTTATCCTGTTAATGGAAAAATGAGCTTGCAGAATTCCCTCTGCAAGCTCATTTTTATATGGAAATTATTGGCTTAACAAATTTTATTTTGCTCCAACTTTTGCTTTGTTCTCGGCAACTTTTGTTCTCTGGTAATCAAGCGCCTTCTGGTAATCCACCGAAACCTTGTAATCTTCATAGTCTTTCCAGAGCTTGTCGAATTCTTCGTCGGATTTGGCCATCAACAGCTTGGGAAGGATTTCTCCCCATTTGTTTTCAGCCTTTGCAAGGATTTCTCCTTCATCGCTGTCCGCAACAGGTCTGTTGTTGTCATATACGCCGTAGTGTGAGCTCTTTCCTTTTGCCCATTCACGATACTGGTTGAAAGGCTGGCCCGGATCCGGCTCCCAGAGATTCATCATTGAAGAATTGAACATCCAGATTTCACCGTAGGTGTTGTACTTCTTCTTGAAAGTGGCCATATCGGAATTCTTCATCTTGTTTATTTCAGGCTTTATAACAGGCTTATTGTCAACCATATCATAAGTCTCGCCTTCCCTTCCAAGGTAAAGAGCCTTCTGTCCATCTTCACTCATGCCCCATGACATGAACTTGATAGCTCTGTCAGGATTTTTACAGTTCTTTGTGATCATAGTGAGCTCCCAGCCTGAATAACCGGTTGTGCTGAGCATAGGAGGATCCAGCTTGCTGTTTGCAGGCCCGTCAACAGAAATATAGGTTTCCTCAGGCTTGTTGGTATACAGCTGTCCCAGCGGTATCATGGCATCCTTCCACTGGTAAAACAGTGCAAAGTATCTGCCCTGCTGGATTTTTTCTTCGATTTTTGTCCTGTCGTCGACAAATACATCCGTAGGCATCATACCCATTTCATGGGCTTTTCTGAAAGTCTTGAGCCAGCTGATATATTCCGGATGAGGATTGCCGCACCTGGTATCATAGAACTTTCCGTCTATTTCTCTTGGAATGGCAAGGTATTCAAGAAGTATATCCTCATAGGAATTGTTGCCTATCGATGTGAAATAAGTCCCGCTGAACGGTATTAAAGATTGTCCGTTGTCAACCTTCGGGAACTTTTCCTTAGCAGCCTTGAGCGCATTGAGGAATCCGTCGGGAGTTCTCATATCAGGCTTGCCAATTGCTTCATAGATATCCTTTCTAACGAGGAAGGATCTATTTGAAATAACATTATATTTGGTATTATCGTCAGGTGTATTGCCATTGCAGGGATATCCGAAAAGATTTCCGTCCTTGTCCTTGTACCAGTTGACGATATCGGGAGCCGCAACCTTCCAGAAGTAAGGGTCATATTTGTCTGCAAGCTCATTTAACGGATATGTATATGCATCGGTGGATAACTGGGGAACCTGCTGCTCGTACCATCCCAGCGTTACCATATCGGGCAGTGAATTTGAAGCTATCATGGTGTTCAGCTTCTGTCCCGCATTTCCAACAGGCACTATAAAGTTGATATCGATACCTGTCTGTTCCTTTATCAGTTCATGCGCAAGATTTCCTTTTGGATTGTCAAACCAGGTTTCGTTGACATACCAATCCAATTGCATTGGGGACGTATCCTTTTTCCAGCCCGGTTCTTCTTCGGCTGCTGTTGTACTCTCAGCCGCACGGGCAGATACAGCTGCCGTATCCGGAGCCTTTGAAGCTTCACTGCTGCCGGTGGGCTGGCTGCCGCCGCATGCTGCCAGCAATGTAACTGCCATAGTCAATGCCAGTACAAGGCACAGTAACTTAGCAATTTTAGTCTTTTTCATACTCTTCCCTCCTGTTAATTATGTGTTTTATATAATCCTTAAGCAGCGCTTAAGCATTTATAATCGGTAGAAATTGAATATTGCTCATTCTTTTACCGAGCCTATGAGCATACCTTTTACAAAGTGCTTTTGCAGGAAAGGGTATACACATACGATAGGAATTGTTGTAATAATCATTGTAGCCATTTGAAGCGATGTGGATGTAAAGTTTGTCTGGCTTACCGAGCCGGCCATAAGTGATGTCTTGGCAGAATCCGAGGTCATAATTATTTTATAAAGATAGGTCTGTATGGGATGAAGTACCTGTTTGTTTGTGTATATAATCCCCATGAAATAATCATTCCAGTTAAATACCCCGTTAAACAGGATGATTGTTGCTATAACGGCTTTTGACAGAGGAAGTATTATTTTGGTAAAAATAGTAAAGTAATTTGCTCCGTCCATTTTTGCCGATTCCTCCAGGGCTTCCGGAATGGTTCTGAAAAAGGCCTGGAAAATTATCAGATCAAAGAAGCTGAACATTACGGGAATTATATATACTATAAAATTATCAAACATGCCAAGAGTCTTGATAACTATAAAGGTAGGTATAAGTCCTCCCGAAAAAAACATTGTTACAAGCCCCATATTCATATATACTTTTCTTCCGATCAGTTCCTTTTTCAGGAAGGAATATGCCACCATTGCAGTAAAAAATACATGCGTAGCTGTTCCTACCAGGGTTCTGGCAATGGTAATGAAAAATGCGGTAATAATTTCATTGTTTCTGAAAACTTCCCTGTAGTTATCCCAGGTAAACTTGCGGGGCCACCAGTAAAGTCCGCCCTGGGCCGAATCAAACCCGTTATTCAAGGAATGTATAAAAACATACCAGATGGGGTACAGGGCACAGAAACAAACCAATAACATAAATAATATATTTAAGGTGTCAAATACTTTAGATCCGATGGACGTTTTCATTTTACTCATATGGCATCCCTCCTGTTAAACCAAAGACGTGCTCGTAAGTTTTTTTGATGCCTTATTTGCAGTATACAAAAGGATGAATGCAAATACCGATCTGAATAAACCTACTGCTGTTGCGTATGATAATCTGCCGTTTTCGATGCCCAGACGATAGGCGTAGATATCTATAACGTCGATAACATCGT
This sequence comes from Bacillota bacterium, assembly GCA_023426005.1. Taxonomy (GTDB): domain Bacteria; phylum Bacillota; class Clostridia; order Acetivibrionales; family DSM-1351; genus Ruminiclostridium. Next base: position 6,488 of record JAFABO010000206.1, on the reverse strand, counting down.
ACAGGACAGGCTTATAGAATACAAACAGCTGTTCAAAATTGGACCCCAGGAGATTTCCTATATTTAATACCAGCAGAACTGCTATGGTTCCTTTTATTGAGGGCAGAATGACATTCCATACCCTTCGCAGTCTTCCTGCACCGTCAATAACCGAAGCCTCAAACAGGCTTGGATCGATGCCCGATATGGCCGCTATGTAAATAATCGCGTTCCAGCCGATTTCCTTCCAAGTCTCGGAGGTTATCAGTATCCCCCAGAAGTACTGCGGCGTTCCGATAAGATGGATGGGCTCCTTCAATAATCCCACATGGACTAAAAGCATAGTTACCAGACCTGAATCCGATAACCAGTTGTACATTATACCTCCTACTATTATCCAGGATAAAAAGTGCGGAAGATATGAAACTGTCTGAACAAATCTTTTGAACCTGGTGGATAACAGTTCATTTAAGAGAATTGCAAATAGTATCGGTATGGGGAATCCAATGATCAACCTTAAAAGGTTAAGTCCGAAGGTATCCTTCATAACCAGCCAGAAACGGTCATCTGCAAAGAATTCGGTAAAGTTTTTAAAGCCTACCCATTTGGAACCCAGAACTCCTTTTGCAACATTGTACCGCATAAAAGCGATTATGATAAAATACATCGGAATGAAATTAAAAATTATCATCCAGATTACGCCGGGGATTGCCATGGCTTGTAAATCCTTTTGCGCCCATATTCTGGAGATCAGACCGAAAATGCCCGTTCTCTTCGTTCCCGGATTTCTTTTTTGTGCAACAGGCGGATTGGACAAGATAAACACACACCTTCCTCAGTTTTTGAGAGTATTGGTACGATAAATGAACAGTATTTGTGTGGCTGACCATCATAAAGCCAATTGCGTTTGAAGCCTTCGCCTTCCAGACAAACATGTGCTTTCAAGCATTTTATTTTGAGATGGTAATTGACTTTGTAATTTTATTATAGAGTAAGCGGAAAAATATAAACAGGTAAGTAGTTTTAGATTTGGTTCGTTTTTTTTAGCTGTTTTATACAAAAAAGCCGCACCTTTTTAACCGGCATTTGTCAATTACTACTACAACAATACAGCTGCAGTTACAGCTTCAATAAATGGGAACTCCATCACAGGTGAAGCAGGGTGTTTAACCCTGTGACACTCCCGGCAATCTGATGGTCAATTTTGTAAATGAGCCCTTAATACTTGATATCTCTATTCCATATTTGTTTCCATAAAATAATTTGATTCTTTCATTTACATTTTTAAGTCCTATTCCGTTTCCTTTTTTCTCCAGGCGCATGTCGACGGGGATATCCGAGGTCAGAGCCTGCCTTACTTTTTCAAGGCTCTCCACGTCCATACCCTTGCCATTATCTATTATTTCTATTGAAGTATTTTCTTCATCGGAATATCCCCGTATGGTTATTTCACCATTTTCCCCAAGTGGTTCGATACCATAATATATTGCATTTTCAACTGCAGGCTGAAGCATCATTTTCAGCACTTCATATTCCATAAGCTCCGGGGGGACTTGAATGTTCAGCTTTATTTCATAGTCATACCTTATGTTCATCAGTATAATATAATTTCCGATATACTCTATTTCCTCTTTGAGCCTTACGTATTCCTTAGTCCATTTCATGCTGTAACGCAGCAGCTTTCCAAGGGAGTTCATGGCATCCGCCAGTTCATATTTGCTGTCTATTTCAGCCATCATACTGATATTCTGCAGGGTATTGATTATAAAATGTGAATTGATCTGGGTGAACAGGGCATGTATTTCTGCATTTTTCTTAGCCTCCTGCTTATTTACCACCTCGGATATCAAATCTCCTATTTTGGAAATCATTCTATTGAAATGAAGAGCCAGTTCACTCATTTCATCCTGGCCGGAGACATTTACACGGACATCGAGCATTCCGTCCTCGACTTTGCGCATTGAAGCAATTATCTGATTTATTTTCACAAGCAGAAGGTTTGTCAGGATATAGATTATAACGCTCATCAAAATCATAGCCAGAATGCTTTCAGCAATAATGAGAGTTCTGGCATCATTCAAATTTTTTCTGATGGTGTCATTTGTTACAACATAGCATATTGTGGTGTCCAGGGTTTCTATATAATCGGATATCAGGGTCATGGGTACCCTGCCCTTTTTAATATGTATTTCCGTGCTCTGACCTTTCAGATCATAGCCCTTGTACAGCTCCGTCAGACCGTTGCCGTCCAGGTTGTACTTTTTGGCAAAAGCACTTTTACTGTCATAAATAACCTTACCTGTGTAATCTATGACAAACGCGATCAAATTCTGATTTTCCGACTGTGAGAACATATGTCTGAAGAAAGTTTCGGTATACATTGAAGTCTCAATAAAACCCAATTGTTTGTAATTGGAGTATCTTAACGGAACAAAAAGCGACACTACGTTTTTTCTTTCAAGGGTACCGGGATTAAAGCTTACCTCGGGATGGTCAAACTGCCAGTATCCGTGTGCATATTTCATTGTTTCGGTCACTATTGTATTTTTATTTTTAAGACGTGAATCACTGTAAATGATTGAACCTATTTCAGGAAATTCAGGACTGCTGACATAGATTCTTATTTGATATATATCAGGGCTCAGATTTCTTATAAGTAATATCCTTTTTGTCAAATCCATGCTAAAATCCACAACTTCGGTCTGATCCTCCCTGTCCCAGCCTTTTATATAGGACATGGTATCGTAATCCCCCGATATGGCATTGATGGTCCGATAACAGGTGTCAACTTCCCTCTCAATACTATATTTGGTCTCTTTCAGCAGCTCCCTTGAATCTCTTATAAGATCCAGTTCTGTGGAGTTATTGGTCTCATTTATAAGCTGGCCGGCAAAGACAATTATGGTTATGCCGATAACCACCGAATAAATTATCATGAGTTTATGGGCAAGTTTCAATCCGCTGAAGAACGTAATTATTAATATAAACAGCTTTTTAGCTCTCATGGCTACCCCCACAACGGCAGTTAGTTAATATACAGCTTTTCTCTATATTCCTTTGGAGATATTCCTGTGAGTGCGCGAAAAGTGGTGGTAAAATGCTTTGTATTATTGTACCCTACCATCTCGGATACTTCATATATTTTATATATGGAATTCTGCAGCAGTTCTTTTGCTTTTTCAATTCTGACCATCCTGAGATATTCAACAAAGTTCATGCCTGTCTTCTCCTTAAAAAGTATGGAGAAGTAAGAGTAATTAAGGCTGATATGATTGGCCACCTCTGCCATGGTCAGATCCTTCCGGTAATTGTCCCGGACATATTTGACGGCCATTTCAATGGTCTTGTCGGTGCTGCATATGCTCTTGAACTGCAATAACACTTCATTGATACCCAATACAAATTTCTTTACGTATCTTACAAAATCATTGATATTATGAAACTCAAATACACTTTTAAAGCCGTCTTCCTGTTCTTTGATAAATTCTATTTTATGAGGTATATGCTCCGAGAGATATCCTATTATCTCCAACCTCAGACAGGCCCAAAGCTTTTCCAGGTATTCCAGATGATATTTCTTTGCGGTGTTTTCATTAAAAAGCTGATTGATTACTTTGCAAAGTTCATCCTTGCGTTGGGTGTCCAGCATACCGGCAATATTTTTTACCAATCTGACAGGCAGTACAAAATTGCTGTCGGGTTCAGCTATGCCACAGTAATATATTACCGGGCTGTCAGGTACCAGGAGTTTGTATTTCAAAGCATAGTCCGACTGGTTGTAAGACCTGCGCATTTCAGAAACACTTTTGAAGGTGCTTCCAATTCCGGCCGTACAGCGGGTGCCGAACATTCTGTCAACTGCCTCAAGCAATTTTTTTACATCAGTCCCGGCGTTTAGTATAAGAACTGCATTATCCCTGTTATCCAGAAAATAAAATCCAAAGGTGCCGGTTTCATTCAAACAGTCCTTGAGTCTTGCCACCAGTGACAAATTGCCTTCAAGCTTATCCTCGGCCTCATAGGCCTCACAGGAACTTACCGTTACTACCCGGCAGGCCTCCTTCTCAAAATCCATGCCACAGGTTTTCAAAAGTTTTTCCTCTTCTTCCCTTGTGGTATTATCACTTAGCAACATTAGCTTGAACTGGTTTGAAAAAAACTCCGTCTTATCATCCGTATTCATTTTGACGCCAGTATTTTGCTTCTTTATATATTCTTCTTCGGCTTTTTTTACAATATTTAAAAGTTCGTTTCTGTCCACCGGTTTAAGGAGGTATGCCTTAACACCATATTTAATTGCCTTCTGCGCATATTTGAAATCATCATATCCGCTTAGCACTACCGTATACGGCTTGTATTCCATGCCATCAATCCGTGAAACAAGCTCTATCCCATCAATCTGAGGCATAATCAGATCGGTGATAACAAGGTCATATCTATTTTCCGATAACCTGTTCAAAGCCTCGGTACCATTGACACATTCGTCAATTTCGGTAAATATGGAACCGGCTCTGGATATGATAGCCCTTATTCCATTCCTGATATACTTTTCGTCATCAACCAATAATGCTTTAGCCAATGCAATTCCCTCCAGGATAACAGATTATTAGTTTCGATCAGCAGCATTTCACTTCCATTATATCTAGAAAATGTCACCGATTCAAGCGTTGACATAACTCCCATAATGCAGTCCTAAACCGTAAAACCACCAGATTAATTCAGGTGTACATCAATGCTATCCACCTTTTTATTGCGTATATCCCGTGCCTCCCGGCCTCTAATTATTTCTCCCTCTATTTCCCGTCTGGTTTCATCCTTATAGGTCAATACATATCTTTCCGGCTTTACAGAAGCTGTTCCATAGGTATTTTTCTTCCCGGGATTAATATAGTTAACCATAACACTGCCCAAGAACTTAAAGCTGACCCTTCCAGCCGCATCAAACATCCAGCCCGGCAGTATGGGCCTCAATGCAAGCCTTAGTTCCCCGTTCTTAAAGGTGAATACTTCCCTGCCCGCCATCATCAGGAACCACATACTCAGCATTTCGGCCGTGGATCCGCTCATTCTGGCAACAAATCCTCTTCCGTGGACACTTTCATCCGGATTTGCGGAACTGGCTATAAAAGAGGAATTCTCCAATGTGCTTCTGCCATATACCTCAGGCTTCATAAACGGGACCAGCATGGTGCGGATATCCTCAAAGAACTGCCGGTACAGGCCGGCTTTCAGCATGGCATACAGATACTTGTATTCCATGTGGAGAAATATGGCCTCCCTTTCCAGCCATCCGGGAGTAAACGCCCTCAGCCGGCCGATCTCCGTACTGCTTTCCTCCAGGGAAACCGAGGTTTTATACATCTCAAGTTTTGTATCAAAAATATCACTTGACCGTATTGCGTTATATAGCTCAAGTGCCTTATCCCTTTCCCCGACAGTCTTTAAAATACGTGCCGGGCCTTCCAGGAACAGAGGAAGGGGACAGCACTCAAATTCAGATATGGTAACATTGGGCTGTCCGTTGACAGGATTCTTTTTGCCGCCGGCCATCTCATATTTTACAGCCTTATATGTAAAGTAAGTCGGATAGAGCCCATCTCCAAAAGTCAATGACTTATCCATACCCCTCTGAAGTTTGGCTCTGAACCTGCCGAATATTTTCAGCAGGTCCCCGGTGTCTGCCCCAACCTCCTTTCCGGCTATTCCCCTGCGAATCCGGCTTCTGTACCCCTCTTTGACGGACGCTGTTTTATCCCAGTATTCAAAATCGGTCAGCCTGTCTGCAAGATTCTCTGTCAAAAGGCTGTCAGCTGCGTACATCAGGGTACTGACTTCTTCCGGCAGGCTGACTTTTTTATGGTATTCCCTGCTGCAGGCAATAATGAAATCCACTATTCTCAGCAACTCAGCCGTTTCACACATACTTGAGCCAAATAGTCCTGATAAGCCGTTTAATGCATCATTCCAGCCAGGTTTTCCGGCTTCTAGCTCAACGCCCATTCCCTCGGGGTCCAGGCTTACAAACTTTATCAGTGCCAACGCCAGGAGCTTTACATATAAGTTTGTATAATAGACCTCTCCTGCACCTTGACCTGTTCTCAGCCAGCAGCCCTCAGCTCCCTCATACGGGTTTTCTTTTTCCTCCAGAAGAGCCCCGTACTGCCGTACCCTGCCGTCGGCCAGTACGTATTTGTCTGACCTTGGCAGTACAAATACGGGACTTTTGTAAAAACAGTACGCCTTTTCCTCAAATACAAAGCTTTCCTGCATATCGGGATATATCATCAGAAAGGTTTCAACCAAATCCATATTGTAAGTCCAATGGTCACTCCAATAGCCCTCTCCGAATTCAGCCTCTAAATTCTGGCAGGATTTCTCGAGTACTTTTTCCAGCAGTTCTTCTTTTGATACTGCAAGCTGTGTATTGTGTTCAATAATAAAAGTTATCAGCTTTCCTGGAGTATATTTTCCCGTCACCAGTTTTTTTATTTCGGACCTGTGAGTGCCGA
>JAFABO010000016.1 GCA_023426005.1 Bacillota bacterium | reverse complement strand
GCCTAATCTGGGTGTTACCGAGATCAGTGAAATGCTTGGCCTTTATAAAAGCAATGTTCATAATATATTGGATACATACAAGCAAATGGGATATATAGAGCAGGATGAGGAAACAGGAAAATACAGTTTGGGTATCGGTATTTTTAACTTGAGCAGGGCTCTGGGGGATACCTTTGCAATTACCAAAATAGCCCAGCCATACATGCAGGAACTGGCCAACATTACAAACGAGAACGTTTACCTCGCGGTTCCTCACCGGGGAGAGGTACTTTACCTTGAGGCTACCTATCCTGCACAGGCAACTCATTTGATGCGTTCTCTTTTCGGTGAACGGGCCGGCATGTACTGCACGGGAATCGGTAAGGCAATGCTTGCCAACATGCCCGAAGAATTTATTTCAAGCTATCTGGAACAGGATTTCGTACCCTTTACCGAGAATACCATAGTGGACAAAAAGATTCTGAGGGAAGAACTGCAGATCACAAAGGTCAGAGGTTATGCAATAGATAACATGGAACATGAATTTGGCGTCAAGTGTGTGGCATTGCCCATATTCGACTCCAAGCACCAGGTGGCTGCCGCCATGAGTGTAAGCGGAGCTTCCTTGAAATTCACAGAGAGTTTTATACAGGAAGTAGCTGAGCTTACAAAGAGATATATTCAAAAAATAGAAATAAGGATTTGATCAAAAAATTAAATATTTTGCTTTAAATCCATATGGGATAAAACTTAGGTATATTTATCTAAGTTTTCCTTAACAACACATTTGAGAACGGAGTTCTATAATGTGGAACAAAATGAATAATTGGTATATATTATACAGAAATGGAGTGAAGCTATAGTGGCTGATTGGAACATAAAGGAAGGGGTATAAGGGAGATTTTCAGTTTGACAGTCGAGGGAGATGTTTTATTTAAGTTTCCGGAAAAGGATAGTACTGCCGAACTGTATGCCTACTCTGCGCAAATCATGAAAAAGTCAGCGCGGAGGACCATGGACTTATAGAGGCTTAAGCCTCTTTAAGAAATATAAATAATAACTTTTGGAGGGAACAATATGTTATTAAGGAAGCTTTTACCAGTACTTATTTGTATCACAATGCTCTTGACATTGGTAACAGGATGCGGTTCAAACAACACGGTTTCAAACGAAAGCAAGGGAAGCACTACAGAATCGACAGCATCAGCAGGCAACTCATCTTCTCCGATCAAAATCACCTATTATGGTGGATGGACTGGACCTGATCTTGACAGAATGAAAGCGCTGGTTGACAAATTTAATTCGGAGCAAAGCAAGATACAGGTTGAATTTACATCATTACAATGGACTCAGATGTTTGCAAAGTTTTTAACAGATTTTAAGGCAGGTACTCCGGCTGATATTTTGGCCATGCATACATTTGAAATCGGGCAGTTTGCCGACATGGGAGTGCTTGACAGTGATGCCATAGCCGGACTTAAGCTGAATGGAACCGACTATATCGATAAAGCCTGGGATAATTCCAGCTATAAGGGAGTACAGTACGCCATACCCATCGGACTTAACATGCAGACCTTGTTTTACAACAAGGACCTGTTTGCGAAGCAGGGCATTACTGCAGCTCCTAAAACAGGTGAAGAACTAATTGCTGCGGGCCAGAAGCTGACTCTGGATTCAAATGGCAAGCACCCTAATGAAGCGGGTTTTGACGAAAATAATATTGTTCAGTACGGACTTGGTTTTTCTATGAATCACCACATATTCTATCAATTCTATGGACTGATGAATCAACAGGATGCAAATACGTTTTCAGAAGACATGACTGAACTTAAGCTTGATGAGCAAAAAGCGGCGGACGCCTTCAGCTTTATTCAGGATGAGATATATAAATATAAAATGGTTCCAAATGGTGAAAAATCACCAATAGATGATTTCAAAGCAGGCAAGGTAGCGATGATAATAGACGGCTGCTGGCAGATATCAGGTCTTGAGTCAACAAGTCTTAACTGGGATACTGCCGAATATCCAAAAATATTTAGCAACAGTAAGGTATGGGGATCATCCGAAGTAGTGACCCTGCCGCTGAATAAAAATGCTGATGATGCCACAAAGGCAGCTACAGCTGAATTTGTAAAATGGCTGTCAAATAACTCTGCTTCATGGGGAGAATCAGGACAATTGCCGGCGCTTAAATCCGCTTTTGAAACTGTAAAAGAGCTTAAAGGAAGGCAGGCACTCATAAATGATCTGGATAATGTAACTTTTATTCCCGCACATCCGCTGGCTACTCAAATATTCTCAAGTACGGCTCCAAGCCCGATATTGACAGCTGCTCAGGATACTGTCCTGAATAAAAAAGATACCAGAGAAATTGTTAAGAAACTTATACAGGATATGAATGCGTTATTGTCTCAAAAGTAAAATATGTAATACTGTCTGTAAAAACAGTGGCATTGATTTACCACTGTTTTTACAGATGAACACAGGAAAAAATTATATGAAGGGTTGTATAAATATGAAAAGGTCTCAAGGAAAAATTGCAGCACTATTCTTATTACCCTATTTATTAATATTCTTTATCTTCCGGGTTATTCCAAGTGCAGGCGGACTGGTAATGAGTTTGTTTAAGTGGAACATAGTCGGAACTGCAAAGTTTAATGGTATAAATAACTTTACCCGCATGGTTAAAGATCCCTATTTTGCAATTTCCTTAAAAAATACTTTTATGTTCTTTATTATGACACTTCCGGCATTAATAGTTGTTAGCCTTCTTTTGGCTATATTAATGAATCAAAAAGTGAGATATACACATGGGGTAAGAACAGTATCTATAATGCCATATGTATTAATTCCGGCGGTAGTGGGTATAATCTGGAACTGGTTGTATGACAACAATTTCGGTATTCTGAACTATTATCTCAAAGGTCTGGGCTTTAAACCTCTGGCATGGCTGACCAATGAGAATATGGCTCTGTTTTCTGTTGCAATAGTTACGGTATGGTCTTATCTCGGCTATAACATGATATTGTATCTTGCCGGGCTACAGGATATATCGCCCGAACTGTATGAAGCCAGTAAAATAGACGGTGCTACCGGATTAAAAACGTTTACCAAGATAACTTTTCCGCTTTTAATGCCCATCACTTCCATGGTTATAACCCTGACTTTAATAAATGTAATTCAGATATTTGACCAGATATTTGTAATGACAAACGGGGGCCCCGGAACAGCAACCCTGACAATTGTACAATATCTGTACAGCTCGGCTTTCCAGAATTATGACATTGGGTATGGCTCAACGCTTGGGGTGGCGGTTCTGGTGATCCTGGTTGTATTAATTCAAATTAAATCAAAATTAATTAAAGATGACTATTAGGAGGGAGTAAATCGTGAATACTTTAGTAAAAAAAATAATTACTTATGTACTGTTAATATTCACAGGAGTAATTTTTCTGTTTCCCCTGCTGTGGTCATTGATATCTTCAATCAAGCCTGAAAATGACATTGTATCATTTCCTCCCAGGTGGATACCTGCTAATGTTACTTTGGACAATTATGTTCAGGTATTGGAAAAATACCCGTTCTTAAAATGGGGGCTGAACAGCATTATTACAACAATAAGTGCCACCCTCTTGATTCTTGTCATATCGTCCATGGCGGCATACGCTTTTGGCAGGCTGAATTTCCGCGGTAAAACGGTTCTCTTTACAGTGGTAATATCGATGCTTTTAATACCCATGCAAGCATATATAGTCCCTTTGTTTTTTATGATGTCAACTATAAAGCTGCTTAATTCATATTTTTCACTGATATTGGTGGCAGGTGCGAATGTAACAAGTGTGTTTATACTTACCAGCTTTTTTAAAGGTATTCCCAATGAGCTTGAAGAAGCTGCGAGAATAGACGGCTGTAACGAATTTACCATCTTTGCGAAAATAATGCTTCCCTTGTCTAAGGCGGCATTATCAACAGTTGCAATATTGACATTTATAGCCAACTGGAACAATTTCCTATGGCCGCTGATTGCAATAAGAGACAACGGACTTAAGACATTGCCGGTTGGAATCGCCCAATTTATGGGCTCGGCAGGGTCAAACGCACAATTCCAGTATGGCCCGTCTCTTGCAGGTGCATGCATGGCAATTATTCCTTCCATAATAGTTTTTCTCTCCCTGCAGAGATACTTTGTTGAAGGAATTGCAAATTCGGGAATAAAGGGCTAGAGGTTTGAACTGTATATAATAAATGATAAAGAGGTGGGAACATGATCACAGAGGCTAAAAAAGAATTAATCTTTCAGGAAGGCAAGTACTTTGAGGTCTGCCATGCTTCAACGGTAACTGTTTTAAAAAACGGCTGCATTATGGTGGCATGGTTTGCAGGATCGGCTGAAGGGGCTGATGATGTCGCAATATGGGCTGCCTGCAGAAACAATGGTGTTTGGAGCGTACCACAGAAATTGGCTGACGATCACGGACAGCCCAACTGGAATCCTGTTCTTTTTACTTTAGACAATGGAAATGTAATGATGTTTTATAAGGCAGGACGGAATATAAGCAATTGGGTTACAAAGGTAATTATATCCGAAGATTACGGTAAAACCTGGAGTAAGCCAGCAGAGCTTGTCCCGGGGGATTTAAGCGGCGGACGGGGACCTGTAAGAAATAAAGTCATAAAACTTTCAAATGGCAATATACTGGCACCGGCTTCAACTGAAAATGGTATATGGAAGTGTTTTGCAGACATTTATTGTCCGTCGTCCGGAGTCTGGAGAAAAAGTGAAGAAATTCAAATTCAGAATCTTGACTACGAAAATATTCAAAAGGTTAAAAGCAATATCGCGGTATCACAGCAGTCATTCATAGGAAAGGGAGTTATCCAGCCTACTATTTGGGAATCTGCTCCCGGAGTTGTTCACATGTTTATGAGGAGCAGCGAAGAAAGGATATACAGGTCTGATTCACAGGATGGTGGAAGAACCTGGAGTGATGCATATGCTACGGAATTGCCGAATAATAACAGCGGCATAGATGTTGCAAGGCTTGAAAACGGCAATCTTGCTCTCGTGTATAATCCTGTGGGAATAAATTGGGGAGAACGGACTCCCATAATGCTGAGCATATCATCCGATAATGGTCTGTCCTGGAGTGAAGCTCTTATCCTTGACAAAGGGGAGGGAGAATACTCTTATCCAGCCATTATTGCCCAAGATGGCAAATTACTTATCACATATACATTTAATAGGAAAAGCATTGCGTTTTGGAATATAACGCTGAAATAAATAACAACCGCAAGGTGGTGAACCGCTAATTTTATGATTTCAGATAAATTAATCAATATGGCACGATATAAGCAATTGCTGCCTCAGCTGCTTCAAGTGGAAAAATTTATTCACAATCACCGGAATGAAAAAAATATGCCATGCTGCCAATACTCAATAGACGGTAATGAGGTATTTGCCATCGTACAGGAGTATATAACCAGAGAAAGAAAAGAAATTAAATGGGAAGCTCACAGAAATTATATTGACGTACAGTTTATTTCCGGAGGTAAGGAGTCTATAGGTTATGCCCCTATAGAAGAATTGACACTTACAGAGGATTATTCCGGCCATAATGACATAGCATTTTACAACGGACCGGAGAATTTTACAAATATCTCTCTTTCAGAAGGCATGTTTGCGATCCTCTTTCCGGGAGAAGGGCATTTGCCTTGCTGTATAAATGAAGTAGCAACTAATGTGAAAAAAATAGTATTTAAAATTAAGAATCAATAGATTACCAATTAATAACGAAAGAGGAGCATAAATTATGAGTAAAAGTTTTCCCGGTGGAGTTTGGCCCACAATGATAACACCGTACAAGCCGGATAGAAGCGTTGATTATGACGCATTAAAAAAGATGATAGATTGGTATATACAGAATAAAGTACAGGGTTTATTTGCAGTTTGCCAGTCGAGTGAAATGTTTTTTCTCTCTCTGGAGGAAAGGATTGAGGTTTCTAAATTTGTTAAAACATATGCAAATGGCAGGGTTCCGGTAATTGCTTCGGGGCATATATCAGAGGATATCAACGATCAGATAACCGAATTGAATAAAATTGCCGAAACAGGCGTGGATGCTGTTATATTAATAACTAACAGATTGGCGGCAGAAAATGAACCTGACAGTGTTTTTATAAATAATCTTGAGAAAATAATGAGTTCTTTTCCCAAAGATATTCCACTGGGCTTTTATGAATGCCCCTATCCCTATAAAAGGCTTATTTCACCCGAAATTATTGAGTACTGCCTCAAGACGGGCAGATTCTATTTTATAAAAGATACAAGTTGTGATGTAGCTAACATAAAAGAAAAAATGCAGCTTATAAAAAACACTCAACTGAAGCTTTACAATGCAAATTCCGCAACCCTTCTTGATACACTGCCTTTGGGCGTTGAAGGCTACTGCGGTGTAATGGCAAACTTTCATCCCGCCCTTTACGACTGGCTTCTGAGAAATTGGAAAAACGAAGCACAAAAGTCCAGAAAGCTTATGAATTTTCTGAGCCTGGCATCTCAGATAGAAAGACAGCTTTATCCTGTAAACGCAAAGTATCATTTCAATCTTGAGGGGATTGCAATGCAGAATTTCAGCCGTTCTAAGGATTCAAGCGCCTTTACTTCCTCCAACCGGCTTGAAGTGGAGCAGCTGCATGAATTTGCCAATGCAGTGTATTCCTGTCTGGAGCTGTAAATGAGTTCGACTTTTGGGATGTAAAAAATAAATTAAGGAGGTACCGGCCCTTGACATTTCTTTTATATATTTTAGGTGAAATGCGGGCATGGGTTAAATATGGATAAACCGAACGGCTGTAATGTCATGGACATGTTTAAACTTGAAAACAAAGTCGCAATTATCACGGGAGGGGCCCGTACGCTGGGTTATAATATGGCATTGTCGCTGGCTCAGGCAGGAGCCGATCTTGCAATAACAAGCCGTGACCTTGAGCACTCGGAAAGTGCGGCGAAAAAAATAGCTTCACTCACAGGGCGCAATGTCTTGCCTGTAGCACTTGATGTAAAGAGCGAAGCTGACGTTGAAAGAATGGTGGACACAGTTCTCTCAGAATTCAAGCATATTGACATTTTAGTCAATAATGCGGGAAATGTAACAAGTACCCCTAAAAATGCTAACTTCGAGGTTCGTCCTCTGGAATTGTGGAAGGAAGTAATAGATGTCAATCTCACAGGTCTTTTTTTGTGCTCAAAGCATGTAGTTGCAAAAGCCATGAAACCTGCCGGTTCGGGCTGTATAATCAATCTGGGCTCTGTGGCAGGAATTACGGGAAAGGACAGACGGGTATATGCCGGCACGGATATAGGAGGATCAACTCTGGACTATCATGCGGCTAAAGGGGGAGTAATAAATATGACCCGTGATATGGCCGTATACCTGGCTCCATACCGGATAAGGGTGAACTGTCTCAGCCCGGGAGTTTTTTGGAGGAACCAGGACGAAAAATTTGTAAAAGCATATAGCGACCATATCCCTATGGGACGTTTCGGCCGGGAGGATAAAGAGCTGAATGGTGCGGTGGTCTATCTGGCATCGGAAGCAGCATCATATGTTACAGGGCACAATCTTGTTGTAGACGGCGGACTTACGGCATGGTAGCAGAAAAATTCTAATATATAGATGATTCTGGAGTAAGGGCGGGTGTGAAAATTATGGGAATATCAAAGATATTGGTAGTGGGAAGCTTTGTAATGGATTTGATATACAGTACTTCAAGGGTTCCCGGTGAGGGAGAGACGGTAAATGACGGACTTTCGTTTGCGTCGGCACCTGGGGGAAAAGGTGCAAACCAGGCTGTTCAGGCCGCCAGGCTTGGCATGGATGTAACCATGATAGGCAAGCTGGGACAAGACATGTTTGGGGATGAGCTTCTAAAAGCTGTTGAAAGTGCCGGTATAAACGCCGAGGGAGTTATCAGAGACCCCTCCTGTTCATCGGCGGTAAGTAATGTGGTATTGGAAGTGGTGCCGGGCAAAAAAGCCAGGAACAGGATAATAGTCGTACCCGGTGCTAATATGTCACTGACTGTAAGTGATGTGGAATTTTTAAAGGATAAAATTTCACGGTATGATATGGTAATCCTGCAATTGGAAATACCATTGGAGGTAAATAGAAAAGTCATTGATTACGCATATGAAAAAGGAGTGCCGGTAATGCTCAACTCTGCTCCGTATCAGCCTCTGGACGACGACCTTCTCTCCAAACTGACATATATTTCGCCCAATGAGCATGAGGCATATGGTTTGACAGGAATTAAAATTACCGCCGGGGACGGCGGAATAGATATATATAAAGTTGAAATGGCCGCCAAAGCTCTGCTCAGCAAGGGTGTCAAAAATGTGATAATAACACTTGGCAGCAATGGTGTGGCATTTATGAACAGGGATATGTTCATTGTCAAACCCTGTGTGGACATTGTCAAGGTAGCTGATCCCACGGCAGCGGGGGATTCCTTTACAGGAGCCTTCTGCTCGGCGGTGTGCATGGGCATGACTATGGAAGAAGCCATTGATTTTGCCAACTACACTGCCACCATTACGGTTTCGAGAATGGGGGCAATAACTTCCCTGCCGGTGCTTCAGGAGGTCAGGGATTTAATGAAAAAGGATAATTACATTGGAAAATGGGGGGTGTGATTATGGAACAAAAATTGGATGACGTATTAAAAAAATTTGTTGATATTTCCATAAATGAGATAGAAGCCTTAAAGAAGGATATAAGCCTTGAGGTTTATAAAAAGGCTATGGAGCTCATAATGGATGCCGAAGAGTATGGGAGCAGGGTACATATCACTGGAATAGGAAAGCCTGGGCATGTAGCGGGCTATATAGCCTCCCTGCTGTCGTCTACCGGTACGCCTGCGTATGAGCTCCACGGCACCGAAGCAGTTCACGGCTCCTCAGGTCAGGTAAGGCCGGGAGATGTTGTGATTGCAATATCAAACAGCGGCGAAACCTCCGAGCTTAAAGCTACTGTGACGACCCTGAAGAACAATGGGGCAAAAATTATTGCGGTTACCGGTAAAAGGGACTCCTGGCTGGTCCAAAATGCCGATGCCTTCCTGTATGCAGGGGTTGAAAATGAGGGCGATCCCCTGAACAGGGCTCCCAGAGCGTCAATACTTGCAGAAGTGTTCGTGCTTCAGATATTGAGCCTGCTGCTGCAGTGTGAAAAAGATATTACACCTCAGCAGTATGTAAAGTGGCATCCGGGAGGAACTCTTGGACAGCTGAGAAAAAATGAAAAGGATAAATAAAGGAGCAGACTATGCTTAAAACAGCTTGTATAAATCCTGGGCTGGCAGGGCTTCTTGCAGCATGCGGGCATGGGGATAAAATTTTGATAGCCGACGGAAACTATCCCATGGAATCAAACACAGGAGAGAATACCAAAAAGGTATATCTTGGGCTGACACACGGTGTTCCCAATGTGACGCAGGTTTTGGAGGTCATTGATAAAACTCTTGCCATTGAAGCTGCGGAGGTAATGGTTCCGGGGCCGGGAGAGGAACCGGAGATATTCGGTGAGTTCAGGAGTATCCTTCCCGAGGATGTTGTACTGGGAAAGCTTGACCGGTATAAATTTTATGAAGCGTGCAAACGGGATAATGTTAAAATAGCAGTCTCAACAGGTGAAAAGAGGGTGTTTGCCAATATCCTGATCACTGTGGGCGTTGCATAAATCAGATAAACCTTGTTTATAACACATACACTTTTGAACGGCATTCCCGGTGGGTTGTTAAGTCACCCGCCGGGAATACTGCCGTTAAGAGCCTTATATTTAATGTTTTTAGAAGCTTGCCTACCGGTGGAACTGCAGCCATGCAATGTCTATGCTGCTTCCGGGAAGGAAAATCAGCGATACCGTCTTTTTACCTGTAATCCTTTCTCCCAGTGGAAATACCATGCTTGTGTAATTTTCGGAACCACCTGCAAATACCACTTTTTGGGCTTTTTCTTCTTCACCGGTAATTACAATTTGAATGGAATTGCCCGGCAATTTTGATCTCCAGCTCAGGGCGACACTGCTTGCTCCGGTAACACCAAAGTCCATATTTTCATATATGATGGAAACATTGTTTCCAATATTCTCAATCGTATTGGCATTGACCTTGAAAGAATCCCCATAAATAGTATCACATTCCGCGGCAGAAAGTTTTTGAAAAGCCTTTATGTACTTTTTAAAGGAAAAGCCCTTGATATGGACTTTTTCTCTAAACACCAGACACAGGGTGGTTACGCCCCGCAAACGCCTGGGCAGCTTATAAGTCGCTTCCTGGTAGATGTTCCATACAGAGCCTTTGTCGTAGGCTGCCGTGCAAAGCAGCTGGCCTCCCTCAGAGGGCATCCCTTCCCATATTTCAAAAGTAAATGGCTCTTTCCCAAGAGGAAACAGCGGCAAAGTGATTTCATCCGAGCCGTAATCCCCGAAGTCCACATCTTTGAAGCCCACGTGACTTTCGCCGCTGTGCAGGGTTGCAATGCCCCGTTCGTTGCCGTTGGAGAGCTCAACATTGCTGCAGCTGCACAGCCCTGCCGACACAAAGCTGTAGGGATTGAGAAATGCTTTGCCCATGCCTGTAATATTGATGGTTTGCTGAGATATTATTGTCACATGTCCGCGCCCGTTTCTGGCAGCGCAGCGTACATAGACCCTGCCGTCGCCCTTTGGAATTACTGTTGCGCTTTTGCCGTCCCCGGCAGCCTTGAGGGTGGCCAGCGGACTGTCAATACCACCCACATCGGTCAACCGCCAGTACAGGTCGCCATATGTTGCATTCTCAGGGAAAATCCGTGCGGTAACAGTGTAGTCATGTACCGACAGTTCGATCTTCCGTATGGGAATATCACTGTCATCCATTGCCGCAGATATGTTAGGCGGGTCGTCATTTTCACATTTCACGACGGCCAGAAGCTTTCCGTTAAACAAACGCCTGCTATCCGTGCGGTATTGGTCGTAGTCTGTGGAGTCGCCGTTGTCCAGGGTCAGAAGTTCCCCTCCCTTTACCGTGATGCGAACCCTGCAGTTGGCATTCTCCACACAGTTACTGTTCCTGTCTGCAGCCGTAATGGTTATAAATTCAAGCTCTCCAAACCTTTCACGCTGGATTTGAAGATTTTCCGCGTCACCAAAGGAGCTCCTGCACTCTTCTGCAATTACATTGCCTTGTTCGTCATAGGCCACCGCCCGCAAGGTTCCGGGCTGGTAAGCCATTTGCCAGCTGGCTGAAAAACGGTCTTTGAGGGTTACCGCACCCAGACTTGCATTGTTGAAAAACAGCTCGATCTCCGGTGCATTTGAGTAAACTTGTACATCTATGATTTGCCCCGGTGAAAAATCCCAATAGGGGAGGAGATGTACCATGGGCGCTTTCCTATAGTCGGTCCAGGCTGCCTGGAACAAATAATAGGAATCCTTGGGGAAACCTGCCGTGTCAATGTGTCCAAGGTAAGAGTTCTTTGTGTGATATGGAGTGGGCTCGCCGAGATGGTCCTGTCCTACCCATACGAAATGCCCCAGTGAATACGGTGTATCCAGGTCAAACTTTACACAGGCTTCAACGCTTCTGGCTCCCCAACTGGTTGAACTGTTGCCCAGAGCCGAACACTGCAGGTCATCGTCGGCTAAAATGGACTTGTTGAGCGGGAAGTGATAAACTCCACGGCTTTGCA
>JAFABO010000130.1 GCA_023426005.1 Bacillota bacterium | reverse complement strand
AAGGTGAATTAAACAGACTTACTTACTTTGAAATGACCGAAAAGAAACGGATAGATGAAATGGCTGGTATTTTGCAGGCCAACAGGGTGAATCTCCAGGATGAGATATATCCCAGGATATATGAACTCAGAAAATTGCTTGAAGAAAGGGTCAGGGCTGCCAGGGAGGAAATATTAAGGAATTCAAAAGCCTTGAATGAAAGCCGGGCTGCCGGATTCCAGAAGCTGCGGCAGGAACAGTTGACCGAAGAAGAGATTAAAGGCCGTGTAAAACAGAACAACATAGAATCCTTTATCGGACTGAATATTATCAATAAACTTGGGATTTTTCTTTTAATAATCGGAATCATAGCAGCATCCCAGTTTACATATTTCAAATTGCCGGACATTCTGAAAAGTATTTTTACCTTTGCTATAGGTCTGGTAATGCTGATGGCCGGTGAATTCTTCAACCGCAAGAAAACCAATATCTTTTCAATCGGGCTGACAAGCGGGGGCATCGCAATTTTATACGTCGGACTTGCCCTGAGCTATTTCAGCTTTAACCTGCTGGATATGTTCCCTGCTCTGGGATTAACGGTTCTGGTAACTGCGGGTGCTTTTGTACTGTCTCAGAGATATGGCTCCCAGACCATATCCTGCTTTGCAATTATAGGAGGTTATCTGCCCATACTTTCCATTGAAGGGAATAAGAGCATTGTTTACGGTGCAATGGTATATTTTGTTCTGCTCAACCTGCTGGCATTGGTTATCTCGGTAAATAAACGGTGGCTTGTAACTGCATATATAGGTTTCTGGCTTAATGTCACCGGATCAATCTATATATTGGCCATCATGTTTGGAGGACGTACAGGCACCGCAGGATTTTCAGCAGATGACTTGATTTCAATTGCCTATATTGTTCTGGCTTTTATAATATATACCCTTATACCTGTTGCCGGTGCATACAGGTATAAGCTCAGCTTCAGGACCTCCGACATTGTACTGCTGGCAAAAAACACTGTTATAAGCAGCATTTTGCTTTACACGGTATTTTACCTCACCGGGCTTGAAGATTTTACAGGTGCCCTGGCTGCCGCTTTTGCAGCCGTATATATTGCAATGGGAAGATTTACTGAAAGCTTTATGGAAAAAGAGAGGAAGGCAAGGGCTCTGTTTTACATTACCGGACTCACCTTTGTTGCGCTGATAATACCCTTCCAATTTGATAAAACCTGGTTTTCACTGGGATGGCTGATTGAAGGCACGGCGTTGCTTACATACGGCATAATTAAGAATGTAAAAGGCTTTAAGAGAGCGGGAACGGTAATTACATTCCTGTGTCTTGCCGCCTTTATGTTATTTGATATACCAAACTATAACGGTTCGCTGTTTGTATATAAATACCTGGCTGTAACTGCCGGAAGTATGGTAATTTTAAGTGCTTTGATTTATAAAAATGAGATCTCGGCCGGGTCAGCTAAAGCTTACAAGTATATTACCCTGATAAATATCTGGTTTTTCTCCTTGTATTTATTGGGAGTTGAACTGAGGGACTACTTGTATGGGCCTTTAATTGGCAGCAGTTTTAGTCTGGATTATCTGATAAATGCTGCGATGATTTTAGCCGGCTTTATAATTGCATACCTTATGCCTAAAATCAATATTATTAAGGATAAAGTGACGGAGGTCATATCTTCCGTGCTTTATGTAATAGGCGTTGCATGGTTATTTGTTCTGAATTTCTTTTCACCTGTTGAAGGTTTTCTGAACAATGCTTCAAGGGGAGCATGTATCCTCGGGACGGTTGAAATAGCCGCAATCTCACTGCTATCCGTATTGGCGGTACGTGAGTTCATAATGAAGCTGGTGGCTAAACGGAAAATCGGAATTGAATTATGCCCTCTCATTATCTCGTTATATTTTATTGTCATTTTGACTCAAAATCTGATAATGCAGTTTAATCTTGGATTTAATAATGCATTGATAAGTGTTGTCTATTTAGTGACCTCACTTTCATGGATTATTTTCGGATTCATCAAAAAGTATGTATTAATAAGAAGATTTGGCCTGGGTTTTTGCATTATGGCAGTTGCCAAATTATTTGTTGTTGATTTGTCTTTCCTGACACAGGGCTATAGGATAGTTTCATACTTTATATTTGGTTTGACTCTCATAGCCATTTCCTTTGTCTATCAATACTTTAACAGGAAGATTAATTTTGTTGGTGAGGTAATGCCTGATGAAAAAAAGAATAATACTTAGTATTGCAATATTCATTGTATCCAGTTCAATGTTTGTAAATGCGGCTGATTTTTTATACGGTGCGGATATGAAAAACCATGGGGAAAAGAATTATAAGGCGGTACGGCTGACGTCTGAAGTCTATAATAAGCTATCTGAAAACATGGCGGATATAATGGTTTTTGATAATGACAACGAGCCTGTGCCATATTTTATAAACAGTTTTAATGAAAGCAGAGAAAGTACCCATAAAAGCTATGAGCTGAAACTGGTCAATTCCTTCGTTAAAGATGATTGGTTTTATTACGATTATGTTCTGAAGGACAATGTACCGTCAGATGTTGCAGCCACGTCCATTGAAATTTCCAGCAGCAGCACAAACTTTGCAAAGCAGCTTGAGCTTTGGGGAAGTTACGACAGCACCCATTGGGAAAAAGTTCAGGATGATATTATTTATAATGTGGACGGCAGCAGTAAACCGGAGATAAACTTTAGCGGCAGCAAAAAGTACACCTGCTATCGTTTCAAACTGTTCAACAACCTGGAGAAGGTGGAGTTTTCAACTGTTACATTAAATTATGACAGGACATTGCGGAATAAGGAATACTTCATTGAAACACTGGCTCCTGAATATACTTCCGAAGAGAAGGGAAACACAACTGTTATCAAATTAAAAAATATGAAAAACCTTAAGCTTAATAAGGTCTCACTTAAAACAGGAAGTACCTTTAAAAGAAATGTATCCTTTAACGGCAGCGTGACAAAAGCACTTTATAATCTTGAATTTGATAATGTAAAATACCGGGATTTAATCATCCCTCTGGAGTCTTATCTGAATGTAAAAGATGAAGCTGAAATAACTATCGAAAATAATGACGACAAGCCTGTGGAAGTTTCGGGTGTTGAGGTAGAATACCTGGTTGACGAGTTGGTTTTTAAAGGCGCTGAAACAAAGAATTTTACTTTGAGGTATGGCAGTAATGAGATAAATACCCCGAAAAGTTATGATATCTCAAATTATAAAGCTCAAATACTGACAGAGGGCTATGACCTTTTAAATATTGAAAATATCAACAAAGTTTCAGCTTCAGGGAACTCAGAAGAAATACGTATAAACTATAAGCTGATATTTAATATAATCATTTTGATAGTTGCCGCTGTCCTGGGCTTCATAATAATAAGAAAACTTAAAAAGTAAACATATCTGAGGTACATATATGAAAAAGATATTGGTAGTAGATGACGAGCCCTCCCTGAGAGATCTGGTGGAGCTGGTGCTGAAATGGGAAAAATTACAAACTTGACCTGCTGTTTGTTATTGATGTCTCCGGCTCCATGGGAATGGATAACAGGCTAACTCTTGTTAAGAAGAGTCTTAAAATATTGGTGGATCAGATGGGCGAAAATGATAAAATCGGTATAGAGTTCGTAGACTTGATAAGGACCGCTGTTGAGATAAGGGCAGGGATTGACAAATAAAAAGAGCTGAATGCGTGAATAAGGCATCCAGCTCTTTTTATCTATTTATATTTATGCGACTTAAGAACCCTGTCATCATCCTTCATTTGAAGAGGCATGGTACAGATAACAATATGTTTATGCTTGATCAGCTGCCTTTCAATTATAGCTCTTGTATGATTGTGAAGAGCGTTGTTCCACCACCTCTTGACCACAAACTGCGGCAGAATGACAGTAATAATATCACCTTTCTGATAATCGTATTCGGCAGATTCTATAAACATCAGGAGAGGTTCCACTACCCTCCTGAAGGGTGAATATTTTACAATTAAAGGTATATCCGTGTCTATCATATTATATTTTTCACGTACTTTTTTGCCCTGTTCCTCATCAATAGAAACATTAAAGGCTACTACGTTGTCAGAAATCGTTCTGGCAAATCTCAGCGCACGTATACTGGCCTTGTTTATACCTGCAATGGGCACAATAACTCTATTTGTATAAACATCCCTGGAAATACTGACATCCTTCAATTCTTCAGGGCTGATTTTTAACTGCTTATGCAGAGCCATGTAATGGGTCTTTACTTTCAGCATCAGGAAGATCATAACGGGGATAACAATTACAACGATCCAGGCTCCCATGGTAAACTTTGTTATTGCAATAACGATTACTATTACAAAGGTCACAAATGCCCCAAACCCGTTTATTGCCGCTTTAACGACCCAATTGTCACCCTTGTTTTTGATCCATCTGAAAAACATGCCGGCTTGGGACAGAGTAAAGGATATAAAAACTCCAATGGCATATAGACCAATAAGTCTTGTTACATTGGCATTAAATATTAAAATAAGCAGGGCTGCTATAGCCGACAAAGATATGATTCCATTTGAAAAACTTAATCTGTCCCCTCGCATACTCAGCTGCCTCGGGACATAACCCTCTCTTGCCATTACCGATATAAGATTGGGAAACCCGAAATATGCCGTATTGGCAGCCAATACCAGAATGGCGAAGGAAAGAACGGTTATGGTATAAAACAATATATTCCTTCCGAAAATCATCTGGGCTATCTGGACCAGCATTGCACCCTTCTCGGGATTTATCGGATAATAATTGACAATAATAGATGTTCCTCCAAAAACAATTAAAACCAGGGTTGACAAAAGAGCCAGCACCGCTTTTGCGTTTTTAGTTGAGGGTGCTTTGAAGTTTGGTACTGAGTTGCTTACGGCCTCGACGCCTGTAAGTGCAGCACAGCCGTTTGTAAATGCGCTGAGGATTAAAAACAGTGTTACAGGCTGAAAGCTGCTTTCATCCAAAACGAGGGGCTCGGGCTTATATCCTGCAAAAATCTTAATAACGCCTACAACAAGCATTAAAAGGATTGAAAAAATAAAGAAATAAGTAGGAAGGCTGAAAAGCTTGGCAGATTCTTTTATACCTCTCAGATTACCCAGCGTCATGAGTATTATTACAAGCACGCACAGGTAGGAGGTATATGGCTTTAAAACAGGAAATGCGGATACAATTTGCTGGACACCCGATGCAATACTTACAGCCACTGTCAGTATATAGCTGATGCACAGTGACGAACCGGCTGTAACCCCAGCAATCAAACCTATATTCTCTTTAGCAACCACATAAGCACCGCCGCCGTTGGGATAACAGTCGATTGTCTGGCGGTATGAAAGTGTCAAAATACCTAGAAGCACAATAATCGCCAGAGAAATATAGGCCATGTATTTAAAGGCCAGAAAACCGGCAATGGGAAGCAATACCAGCAGAATTTCCTGTCCTGCATAGGCCACAGAGGAAATCGCATCGCTGGAGAGTATGGGCAGTCCCCACAAAACACCAAATTTTTCTCCATGGATCTCTTCATTTTTTAATGGTCTGCCGATTAATAATCTTTTTAATCCTTTGTTCATAAAATCCACCTGCGTGTATCATATTATTGTATGCATAGCATAAGCATATTCCTTTATTATAATTGATAGTTGGATAAATTTAAACAGTATTTATTTAATATTAGGTTTTACTTATATCAATTGAATAATGTTTGGAAAATAGTTGATTTTGTCATGTAACCGGACTGAAATAAATGTGAGACAAATTTGATATAAATATTAAAGCTGTGAAGTGGAACTTTTTTCTTTTATATATTGTCTAACATTGCAAAGTCCTTATAAAGTCCTTATAACAAGATAATAAGAGGTGATTTCATGACATTTAAAAAGAAGATAATTACACTTTCAGCCGCAGCAGTTCTTTCACTCTCGGTTACGCTCAGTGCGGTAGCAATTTCAATACCATTTAAGGATTTGTCCGACGTACCTGCAAAGGATAAGATAATTTCACTGCAGGAAAGGGGAATTGTAGCAGGTACCAGTGAAGGTATATTTTCACCAAATTCAAGGGTTACAACAGTCCAGGCACTGCACCTGCTGGTAAGAGCTCTGGACTTGAACCTTGACCTGGTACGCTTTGCAAAAGAACCAA
The DNA here is from genome assembly GCA_023426005.1 of Bacillota bacterium. Classification (GTDB taxonomy): domain Bacteria; phylum Bacillota; class Clostridia; order Acetivibrionales; family DSM-1351; genus Ruminiclostridium. The sequence goes on along the minus strand of JAFABO010000130.1, from coordinate 14,947 downwards.
AAGCCACTGATTATTTTACCAAAGCCGATGATGCTGCGTGGTATGCAAATGCTCTGATCACTGCTTCCGTTAATGGGGTGGAAGTAGATAAAGACATAGAAATGAACCGGTTTTGGACGAAAGAACAGTTCACAGATACCCTGGTTAATGCTATGGAAAGGCATTACAAGCTGCCTTTGCTGAAAATAATGCCGCCTGCAATAAAGGATGCCGGCCAGATGTCGGAGCAGTATAGCCAGGCCATTCAGAGAGCATTGATATATGGTGTGGCAGAGCTTGATGAAGAGGGAAATTTTTATCCCAAGGACGAGATTACCCGTGCTGAAGCTGCCGAATTGCTCTATAATGCCGTTGAGCTTATCAAGGCACATTCGGAGGCAGCGGCAGATTAAAAAAGGTTGGAATATAGAACAATGACTATACTGTGATTATACTGTCTGTATCAGGGTTGGTCATAATCCTGTCGGCAGATCTTATGTACAGAGACAAAAAAGCGGATTTGATGCAAGATTCCGACCGGGCATACACTCTTGAGCAAGATGGTGATATAATAATCTGATAGCCAGATTTCTGGGCTAAAATAATATTATCCGGAGATAAGTATGAAATACATAATCAGATTATTTAAACTTGCAAAACCCTGGGCCGGTTATCTTGTGATATCTACCATCGCTTTATTCATGATTTCGGGTATAAACCTGGTGGCTCCGTTCATAACCTCAAAAATAATTGCCATAATGGAAACGGGAGATTACAGGGGAGCCATCAATACCATAGTATTTCTGTCTCTTACACTTTTAGGCTGTTTTGCATTGAGAGCGTTGTTCCAGTTCCTGAACAATTACTTTGCACATGTGGCCTCATGGAGTCTGGTGGCTCGTCTTCGAGGGGTATTGTACGACCACTTCCAGAAACTTTCCATGAGCTACTATCATGACAAACAGACCGGGCAGCTCATGTCAAGGGTGGTAAACGATATAAATACCTTTGAAAATCTTATTGCACACGCAATACCTGATCTTGTTACCAATATCATCACACTTGTAGGAGTGTTGGTCATACTTGTATTTATAAATCCGCTCCTGGCCCTGATGGTCTGTATCCCAATACCCTTTATCGCATTTTTATCCATCATTCTGAGGAAAATAAGGAAGTATTTCAAGGTTGGCCAGGCCAAAATAGCTGAACTGAATGCTGTACTGCAGGACAACTTTTCCGGCATGAAGGAAATACAGGTTTTTAATAAACAGGAATATGAGCTGGGGAAGGTTTCGGGAAAGTCCGAGGAGCATTCAACAGCCTTGATAAAGGCACTGTTTTATTCGGGAATACTAAACCCTGCCGTCAACTTTATTTCTTCCATAGGTACTGTTATTGTTTTGATAGCAGGCCCGCTGCTTGCCTTAAAAACAAATTTGAGCATATCCGAAGTTGTTGCTTTTCTGCTTTATCTGAACCTGTTTTACGCACCTATTTCAACACTGACCAGGGTTGTTGAGGACATGCAGCAGGCACTGGCCGGAGCGGAAAGGGTCTTTGAGGTGCTGGATACAGATCCTGATATAAAGGATAAACCTCATGCCAAAAAAGTTGGAAAGTTGTCGGGGGCGGTGGAATTCAAGAATGTCGGTTTTTCCTATAAGGGCGATATCCAGGTGCTGGAGGATATCAGCTTCAAGGCAGGAGCCGGTCAGATGATTGCACTTGTGGGGCCGACAGGGGTGGGTAAAACCACAGTCTCGGCTCTGATGGCCAGATTTTACGATCCCAATTCCGGGGAAATATTAATGGATGGGATCGATATAAGGGACATGACCCTGGAATCCCTTAGAAATCAGCTGAGCATGGTATTGCAGGATGTATTCCTGTTTAACGGCACTATAGCTGAAAATATTGCCTACGGCAGCAACAGGGCAACGAGGGAACAAATAGAAGAGGCGGCCAAAACTGCATGTATCCACGAATACATTATGTCTTTGCCGGAAAGATATGATACCGTTATCGGAGAGAGAGGCGTACGTCTCAGCGGAGGCCAGAAGCAGAGAATATCTATTGCACGTTCGGTGCTCAGAAACTCACCCATCCTTATCCTTGACGAGGCCACCTCCGCTGTTGATACCGAAACGGAGACAGAAATTCAGGAGGCTATCGACAAGATTGCCGGAACCAGGACTCTTTTTGTCATTGCCCACAGATTGTCAACGGTAAAAAGGGCGGACAAGATAATTGTTCTGGAAAATGGTAAAATCGCAGAGGAAGGGCAGCATGAAGAGCTTTTGAATTTAAACGGGGTTTATGCAAATCTCTGCAACATTCAGAGTTTAATGTAGACAATCCATAGACTTAAAACACATGTTAAAAGTACTGGAGATTCAACAAATATACAGCTTTATCCGCCGGATGCGCAGGATAAGGCTTTTTATTTTAAGATATTAAACTCAGGCTGCTGAAAATGGTTACAAGATTTTCAAAATTTTGAATAATAGTATTGACATTGATGTATTGCCAGCCTATATAATGTAAATTGAGATAAATTGAGGAAGTAAATATTTCAGTCAAATAATTTATATGAAAAGCGAGGAATAAGCAAAATGGCAAGCAAGCTTTCGAATTTTTGGTATTATTACAGGAATTATGTAATAGTAGGTATACTTCTTCTTGTTACTGCTGTGGCAATTATTATAATTTCAAGCGGAGGTACAGAACCTGATATTCAGATTGGATATGTTACCGACGGAAGGGAAATCGAAGAGAAGACACAGGAAGCTATCAATAAATATTTTGAAACAGTTATCAAGGATGTAAATAATGACAATAAGAGGGCACTGGGCTTTGTGCCTCTGATGGGACCCAGGGTTGATCTGGAATTCTCCTCAGATGGCGCACAAATCGTGCTTGTGGATAGGAATACTCTGCAAATATATAAAGAGCAGGGAGTTTTTGAACCCTTGGATAATGTGGCAAAAAGCCATGGACTGGATATCGGCAATAACCTGGAAGTAATGTCAAAATTGGAGGGACAGAGCGACACGCATATATATGCTCTGCCCACAGAAAAAATTAAATTTCTGCTTGATCTGGGCTTTCCCGAAAAAGATTATTATTTGGCTGTCAGAGTTGAATACAAGAAGGATGAGACGGCAAAAGCAAAAAATGAAAATGCTTATTCGGTTCTGGAAAAAATGTTTGATTATAAAGACATATCACAAAACTGACACAAATTTAAATACATATAAAATATTTAATTGTGCTCCCGTACTATTATCATTTGTCTTTAATATTTTCTAATTAATATTATTGACATTATATATCAGAGTGATATACTTTTATTATATCACTCTGATATATAGAAAGGAGGATTTATGAAAAACAAGACAATGTACGCCGTGCTTGGAGTACTTAGCCTGTTGGGGCCAATGTCGGGCTATGATATCAAAAAATTCTGCGACAAGAGTATATCTTACTTTTGGAATGAAAATTTTGGACATCTCTATCCTGTATTATCGCGGCTGGAAAGTTCGGGACTTATTGAAAGAGATTCCCCCGGTGAAGCTGTGAGAAAGAAAAGCTACCATATCACAGATAAAGGGGCGGCCATTTTAAAAGCCTGGCTGGTCGAACCGGTGGAATACCAGCCCGAGAGATCGGAACTGCTTTTAAAATTATCCTTTGGCAACAGGATGGAGCTTGAAGATATCCTGGCAATGCTTGAGCAGGCAAAGGTAAGGAACGAGCTTAAGTACAAACAGCTGAACCAGATTCATTCCTATTATGCGGGCAGTGAAGATGCCAGGAAAAAGCCGCAGTATCCGTTCTGGCTGGCAGCTTTAAGATACGGGATAACCTCTCTTGAGGCGTCTCTTAAAGGGTTAGATGAAACAAAAGCTTTTTTGATGGATTATCATAAGGCCAATAAATAAAAGTATGGAGGTGAAGAGGCTAAGCCTCGTTTATTATGAAAGTTGAAGAAGGATTTGCCGTGCTTGAACTGGAAGCTAATGTTCCCAATATGGGATTTATTTATCCGGTATTACTGTGGGATGAAAGGGAGCTTGTATTGATTGATGCAGGGCTGCCGGGTCAGACTCAAAGCATAATAGAGCTCATAAAAAGGGAGGGAGTCCAGCCTGAAAAGCTCACTAAGATAATTATTACACATCAGGATATGGATCATATCGGGAGCCTGGCACAAATTGTTAAGACAGTGGATAACGCCGGCAGGGAACAGGGTAAAGTACAGGTGTTTTCCCATGAACTCGAAAAGCCGTATATCCAGGCTGAAAAGATGCCCATTAAATTTACAGCGGAAATGCTGGAGAAAAAGAAACGGGAACTGGCTGAATTGACTCCTGATAAGAGAAAAGAATATAATGATATGTTTTCAGGCAATAAGCCAAAAGTGACAGATATCCTAAGCCACGGAGAGGAACTGCCTTGCTGCGGCGGTCTGAAGATTATCCATACCACAGGACATACTCCCGGGCATATCAGCATATATCTTGAAAAATACAAAACCCTTATTGCAGGTGATGCACTGAATGTCAGCGACGGAAGGCTGGCAGGGCCAAATCCGGTACATACGTATGATATGGTTCAGGCAAGAAAATCACTTGAGACTTTATTGAACTATGATATTGAAAGAGTGGTCTGCTACCACGGAGGACTTATATCAGGAAATATCGGAAATCAAATCAGGGAGTTTATATAAAACATCCTGAAAGCTTTATTTCCATATAAGTTATTGCTAAAATCCGCTGGTTATGTACATATTATATGTGCTATAATTAATAGTATTGTTTGGCAGATAAGATTTGTATGTAATGTGGATATGCGGAGGATTTATCGTATATGGATAGAAATTTTCTTATTCCTATAATTGCGTTGGTGCTTATATTCGGCCCAAGATTGTTCCATGAGGTTAAGGATTATTTGTTGAAAAGGCAGCAGCTAAAGGCTGAGACCGAACTGAAGGCCGAAGCCTTGAGACTTAAGAACAGCCTGGAACTTGAGAAATTCATAAACTCGGAAAATATTTTTAATACGCAAAATGACAGGAAAAACACACAGGAGGCTGAAACTGATGAAAGCCTCAATCAAAAGAGGAATTCACAGCATGAAAGATATTAATGCATCATATCCGGAAGAAAAGGCTGAAATGTATAAATTGCTGCTCTCCCAGATGAAAGCGTTGCTTGAAGGCGAGCAGGATGCGACTGCCAATCTGGCAAATGCGTCGGCACTTCTTAATGAGGTCCTGGACAATATCAACTGGGTGGGGTTTTACCTTATGAAAAATGATGAGTTAATATTGGGCCCGTTTCAGGGAAAAGTGGCCTGTGTCCATATCGCAATGGGAAAGGGCGTATGCGGAACTGCGGCATTGGAAAACAAGACCCGGCTGGTTGAGGATGTGCACCGGTTTCCCGGGCATATAGCCTGCGACTCTGCCTCAAATTCTGAAATAGTTATTCCTTTGAGATGCAAGGGTGAGGTAGTCGGGGTTCTGGATATAGACAGTCCTCTAATAGGAAGATTTGATGCGGAGGATGCTTCCGGTCTGGAGAAGCTGGCCGCTGCCATTGAGGAAGCCTGTGATTGGAAGCTGGACAGCAAATGAGAAGCTCCGTTAAAGGACACACCTGAATTTTTAAGGGACTACAAATGTTTTAACTGGCAAACCGGCAAGTGCCGTTTGGAGCAGCGGCCCATTACAGGATGTCCGGGTGTTCTGCAGCAGCCAAAACACTTGTAGTTCTTATTATTGTTACTATTCAGTATCACTTGAAGTATTTGCGTATTGGTTATTTGTTTCTCCAGGAACCGTCCTCGCAGCATACTGACTGGGTACCGTCTTCGTTGACAATTATTGAACCCACAGCATGTCTCTTATGGTCATAGACACAAAAGGGATCCTTTCCGGCATTGCCGGCTGGTTTTTGGGCCGCCGGTTTTACCTCATTCTGCTCACTGATTATATTAACCGATATATTGTCCTGCTTTTTATGATTTTGCATTATATCAATCCTTTCAAAAATTTACTTCAGCCAATATAAATATGTGTAATTTTTATTAAAAACATTCAAATATATAATTCCAATATGGCGCTATTGGGTTGTTTTTGAGTTAACGATTAATAACTTTTTAAATAATTTGCATGAAAAGTAATATAATCTTCATATAATTTACACAATTTATTAATAATTTTAAAGTATAATGTTTATGAAGCGGGAAATGGTGGTATAAAATTATTGAAAGGAGTGTGTAGCTTTGTTGGATTCTAAAAAATGTTTGGAAATATATGAATTTTGCCAGCAGCAATATGAAAAGCTGGAAAAGAAAAACGGACTCTACAGTCCCAAACATGACAAAATTGTTATGGAACTTGCAGCTAAAGAGTTTCAAATGAGTGATGCAATCATAAATAAAGCATTTGATTTAGCTGCACAGACACTGAGTAAAAATAACAGGGCAAAGTCTGAAAAAATTATCAGAAATAAGCTGATCGGAAAAATGATTTAAACGATAAATACTTAAAAGGGGCATTAACTACTTTGTTAATGCCTTTTTTGAAATAAGGTGAAATACCGTTTATAAATCCAAGCGCATATCTTAATCCCGGCAATAATGCAAAAGAGAGAGAAACCGCAATAACAATATTAAATAAAAGCTTTGAACTGCACCCGGGCACAAAGCAAATGCAAATGCTTAAAACAGTTAAGATCATTCCAAATAAGTTCATATTACTATTTGTGAAAAGTAAGTGATTCAGTTATAATTAAATCAATGAATTCAGAGACAGAGTTGGTAAATGATGGGGGTGAAGGCGGGATGTATTACTTTTATATAGTGGTATTTTTGGTAGGAGTTTTTTATACCTTTATATCTCTGGTGCTCAGCGGTATATCAGGTGTCTTTCATGGAGGAGGGGATGTGGGCTCCGGCATAGACGGACATTTCGGACATCACGGTCATGTGGATATAGGCCATGCCGAAATCGGACATATCCATTCGGATGCCGGCAGCATAGGGCAAGCAGATCACAGCCTGGGACACCACAGCAGTGATGTGCATGGAGATCATGGTGCACTGGAAAACACAGGAGGATCCCATAGCATATTGTCCTGGGTTTCGGTATTGATTAACCCTTTGGTGGCTGTATCCTTCCTTACGGTTTTCGGCGGATTTGGAATAATGGGAGCCAAGCTTTTCAGCTGGGGTTCGGCAATTGTTTTTGCCGCAGCCCTGATATCGGCCATATTTGTCTCGGCCATCCTTTATAACTTTGTTGTAAAGCCTGTCTACAAAAGCGAAAATACCTCTAACGTATCGAGGGAACAGTTGATAGGAATACAGGCCGAAGTTACCACTGATATTCTGGAAAAAGGCTTTGGCACTATTCAGTATACTGTCAATTCCTTAAAATGTACCGGACCTGCCAGACATGTTGATGACAGAGCCGTAAGGCAGGGACAGAGGGTAATCATCTGCAGGATTGAGGACAATACTTTTTTTGTAAGCGAATTTCAGGGAATTTAGGCAAAGGATGAGTTGATTTAATTTAATAAATTGTGTTATAGAAACTCCCGTCAGAAATTAAATGCATCGGCAGCATTGAAATCAATGGACATAAAAACGATGCAGTATAGTGTCTGAAAGAGAGTTAATATATAAATAAACAAAAGGAGTGTCAAAAATGGATTATTCAGTATATTTAATACCGGCATTGATTATTGTGGTTCTCTTTATTTTACTGTTTACATTTATTTCAATGTACAAAAAAGTTCCACAGGATAAAGCATTGGTTGTTACAGGTTTTAGAGGCAGAAGAGTGATTACTGGCGGGGGTGGGGTGGTAATTCCCATGCTGGAAAGAACTGATGTCATATCTCTGGAAAATATGCAGATTGATATCAGAATTGACGGTGCATTAACCTCACAGGGTGTTGGTATAGTTGCTGACGGTGTGGCCGTTGTAAAGGTAAAGTCCGATAAGGACTCCATCCTGTCGGCTGCAGAACAGTTCAATACCTCAAAGGGTCTGGATTATATGTTGGGTATTATCGCTAAAACCACTCAGCAGGTACTTGAAGGTAAACTGCGTGAAATTGTTTCAAGAATGACAGTTGAAGAGATATATAAGGACAGGGAAACCTTTGCATCACATGTTCAGGGAGTTGCAGCAACAGAATTGCAGAATATGGGCCTTGAGCTCAAGGTTTTGACAATTAAGGACATATCTGATAAGAATGGATATTTGGAGGCTCTTGGAAAACCAAGAATCGCAGAGGTAAAAAGAGATGCCCAGATAGCCGAAGCAAATGCAACAAAAGAGACTAAAATTAAAACCGCCGAAGCCAACAGAGAAGGTGAAGCCGCAAGAATCCAGGCTGAAACCCAGATAGCCGAGGCAATAAGAGACAAAGAGCTGAAGGTCCAGTCCTACAATAAGGATCAGCAGACTGCCAAAGCAGATGCCGACCTGGCATATGATATCAAGTCAAATATAGTCAAAAAGGAAGTTGCTGAAACATCTATGCAGGTTGAGATCGTTAAGAAACAGAAGGAAATCGAACTTGCCGAACAGGAAGCGCTCAGAAGGGAAAAGGAACTGGAGGCGACCGTAAAGAAGCAGGCCGACGCTGAAAACTATCAGGCGTCAAAGATAGCTGATGCCAGCAAGTACAGGGAAGTCGCGGCTGCCGAGGCAAGATCGAAAGCTATTGAAATGGAAGGTGAAGCCAAAGCAAAAGCAAAGAGAGCCGAAGGTATGGCAGAGGTTGAAATCATCAGAGCAAAGGGTGAAGCTGAGGCCGCTGCAATGGCAAAGAAGGCTGAAGCCTTCAAAATGTACAATGACGCCGCCGTAACTCAGATGATCATTGAAAAATTGCCTGATATCGCACAGGCTATTGCAAGTCCTCTTGCAAAAACCGAGAAGATTGTTATTGTTGACAATGGAAACGGAGGAGAGGCCAAAGGCGCTGCCAAAGTTACCGGTTATGTCACCGATATCATATCCCAGCTCCCCGAAACAGTTGAAGCTTTGACAGGAATGAATGTAATGGATCTGCTGAAAAAGAATCCGGCCATAATGCAGGAGGTTAAACCCGCAGAGGACAATATTTCTGAATAAATACAGATCAAAAGATCAACAGGTTAATTGTTAGTCCCATATCGGGAAAAGAGCCAGTTTAATCCGCACTCCGGATTAGCTGGCTTTTTTAGTAGAATTTAAGTTTTACTATCTTGAGTAATTGTCACACTTTGGGCAATTTCGGACAGCAATTCAGGAGTGATATGCAGATCAAATTTATGGATTTCATAATATTTCATTGCCTTACCGTCTTCTGAAATTTCATGATTTCCACTTATTAAATTTGCTGCCTCCAACTTGCGCAAGTGCATGTAGAGAAGCGGCCTGCTGATATTAACTATTCTGGCAAGCTCGCTTACATACTGTCTGTTCTGAAATAAAATGCCCATAATTTTAATTCTTAATGGGTGGGACAGGGATTCAAAAACTTTAATCAAATCATTGTAGGAAGTACCTGCGGATTCACTGGCCGATGACATCTTATTCAACTTCCTTAAGCAGCTTTTCTATGGAACTTATCTTTTCTTTCAATTCGGCCAGCTCTTCCCGCACTTCCTGGTTGGACAGCGCTAAATTATTGGCCATGGCTTTATATGCATTTAAATCGTTCATTTGATTTTGAGTTTTTGATCTTGTAACTACTACAACGATAACGATCGCTGCGGCAATTATAGCCAGAAAAACTACAGCAGCAATTATCAACAACAGAAAACTTGCCATAGGACTACCTCCAAATAAATTCATTTTAAAAGTTAGAAATAAATACATTTCACATGTAATAATTTTATTACATGTGAAATGTATTGTCAATGTTCACTTTTCTTTTGACATTATTACGGATTATACATTATACTATTTGATGATTAAATATGTCCTTTTTGATTCTGATAAGATTTTGTCTAAAAACACTAATCATTTGTATATATTGCGGAGGCAAATAAATGAGTATATTGACCGTAGAAAACGTAAGCCATGGCTTTGGAGCCAGAAAAATCCTGGAGGATGCCTCTTTCAGACTTCTGAAGGGGGAGCATGTGGGACTTGTAGGGGCAAATGGGGAAGGTAAATCAACTTTTTTAAATATTATAACGGGGAAACTTATGCCTGACGAAGGCAGGGTGGAGTGGTGCAACAGAATAACCACCGGATATCTGGACCAGCATACTGTACTGACACCGGGTAAAACTATCCGGGAGGCATTGAGAGAAGCCTTTCAATATATGTTTGATCTTGAAAGGGAAATGCTTGAAATGTATGAAAAAATGGGGGATGCCTCCGAAAGTGAATTAAATACCATGATGGAGGATGTAGGAGATATACAGAATGTGCTTGAGCACAACGGCTTCTACATTTTGGATTCCAAGATAGATGAGGTGGCAAATGGTCTAGGCCTGGGAGATATAGGTCTCGAAACCGACGTGGGAAACCTCAGCGGGGGTCAGCGGGCCAAGGTTCTGCTGACCAAGCTGCTGCTGCAAAACCCCATGATATTGATTCTGGACGAACCTACCAACTTTCTGGATGAAAATCATATACGCTGGCTAAAAAACTATCTGAAGGAATATGAAAATGCGTTTATACTTGTATCTCATGATATCCCTTTCCTCAATGATGTTGTAAACGTGATTTACCACGTTGAAAATGCGGTGCTTACAAGATATTCCGGCAATTACGACGAATTCCAGAGGATGTACCAGCTGTCAAAGCAGCAGACCATGCAGGCCTACGAAAAGCAGCAAAAAGAGATAGAAAAGCTGGAGGACTTCATTGCCAGGAACAAGGCTAGGGTTGCTACCACAAACATGGCTAAGAGCAGGCAAAAGAAACTGGACAAAATGGATATCATTGAGAAGGTGAAGGAAAAGGTAAAGCCTGTCTTCAAGTTCAGAGAAGCCAGGGCCCCGGGAAGGTATGTATTCCTGACCCACAATCTTGTAATAGGATATGAATCCGCTCTCACCGGCACTTTAAACATATCTCTGGAGCGCGGGCAAAAGGTTGCAATAAAAGGTGTCAACGGTTTGGGCAAATCCACTTTATTAAAAACCCTGCTGGGAATTCAGAAACCTTTTGCCGGTGAAGTAAAGCTGGATGATTACCTGTATCCCGGGTATTTTGAGCAGGAATCGGAAAGGTATAATTCAAATACGGCGCTGGAGGAGGTCTGGAATGACTATCCGGGCATGTCAAATGCAGAGGTGAGAGGTGCGCTGGCAAAATGCGGCCTGACCACCGAGCACATCACCAGCCAGATGATGGTCCTAAGCGGCGGTGAAAACTCAAAGGTGCGCCTGTGCAAGCTTATGCTGAAGGATGTGAACTGGCTCATACTCGATGAGCCCACAAATCACCTTGACGTGGATGCAAAAGACGAGCTTAAGCGGGCTTTAAAGGAATTCAGGGGCACAATTCTTCTGGTATGCCACGAACCTGAGTTTTATGAGGATTGGGTAACTGAAGTATGGAATGTTGAACAGTGGATAACAAAAATAGTTTAACAAGAAAAATTTTTGAAAGTTAATCCAATTATATGATATTAACAACTGTACCTATTGAAACAAGATTGCTCAATTCAATCACGTTGTTATTAAACATTCTTATGCAGCCGTTTGAAATATTTTTGCCAATTGAAGAAGGGTTATTTGTTCCATGAATTCCATAATCTCCGCGGGGCACATTCAAACCCAGCCATCTCACTCCAAACGGGCCTCCGGGATTTACGACACGGTTGATTATCCTGAAGGTTCCTCTGGGGGTTGGAGTGGAAAATTTTCCGACTGCAACGGGATATGTTCTATAAACATTATTATCTCTGAACAATGTAAGTGTGTGAGTCCGGGTATTTATTGTAATCCTGTATACGACTCTGAATGTTTGGTCAAAAGGATTCTGATAATACAACATTATATAGACCTCCAAATTATTTTATATTAACATAATACTGAGTATTATATGGTTATGTGCAGTTTGAACTTCAGAAATCAACATTCTTTTTGTATATTTTCCGGAATAATGTATTATAACGTCTTTACAATGAAGGCTCATAAGTTTACAATGGGGTTTGTGCATATTTTATTTGAGGGCGAAGTGAAATCCATGGAAATAAATCTTAATACCGGCAGGCCGGTTAAAAATAAAAATATCCCGAGAAATATTCTTACAAATCTGATTCCAAAGGACTTTATCCCGGTATATACTCTACTGTCCATATTTGTGAAGAATATACTGTTAATCGGTTTTATATTCGACCAAACCCATCAGCTTCCCCTGATGAGAGAGGCCTTTAATGCGGTGTTTCAACTCTACAGCTTCCGTCCGGTTTACTATATAGCCTTTTCACTGGCATGTATATGTGTTATTTTTCTGTTTAAAAACAGGGGGAGATTTTTAGTCTCAATCACTGTGAATTTCCTGGTATCCTTTCTGCTGCTGGTGGATTTATGGTATCTGAGAGGCTTTAATACCTTACCTACACTCCATATGCTGAAGGCCGGAGGTAACCTGGGGGATTCCATAAACAGTTTTTTCCCGCTGGTACATTTAATTGATCTGATATTTGTTTTGGATATCCCGTTCTTGCTTATTATATTCTTGTCTAAAAAGAATTTATATAGAAAGGTAAACAGGAATGTAGTATTTTCAGTATTTATATTTTTGGTATCGGTATTTGGGGTTTTATATATTGCACCACAGGTTAATAACCGGGCAGCCAAGCCTTTGCCCATTACATCCATATTTAACAGGTTTAATCCCATAACCACCATCAGAAGCTTGTCTCCGTTAGGCTATAATATTTACAGCTCATATAACTTTTTTACTGAGAAAAGTACGTTAAGCCTTAGTGGGGCTGACAGGGACAGGATTTCAGCCTGGTATGAGCAAAAAAATGAAAAACTGCCCGATAATGAGCACAAGGGCATGTTTAAAGGGAAAAACCTGCTTCTGATTCAGGTTGAATCCCTTGAGAATTTTGTTGTAAATCAGAAGGTGAACGGTCAGGAAATTACACCCACACTGAATAAGCTGTTAAAAAACAGCCTTTATTTCAGCGGTATCCACGAACAGGTTGGAGGGGGAAACAGTTCCGACAGCCATTTGATGGTCAATGCTTCGGTATATCCTATTCAACTTGGGACAACCTTTATTAATAATGCATTTACAGAATACAATTCATTTCCTAAATTATTAAAGGGGATAGGTTATTATACCTCAACATTCCATCCTGTGGATGGAGCTTTTTGGAACTGGAAGCCTGCTTTGACTTCCATGGGCTATGACAAATGCTATGATTCTACCAGCTATAACATAACAGAAAAAATAAATATGGGCATAAGCGACCGTTTGTTTTTTGAGCAGATCGAGCCAATTATCATAAAGCAAAAGCAGCCCTTCTTTACTTTCATGGTTACACTTTCCAGCCATTCACCCTTTGAGCTTCCCGAGCAGTATAAAGAACTCAATCTGGAGGGGGAGCTTGGCAGGTCTAGGCTGGGCGGGTATATGCAGTGTATCAATTATACCGACAAGCATATTGGTCTGCTGCTGGACAGTCTGGACAGGGATGGAATACTGGACAATACTGTCGTGGCAATAACAGGTGATCATGAGGGAGTCCATAAATACTTCCCCGATGACCCCAAATCATTGAAAAACAGGGAAGATTGGTGGCTGAATAATAATAAATTACTGCCTCTGATACTTTATAATAAAAATATAAGTCCGGAAGAAATCAGTACTGTCGGAGGCCAGGTGGATATCATGCCTACACTGGCATATTTGATGGGAGTGGACGAAGAAAGCTACATAAATACCGCAATGGGCAGAAATCTGTTAAAAACCAACAAGAGTTATGCCGTTTTGAGAGACCGGACCCTGGTCGGAAATCCTGATGAAAGTGATAAGAAACTGGCCCTTCAGGGCATGGAGCTTTCAGATATAATTATCAGAGGGGATTATTTCAAGAAATAGATAACTGTTATGGATATTTGTTAAAGGGATTCATAAATGAAATTTAAGAAATTCAGAAATCAAGTGCGCTTTCCGGCTGAAGGAAGCGCACTTGATCAGTATAAACCGCAATTTGTTGTTATGTTTAGTTTTTTGAGTAAAGGCTGCTATCGCTGCCGGGGTCGGCAGTCATTGTTCCTATGATTTTTTCAAGAGTATCCAGGTCAAAGTCCTTATCGGTCATCTGATACATTTCATAAGTCAGTCCGTCCTGACCTTCCCATAGTACTATTCCGTTGGCAAAATACACGGTAGTTCCGCCGAGTGCTTTCTTTCTGACATCTCCTGTTGTGGATATTCCGTTCTCTCCTTTTGAGATCAGCAGAGAAATTAGATTTTTATCTTTTGTATATTGTAATTCAACTCCATTTTTACTGTGTATTACGCTGTTGGAGTATCTGTAGCCCTCCGGCAGCCAGGCAGGTACGGCAAAATCAATGCCCATAGCGTCACGGGCTTCTTCTATGGTTGCACTTTCCGGTACTCCGGTTCTGCGTTCTCCGTCATCGGTACTTTTGATATTTGATGCATCCGGCAGTTCTTTATCATATTGTGTAATTGTAATATTGCCCACATGAAAGAGACCCACTATGGACTTTATTATCCCCTGACCATACGAAGTAACTGAAAAAACACTGATCAAACAAACCAAGGCCGCAGCAATTGCTATTGTTTTTTTAACATTTCTTTTCATATAAAACTCACCCTTCTCAATATATTTTTTCTGTAATGTACCGGTTTCCATTTTAAATTTTATTTGATTGAAAATCCTGTCCTTGTGCAGTTCATCGTTTACTTCAATATTTTCAAGTAAACCGCACAATTCTTTGAATTGACTGATATTAT